>JAKSCD010000015.1 GCA_022360775.1 Sneathiellales bacterium | reverse complement strand
CCTGCAGCTCTTGAAATAAAGGGAGAGCTTGATCTGAAAGCTCCAGGTGGTTCGTTTACACTCTCGGCGACAGCGGATCGAATTGATCGCAACCGGGAGGGTACCTTTGCCATTCTGGATTACAAGACAGGCAGCCCCCCGTCTGAAAAGCAGGTGGAAAGCGGAATTTCACCGCAGCTTTCCCTGGAAACAGCAATGCTGGACCGAGGAGCTTTTCAGGATCTGAAGGCTGCAAGTGTGGTGGAGCTTCTCTATATCCAGCTGGGCGGTGGACGTCCGGCGGGGAAAAGCCGCCTGGCATCAAAAAACATTCCTCCTGCTGATCTTGCGGAGGAGGCCTATAACGGTCTTTGCCGCCTGATTGCCCAGTTTGACAGGGAAGCAACCCCTTATCTCACCCGTCCGCGTCCGGCTTTTGTCGATCGGTTTAATGACTATGAGCATCTGGCACGCCTTAAAGAATGGTCAGGAGGGGACAGTGATGAATAAAATTCTCTCCCCCCTTGCGGAAGAAGGGATTGCCCTTCAGAAACGGGCGGCTGATCCATTGCAATCGGTCTGGGTGGCAGCCTCTGCAGGATCCGGTAAAACCCGGGTTCTGGTGGATCGGACGTTAAGACTGATGCTGGCGGGGACCCGGCCAGAGCGGATCCTGTGTATTACTTTTACCAAGGCCGCAGCTGCTGAAATGGCCAACCGGCTCAATCGTCTGCTGGGTGAATGGTCGGTAAAGGAGGACCTTCCTCTTTTCGATGAGTTAACCGAGTTGATGGACCGCCCGCCGAGCGAAGAGGAAATGGGTCGGGCGCGGCGTTTGTTTGCCCATGTCCTGGATACACCGGGCGGCCTTAAAATCCAGACGATCCATTCCTTTTGCGAATCCGTTCTGGGGCGTTTTCCACTGGAATCCGGGATTGCGCCAAATTTCGAGGTGATGGATGAGCGGACAGCCGCGGAAATTCTGGAGGCTGCACGGGATCACCTGCTTCAGGAGGCAAGAGGTGAAACCAATCCTTCTCTTGCAGAAGCTCTTTCGATTGTATCGGAACAGGTGAACGAGCAGGATTTTGCGTCCCTGATGCAAAATCTGAGCAGCCGCCGGGGAAGATTGAGGCGGTTCCTTAACGGATATGAGGGGCTGGTGGACGCCCTTGCGGCTTTGGCAGAGTATCTTGAGATTGATGCGAGTGTAAAAGAGGAAGATCTTTTAAACCAGGCTTGCGAGGAAGCCTCTTTTGCCGGATCCGCTCTGCGCTCCCTTCTCGAACCTTTTCAGGAAGGGGGCAAGACCGAACAGGCCAATGCACAGAAAATGCAGGATTGGCTGGCAAATCCGGAGCAGCGCGTTGCCTTACTTGAAAAATACAAAACCGTTTTTCTGACTGCAAAAGGCGAGATGAAAGCGGATCGATCGCTTGCAACAAAAGCAACCCTTGGCAAGCGACCGGAGACGCTCGACGTCATGCGGCGCGAAGCGGAAAGGCTTCTTGAACTGCAGGATCAGTGCAATCGCGTTCGGGTCTTGAGAACGACCTCTGCGCTGATCCGCATGGGGCACCAGCTTATTGAGGAATATGATCGGCAAAAATCCCTGCGCGGCAAGCTGGATTATGATGATCTGATCCTGACGGCCCGGGATCTCCTGTCGGCCCGTGATGTGGCTCCGTGGGTTATGTTCAAACTGGATGGTGGTATTGATCATATCCTGGTGGATGAGGCGCAGGATACCAGTCCGGAACAATGGGAAGTGATTGGCGGCCTTGCGGAAGAATTTTTCAGTGGTGACACCGCGCGAGATCATCATCGTACTCTTTTTGTGGTGGGGGATGAAAAGCAATCCATCTATTCCTTCCAAGGGGCTGATCCGGCGGCTTTCGATCAGATGCGCCAGGGATTTGAAGCAAAAGCGCAGGCGGCCGAAAAAAACTGGGAACTGGTCCCGCTGGATCTTTCTTTTCGCTCCACTGATGCAGTTCTTTCACTTGTAGATGATATTTTTTCCGATGTTGGCGCGCGGAAGGGATTAACGGCCGAGAGCAGCGATATCAGACATTTTATCTTCCGGGAAAATCAGGCCGGGTTTACGGAAATCTGGCCACCGATCAAGCCGCCGGAACAGGATATCGAGGATACCTGGGAAATCCCGCTTGATCAGGGGATCAGCAGCTCTCCTGCGGCAGAGCTTGGGGATCGGATAGCAGGCCAGATTAAAAACTGGCTGGATCAGGGAGAGCGGCTGGCCTCCAGCGGCAGGAAAATTCGGCCCCGGGATATTATGATCCTGGTGCAAAGCCGTAATGTGTTTTTTGAAAATATGGTGCGGGCTCTTAAGAAGGCAGGTATCCCGGTGGCCGGTGCGGACCGGATGGTTCTGACCGAGCAGTTGGCGGTTATGGACCTTCTGGCGCTGGCCCGTTTCACGCTTCTGCCGGAAGACGATCTTAACCTGGCCGTGGTCCTGAAAGGCCCTTTTGTCGGATGTGATGATAATCAGCTTTTTGATCTTGCCTATAACCGTAAAGGCAGCCTCTGGAGCGCCCTTCGGGATAATAAACCCGGACTTCCACTCTTTGACGATGCGACCGCTTTTCTAAGACGGCAACTGGCCCGGGCCGATTTTATTCCGGTTTACGAGTTTTTTGCCTCTGTCCTTTCTGAAGAAGGCGGGCGTAAAAAGCTGCTTGGGCGGCTTGGAGAGGAAGCGGCAGATCCCATTGATGAATTTCTGTCCCTGGCCCTCGGTTATCAACGCAATGAAGCCACATCATTGCAGGCTTTTCTTCACTGGGTTGAAGCGGGCGGCGCAATCGTTAAAAGGGACATGGAACAGGTTCGCGACGAGGTGCGGGTGCTTACTGTGCATGGTTCAAAGGGACTTCAGGCCCCGATTGTCTTTTTGCCCGATACCTGTCAGTCCAGCCGCAATGCCGGAAATACAGAGATTTTCTGGTCAGATGAAGAGATGTCCATGCCACTTTGCCCGGCCCGTTCGGAAAATGATGAAAACCGAACCCGCAAAGCCCGGCAGAGATTAAAGGACCGTCAACAGGAAGAAAAGAAACGCCTGCTTTATGTGGCCCTGACCCGGGCAGAGGATCGGCTTTATATCTGCGGCTGGGAAGGGGTTCGGGGCAGGGCCGGTAATTGTTGGTACAATCTGATTGATACTGCTTTTGGCCTGGATTTTGAGGATAAAACAGAAGAAATCCTGCTCCCCTGGGGGGATGTCGCCCGCCGGCGTTCTTCCGGGAAAATAAAGGGCGAGCAGGATGAAAGGGCAGAAAAAACGTTGATGCCTGGTGCAGGACTTCCGGTCTGGGCCTTGAAACCTCCTGCAGAAGAACCATCCCCGCCGCAACCGCTGACCCCCTCCCGAGAGGAAGAGGAACCCCAGGTGCGTTCTCCGCTTGGCGGTGATGAGGGGCATCGGTTTCACCGGGGAATTCTGATCCACCGGCTTCTTGAAAGCCTGCCTGATGTGCCACTTGAAAAGCGGGAGGGAACTGCGAAAAAATGGCTTGAGCGACCGGCTCATAAGCTGTCAGACGCGCAGCAGGAAGAAATCCTGAGAGAGACCCTGAAAGTTCTCGAGCATCCTGAATTTTCAGAGATATTTGGACCAGGAAGCATGGCGGAGGTTCCGCTCACTGGATTATTCGCACATCAGGTCATGTCGGGTCAGATTGATCGGTTGCTGATAAAGGAAGAGGAGATCCTGATCATCGACTATAAGACAAACAGGCCCTCCCCAACCGATGTGGCTGAAGTGCCTGCGATTTATCGGCGGCAAATGGAAATTTATCGGGAGGCCCTAAAAAAAATGTATCCCGAAAAGCCTATAAAATGTGGGCTGTTATGGACAGATACACCACATCTTATGGTTCTGCCCTTTCCCGATTGAGAAGACGATCACTTGACGCCTTGATATCTAATACGCCATTATTCATATATAAGAGGGCGGTTTTAGGGTTTAAAATCGCCTCAATTTTTTTGCCTGATATGAGGATAGAATGGCCACAACAAATGTAACAGATGCTTCATTTGAGCAGGATGTTTTAAAAAGTGACGGATTGGTTCTGGTCGATTTCTGGGCCGAATGGTGTGGCCCTTGTAAATCTATCGCCCCTGCATTGGAGGAAATCTCCAATGAAATGGCGGGAGAAATTACAGTTGCCAAAATCAATATCGATGAGAATCCCAATACACCTACCAAATATGGTGTCCGGGGAATTCCGACAATGATGTTGTTCAAGGATGGTGAAGTGGCGGGCACAAAAGTTGGTGCATCTCCCAAAGGACAGATCGAGGACTGGATCAAGACCACGTCCTGAAAAACCGAATTCCTAAAACAAACGGGCCTTCAGGGCCCGTTTTTTTATGCGCGGGGTTATCTGGACCGATTGCAGCTTTCGCGCAGCTTGTTAGCTGCAGCAAAACAATAATACTCATACTGTTGTGGTTGTTTGCCAGGGGTCATACTGGCTAGTATGTCAAAAAAAGGGAGAGATTGATGGCACAAGTGAAAGCGGGTTCTTTAAGTCTTGAGGTGGAAACCTTTGGCAAAGCAGAGAATCCGGCCGTAATCCTGATTGCGGGGCTTGGTTTTCAGCTGATTGACTGGCCTGTTTCCTTTTGCAAGACCCTTGCTGATGCCGGCTATCATGTGGTGCGTTTTGACAATCGGGACGTTGGAAAATCGGAGCGGCTTGAAAATCTGGGCTTGCCGGATATGGAAAAAGTTATCGCTGCGCGATCAGGCGGGGAGATCCCCGATGTGCCTTATGGTCTTCATCAAATGGCAGAGGATGTGGTTCATCTGATGGACAGCCTGTCTCTTGCCAGGGCTCATATCGCAGGGATGTCCATGGGCGGTATGATTACTCAGTTAATGGCAATTCACCATTCGGCGCGCTGCCTGTCCATGACCTCGATTATGTCTTCCTCTGGGGAAGCCAGTGTCTCTGCTCCCGATCCGGAGGCTATGGCGGCTATCTCAGGCGCACCTGCGAGCCCTGCCAGAGAAGATATAATTGCCTTTGGTCTGGGCGTGAATGATGTGATCGGCAGTCCCGGATTTCGCTGGGATCGTGATGCCCTGAAGGCCCATATCGGTCATTGTGTGGATCGCGGCGTCAGCCCGAACGGCTATATGAGGCAGATGGCGGCCGTTTTTACTGCGCCGTCGCGGCGGGAAGAGCTGAAAAAAGTCTCTATCCCTGCGCTGGTCATCCATGGGACGGAGGATCGACTGGTTCCGATATCGGCAGGACAGGATACGGCCGATCATATCCCCGGTGCGACTATGGTTCCGGTTGACGGGATGGGGCATGATCTCTCGCCTGATTTATGTGTCAGGCTGGCCGAGATCATCCTTCCTCATCTAAACCGTCATTCTTCTATCTGAAGGCCGGTTCATCAAAACTGCGAAGTTTACGGGAATGAAGCCGTTCTATACCGCTTTCCCTTAAGCTGCGCAGGGTATCGATACCGATCCGTAAATGCTTTGCGGTCCGGTCCTGATAAAATTTGTTTGCCATGCCGGGAAGCTTGATTTCCCCATGCAGTGGTTTGTCGGACACACAAAGAAGGGTGCCATACGGGACCCTGAAGCGAAAGCCATTGGCTGCGATGGTCGCTGATTCCATATCAATAGCAATGGCCTTGGTCTGGTTGAAGCGCATGGAAAGTTCCCTGTGGCGCAACTCCCAGTCCCGGTCATCGGTTGTATAAACCGTTCCTGTTCTGAAATGTTCCTTCAGGTTCGGTGCGTCCGGATCGATATGGGACGCTTTTGCAACAGCTTCTGTAAGGGCCACCTGAATTTCTGCAATTGCCGGAAGCGGGACAGACGGGCTGATATCCTCGTCCAGAACATGATCTTCACGGACATAGGCATGGGCAAGAACATAGTCGCCGAGCCGTTGCGTGCGTCTCAAGCCGCCGCAATGGCCGACCATCAGCCAGCAATGCGGCCGTAAGACGGCAATATGATCGGTGATTGTCTTGGCATTGGAGGGGCCGACCCCGATATTCACGAGGGTAATCCCTTCATGCCGGTTGCGTACAAGATGATAGGCAGGCATCTGCGGCAGATGTTTTGGCGCCACGCCGCCCGGTTCTTCATCCGTCAGATCCGGATTGGTGATCGTTACGTTGCCCGGGGCAACGAAGGCTCTGTATTCATTACCGTTTTTGACCTGGTCGATACCATATTCAACAAATTCATCCACATACCGCTGATAGTTGGTAAAGAGGACAAAGCGCTGAAAATGACGCGGCGCCGTGCCGGTGTAATGGGAGAGCCTGAGAAGGGAGTAATCCACTCGTTCCGCCGGGAAGAGGGAGAGCGGCAGGGGATCGCCCGGCAATTCCTGATGAATTCCGTTGGCAATATTATCGTGAATATTGGCAAGATCCGGCATCGGGAAAATGGATTGTAAGGCTTGCACATCGTCCCCGGAGACATTCGCTGACGCCTTCTCGATGACAAAGGGAAGCGGCATGGGCCGGTCACTCAGGCCGACAAGAACAGGTTTGCCATGATTTTTCAGGATCAGGTCAATCTGTTCCCGGTAATAACTGCGAAACAGAACCGGCTGGGTCAGGGTCGTGCCAAAAGTCCCTGCAGCATGCAGGTTTCCATAGGCCAGCTTACCGCTGAGATTAATGTCTGTTGGCCCGATTTCGAGACCAAGATAGGGATAATAGCCTGTATCCAGCGGACTTTCCTTATCTCCGCTTGCAAACGCATCGAAACGTTTTTTTACTTTTTCGGCATTTTCAGTATAGATCGCGATGATCGCGTCAACGGCCTTATCGGCATCTGTGAATTTCTGGAGGGAATGTGCGGCGCCATGTCCGCTGGAGGTATTGGTGAGAAATCCACTCATATAGTTCTTTCCTTTCCTGTAGTGACCCCTATGGCCACTGAAGTGCTTAAATCTTTTATATCCGGATCTATTTAACATTAATTTATGACAAACCAATAAATAAAGCGCAGGAAAATGAAATGTGATAGGGTCCCGCCGCTGATCAGCGACCCTTTCCGGAGGCTGACGGTTTTGATGTAATGGCTGTGATTGTTGGAAAATGACTTTGACACTTGCCCCCATGGAAGGGGTCGTTGATGTTCATATGCGCGATATCCTGACCCGGATTGGCGGGTTTGATCTTTGCGTTTCTGAATTTGTACGGGTGAGCAAGGGCATCCTGCCCGCCGCTACCTTTCGTCATATTTGTCCCGAGCTGGACCAGGGTGGAAAAACCGCTTCAGGTGTTCCGGTGCATGTTCAACTGATGGGCGGCGAGGCTTCGCTTATGGCCGAAAATGCAGCTTTTGTGGCGAGCCTGGGGGCGCCTGGAATTGATATCAATTTTGGTTGCCCGGCAAAAACGGTCAACCGTCATGATGCGGGAGCGTCCTTATTGCAGTGGCCAGATCGCCTGCATGAAATTGTTTGTGCTGTCAGGCGGGCTGTACCCGAAGAGATTCCGGTAAGCGCAAAAATGCGTCTCGGATTTTCCGATAAATCCCTTTTCCTTGAAAATGCACAAGCGATTGAAGCAGGCGGTGCCATGAAGCTGACCGTTCATGCGCGAACCAAGCTCGAAGGATATAAAGCGCCGGCCCACTGGGAATATCTGGCACCGATCCGTGAAACCCTTTCAATTCCGGTTGTCGCAAATGGTGAAATCTGGACTGTTGAGGATTTTGACGCTTGCCGGAACATCAGCGGCTGCACGGATTTTATGGTGGGACGCGGCGTGATTGCGCGTCCCAGCCTCGGGCTGGAGATTGCAAACAGGCAGGACAAGGCTTTTGCCTGGCCGATAATCCTGGACTGGCTTTCCTATTACAGGAACCTGATTATGGTCATGGATAATGACGTGCGAGAGGCAGGGCGGATCAAACAGTGGGTGAAACTGCTGGGCCGCAGCTATGAAGAAGCGACAAAACTGTTCGTCGATATAAGGCGTTTGCAAACACCTGATGATATTCAGGTTTTTCTTATAAAATAATATTTGAAAACATCCTGAGCCATTAGCATTCTTTTAACTGAATACAGGTCATAAACAACTTTTAAGCGTTGTGTTATAAGGATGTATTATGATTAAAAAGTTTTTTGTATGTATTTCTTTCCTGACTATTCTGCTCGCTGGCACCGCGCAGGCAGAAGATAAAAAGGCCCAGACCACAAAAATTCTCGATGAGGCCGTCAAGCACTATCAGTCTGTTGGTGCGGAAAACGCTTTCAAGGACTTTAGTGTCAAGGAAGGCGACTATTTCAAGGGCGAGATTTATGTCATCGTCATGAAAAAGGAAAAAGGAAAGATCGTTTTTCATGCCGTTAATCCGAAACTTGTCGGAAAGTCTCTTGAAAAAATCAAAGACACAGATGGTAAACTTTTTGTTCAGGAAATGCTGGATGTATCCGGCAAGGATGGTTCCGGTTGGGTTTCCTATAAATGGCCACATCCGCAAACAAAGAAAATCACTCAAAAGCACTCTTATTTTGTAGCCGTTGAAGACCAGGTTTTTATCGCAGGCTACTACGAATAAAAAGTCGGTAAGGAGTGAAAAAATGAGTTTGCAAGATCTGAGTATCTCGGCAAAACTGTTTATTTCCCCGGCAATCTTTGCATTGGCTCTTTTGGTCTTGGGTGTTGTTGCAATTACCGGTCTGGAGCGGGGTCATCAATCCATGTCGACCCTGCATAAACAGTCAGAACAGAAGACGGGGGCTGCATATAGATTTCAACGGGATCTGCAAGCCTATAATGGCAGTTTGTTTCGTCTTATTTCTCACATGAACGCTGGTGTTGAGGAAGAAAAACTCGCTAAACAGCGTGAAGGCCTTCTGAAAGCGTCAGATGGTTTTGTGAAAGCCCTGAAAGACTACACCGAGACAGGGAATTTCCAGGAAGATGAACTGAAGCTCCTCAACTCTCTTGAGGGTCAGCTTGGTGAATATGTTGTTGCCGTTAAAGATGTCATCGATATGTCAGAGATAGATGGTTCTACCGCTGTTATCATGATGGTATCGGCCGATGACAAATTCCATGCCATGTACAAGACGATCGAACAGCTGGCGACAAACTGGCAGAAGGCAAGTACCGTCAGTTTCGAGACTGCATCGGAAGATAGCAGTGCAACTGTTACCCAATTTCTGATCATTGCGGTCTGTGCGTTTGTAATAGCAGGTGGTGCCACTTATGCAGTGGTTCGGCTTATCCGCCGTCCTGTTTTGTCTCTTACAGAGGTTATGGCAAAATTGTCTGAAGGAGATAAATCTGTAGATATTCCTCATCAGAGCCAGAAAGATGAAATGGGCGAGATGGCGAAAGCAGTCCAGGTTTTCAAGGAAAATGCTATCGAGCAGGAACGTTTGAAACTTGAAGCGGACCAGCATGCCGAGGAGCAGGCAAATCAGGAAAAACTCACTCGCGAAGCTGAAGAAAAGAGGCTTGCAAGTGAGCGAGAGCGTGAGCTCTCAGAGGCTCGTGAAAAAGAGGAACGGACCAGACAAATTGAAAGTCTCATTGAGAATTTCGAGGCGCGTGTATCTGATTTGCTTTCCACAGTATCGCATGCAACCAAGGACCTTTCTGGAACGGCACAGCAGATGACGGATACAGCGGGAGAATCGCTTAATCTGTCTGAAGGGGTTGCGCTGGCATCCAATGATGCGTCGAAGAATGTTCAGACTGTAGCCGCGGCTGCAGAAGAGCTTTCCTCTTCCATCAACGAGATTAGCCGTCAGGTTCAGCAGGCTAATCAGGTTTCAGAGAAGGCTGTTGTGGAAGCGGCAAATAGTACAGAATCGGTCTCAAATCTTGCTGGTGCTGCGCGTAAAATCAGTGAAGTGGTCAGTATGATCAGTGACATTGCAGGGCAAACAAATCTGTTAGCCCTCAATGCGACCATTGAAGCTGCGCGAGCAGGTGATGCCGGTAAAGGATTTGCTGTTGTCGCAAGTGAGGTGAAAAGCCTTGCCACACAAACAGCGAAAGCAACGGAAGAGATTGCGGGTCAGATAAATGATATGCAAAGCGCTACAGATACAGCTGTGGCGGCGATATCAAGTATTGATTCTGTAATTACGAGCATACGTCAGTCAACTGTTGGCATTTCTTCCGCGATTGAAGAACAAAGTGCTGCGACTAATGAAATCTCCAGAAATGTCCAGGAAGCTTCCAGTGGCACGCAGGAGGTTTCGAGCAAAATCGGAACTGTTTCTGAAAAAGCTTCACAAACAGGCTCTGCTGCTGAACAGGTTCAGTCTGCATCATCGCGGCTGGACGAGTTATCCCGGTCTTTAAGATCGGATATTGAAAGCTTCCTGACAGATGTCAGAGCTGCCTAAAAAAAGGGATTCCTGAACAGGAATCCCTTTTCTCACATTTTAACCCAATTTTTGCCATTTTTGACCTTTAACCGGATGACTTCTTCGGTATGCTGGAGGCGCTTCAGTTTCTCTGGCCTTGAGGGGATGTCAGATTTTGGGTTTAAGGAGATCTCGTAAAATTCTGTTGGGCATGGGGCTTGCCGCGATTGTCGCCTCCTGCACCGGAAGTGACGCCCGAAGTCAGGACCCTGATCCGGTTGTCGCGAGCCCCGCGGCTTTTACTGCCTATCCTCTTAAAATTGCGCTCAATGGTCTCACCGGGTTTTCCCTGGGTGCTCAACTTAAAGATTACAAACGATCCGACATTATTTTTTGCGCTCCGAAAATCCGGTATGGCAATCAGATCACCAGTAAAGTTGCCCAGCTTTTTTGTGCGGATGCGGCCTCAAGAGATCTTTCCAAAGTCAAATACTGGGTGAATTTTACGGCCCCGGTCAAAGGGCATAAAATCTGGAAAATTCGTGTTTTCCTGAAAGGCGAAGACCGCCAGTCGCGAAAAGCGCTTTTCGCACAATTGAGCAAGCGCTATGGGAAACCGCGAGTTGTGGACAATCCACTATCGTTTAGCTGGCAGGATGGAAGTACTTTTCTCACAATCATAGAAGACGATTATGGTCTGCAATTTGAGCTCTGGGACAGGGGTATGCATGTGCTGTCCTGACTAGACATGTCAGCTTCTCTTTCTTGCAGGCCAAAAAAATTATTACTTTACAAATGCTTGCTTTATTTACCATAGTATCATTCCAACCGTTCTAGGGGCACAATTCAACAATAATCCGGTACGGGAATGAGCAAGATTATACATGATAGCTATACAGAAGCTGTTAGCATTCGTGCCAATACAGTCGACCAAAGGTTGCGATCATTACTTGACTACTACCTTGAAATTCATCCGAAAACTCGTCTCCCGAGCCGAGAAGACTTTGACCCGTTCAAGGTTCCTGTCGCGATGCCCCATCTCACACTCGTGGACGTTGAGAGAAATCCCTATCGTTTTAAATATCGTGTGATGGGTAGTGTGGTTTCCCGCAATATGGAATTTGATGCGACAGGAAGGTATCTGGATGAATTTTTTGAAAATATCCAGGATCAGTTTCCTCATACCGGTCGTGTTGAGGCTGTTGAAAAGGCGCTTCCTATCTATCGGCTGGGTCTATCGGCTGTCTCCTTTAAAAATGATTTCGCTGATCTGGAGCGTGTGCATTTGCCGCTTGCATCAGACGGGGAAACAGTGGATATGGTCCTCAGTATGTTTATCTATTTTGCAGAAAATCAGTTTAATCCCGCGTAATCTTGATGAAACTCTATATCCGCCCGCGGTCAGGTTCACTGGCACCGCATATTGCCCTTTATGAAGCCCAGGCCCGTTTCTCTACAGATATTGTCGATACGGACGCCAAAACAACATCCGCCGGTGAAGATTATCTGCAGATTAATCGTATGGGATATGTTCCATCGCTGGAGCTGGGAAATGGCGATGTGATCACGGAAGGACCTGCTATTTTGCAGTTTATCGCCGATTCTTTTCCTGATGCGAAGCTGGCGCCCCGGGCAGGCACAGTTGCCCGAGCCCATATGAACGGCTATCTGAATTTCATAGCAGCGGAAATTCACAAATCTTTCAGTCCATTTTTTGCTGCCCCTCAACTGGATAAGGTCGGACGGGAAAAGGCGCAACTGGTGCTAAACAGAAAGCTCGACTTTATGAATTCGGAATTCTCTGATGGTCGGGACTTTCTGATGGGCAGGGATTTTTCTGTTGCGGATGCTTATCTTCTGACTGTGTTACGCTGGTTGCCGGCAACGGAAAAGACCATCGAAAACTGGCCTTTTCTGAGTGATTTCCTGAAGCGGGCCAAAAGCCGTCCCGGCGTACGTGCCGCCATGTCCATGGAGGATATTGAGGAGGAACTGGACGAAATCACTTTCTAGTCCAGTTTCACATCCGGCATCCAGCCTGACGGCATATCTGCCACAGGATCCCCTTCATGATCTGTTTCCATCAGAAAAAGATCGCCGCGATAAAGATAATGACCCCGGGAAATCAGGAGGCCATCCGTATCAAGAAAGCTGCGATCAATTTCAGCGACGGGAGCAGCCATCGCACATTTCAGAAGTCGGGAACATTCATAATCCGCCGCCCCTACCGTCAGGGATTGAGAGGCGCGGCTGACCGGTTTTGACGAAAATTCCGAGATCAGCCGGGCAAGCGGGGTTCTTTCAATCTCGGGGCGCGGAATTTCTGCAAAAACGCTACTCTCCACATAGATGTCCATCAGACAGTAAGGGATATCTCCATGAAAGCGGAGTTTTCGGACGCAGTGGTAGCTGTCGAAGGCCTTGTCCTGCCCAAGCAGGGACCGGGGCAGAGTTGTTGGGCCGGAAACATCGAGGATGTGCAACGCTTCCTGATCCTGGTTCAAGTGAGAGGCGGCTTTTGTCTGGGCTGGTGTTGGAACTACATCCGTCGAGACATAGGTCCCGCGACCGCGGCTGCTGATGATCAGACCTTCACCGGAAAGAAGATGCAAGGCTTGCCGGATGGTGATACGCCCGACCTGAAATTCCTTGCAAAGGGCTGAAATCGTAGGAAGGCGGTCGCCGCGCCGCCAGACACCCTTCACAATTCGGCTGCGCAGGATATTGGCGACTTTCAGGTACAGGGAAACCCGCGATGTATAAGGTCCATCAACCGTATTCATGGATCAGTCCCAATTCGGTTCCCGCTTTTCCAAAAAGGCGGAAATCCCCTCTTTGGCATCAGCGCTTTTCAGACATTCATCCAGTTTGGCCCTTAAGGCAGGCAAGGCCGGATCAAAATCCATATCGTCTTGCTCGGTATAGGCGGCAAGGCCGATCTGCATGGTACCGGGTGCAAGAGAGGCCAGATTACCGGCGATTTTTTCGACTATTTCATCGAGTTTATCCGCAGGGACCGCCTGATTAATAAGGCCGTAATTCTCCGCCTCTGTTGAGGAGATCCGTTCCCCGCGCATAATGAAATCAAGTCCCTGGCGCTTGTTCATGACCCGGAATAAGCCCGCCATCACCATGAAGGGCCAGATCCCTCTTTTGATCTCAGGGGCGGAAAAATGGGCATGATCTGCAGCATAGGCATGCGTGCTATTGAACACCAGAAGGAGCGCACCAGCGAAAACCGGGCCCTGGATTTTTGAGATGACCGGTTTATTGATATGGCGAAGGCGAAGGGAGATATCATCGGTCTCCCCCCGTTTGGGAACAGTGGATACCGGCCCGTCGCCTGCCCGTCCGCTCATAGACCGAAGATCTCCACCGGCACAGAAAACATCCCCTTCGGCGGCGATGACAACAACTCTTACAGCGCGGGTTTCTTTTGCATAATCCAGGGCATAGATCAATTCATTGCTCATCACCGGATTAATGGCGTTTTTGGCTTCCGGCCGGTTTAACGTGATGGTGAAAATATGATCCGCGAAATCCAGTTTCAATGTCGTAAATGTCAGGCCTTCGAGGCTGAGTTGTTCTGTCATTTTTATGCCTTTAAGGGTGAGGATGAAGAAGGGATAATGCTTTTGGGAAGACGGATCCTGCGCGCGCGTAAATATTCACCCATGGTCTTTGCCTGTCCATCAATCCGGTCATTGGCAGCAACCCCTTCCCCCAGAATGCCGTAAATCATGAAATTGACCGCGCGAATATTGGGAAGATCGAACCGCTCGACCCGATAAGGGGCGATATCGGGCATCAGGTCAGCAAGCTTCTCTGCCGTGAGATGCTTAAAGGCCCAGGCATAGGCTTCATCGCTTTTCGCCCAAAGGCCGATATTGGCAGCCCCGCCTTTATCGCCGGACCGGGTTCCGAACACCCGGCCGAGCGGGATTTCAATCGTCTCCCCCGAGGGAACAGGTGCAAGCTCGATCGGCTTTTTCTGAGACAGTTTTTCATCAAGATCCAGTTGACTGGTAGGCAGGATATCGACAGTCTGATCACCCATATGGACTTTTTCGGTGATATGGCGGCTCTCTACCAGAGCTGGCCAATGGATGATAAAAGGTCCGCCTGCTCCCGGGGCTGTTCTCCCTGAAAAACCCGGATAGGAGGCGAGGGCCAGCTCGATAATCCTGGCAGAAAAAATTCTTCCCGCAAGTTTTGGATCGGAAGATTTCACACTGATCCGGAGCGAGGCAAAGGCTTCTTCATTGCGCATCGCCTCCTCTTTATCGGTGCGGATCAGATCAATGGAAACCTCATCAAAAGCTTCTTTCCCGCCCATAAGCTCAAACAGGACATCGGTGAATATCTTCGCCTTTTTCTCAATATCAAGCCCTGTCAACAGAAGCTCCATGCTGTTGCGATAGCCACCCAGAATATTCATGCATACCTTATGGCTGGAAGGAGGCGTGCTTCCCCGGCAACCGCTGACGCGGACACGATCCCGGCCGACCTCCTCGATTTTCAAGGTATCAAAATGAGAGATAACATCCGGGTTTTTATAGGCTGGACTGTTAATCTCATATAAAAGTTGCGCGGTGACTGTCCCTTCGGAAACCAGTCCGCCTGTCCCGGGATGCTTGGTCACCGTGAAACTGCCATCGGCTTCTATCTCCGCAATGGGATAGCCTACATTGTGAAAGCTCGGGACTTCTTCAAAGAACGCATAATTTCCGCCGCAAACCTGGGTCCCGCACTCGATCAGATGTCCTGCGGCCACGGCACCGGCCAGGGCATCAAAGTCATCCCGTTTCCAGCCGAATTTCCAGGCGGCAGGACCAATCACTACAGCCGCATCGGTTACCCGCGGGGCAATAACGATATCCGCCCCCATATCAAGCGCTTCCTTTATGCCCCAGCCGCCAAGATAGGCATTGGCGGTTGCCGGACGCAGGCCGCTTTGCGCAAGAGCACTACCGGTATCAATATTGGTAAAGGTTTCTCCCTCTTCCTGCAGCGATTTAAGGCGCGGGATCAGGTCATCCCCGTCAATATAGGCGACCTTGCATTCAAGACCCATTTCGCCGGCCATTTTTTCAACGGCTTTTGCCATACCTTCAGGGTTCAGGCCACCGGCATTGGAGACGATTTTTATACCTTTTTCCAGGCAGGGCCTCAGGACATCCTCAACCTGTTTCAAAAAGGTTCCCACATAGCCTTCATTCGGATCTTTTCGTTTTTTGGAAAACAGGATCGACATGGTGAGTTCGGCCAGATAATCCCCGGTCAGAACGTCAATGGGACCGCCTTCCACCATGTCCCTTGCTGCTGAAAGCTTATCTCCATAAAAGCCACTGCAATTGGCAATGCGCAGAATTTCCTTGTTTTGAGATGTCATTAGATCCCTCTGGAGCTGTCCTGTTCTTTTTGTTTTATCAAAAAGTACTATAAATAGGACTTTTGTCCAGAGAGAATGTTACTACGCCTGCAAGAACCTGAACAGAAGGGCTGTCAGATAAAGACCAACACCAAAGGATGTATGGGCGATCAGGCTTCTGATGCGGGCGGTCTTTGGTGCCGGGGTCTTGGATGCTGCAATTCCAAAACCGAAAGAAGGCTGCATCAGAAAGAACGGGGCACTGACTGTGATAATCCCCATCAGCAGAGCGCTTACAAAATCAGGCTCTGTCATCCAGTTTGTACCAAGGACAGCCAGAAAAGCGCCGGCAAAAAGGACCCCGATTGCATAATGCGCTGTCCAGCCGAGCAAAGCTTCTCCCTTAATCGAAGGGGATTGCAGGATCGGCTGATGGCGAAAAACCCCTTTAAACATGTGGCCGATCCAGCGACCGACAAGGGCATAATTCAAAGAGGGAATTTTGAAAATCTTGAGCTGCAAAAACGCCCAGATATCCATAACGAGGGTGGCCCCAATTCCAAGCAGCAGGGAAAATAAAAGCCATTCACTGGAAAGCAACATTTTTTCCTCATTTAAACATTCAATAGATTGATTGAATGATAGAAGCCTGCTAGAATACTGTCAATGACTGAAACGAAAAACAATTTTACTGAGCTTGCAGATTTGGGGCGGACTTTGGGCAATGCGCATCGGATGATGTTGCTTGAACATATTGCGCAGGAAGAAAAATCTGTAGAACAGCTGGCGCGGCGAACTGGGCTGTCGGTCGCCAATACCTCCCAGCATTTGCAGCAGCTAAAAAGAGCGGGCCTGGTCATAACCGAAAGGCAGGGCAAGCATATCTATTACTCCCTGGCATCCGGCCCGGTTCTTGAGTTGCTGGACGCGATGCAGGATTTTGTGGATCATGGGCGCCGGGAAATCGAAAAAATGGTGTCTGAGAGCCGGCAATCCCCGGAAACCATGGAAGCTCTCTCGCGAGAGGAGTTGGTGAAGCGAATGGCAGAGAAATCCGTTATTCTTCTGGATGTCCGGGAAGGAGAGGATTATGTGGCGGGGCATCTTCCCGGCGCACTTCATATTCCCTATGAGGAGCTGGAAGCGAGGCTCTCCGAATTGCCGAAAGATAAGGAAATCGTCGCCTATTGCAGGGGGCCCAACTGTTTACTTTCAGCGGATGCGGCGGCGTTACTCATTAAACAGGGCTGGAAAGCCAGCCGCCTTGCGAAGGGATTTCCGGACTGGAAACAGGCCCGGCTTCCTGTCGAAGCCGGACCGGTTTGAGGGGTGTGATCCCTTAACCTATCCACAGAAGATAGGCATATCCTGAAAGGAGGGAACCAAAGGCTGCAAAGGCAAGATAGAGACCGAAGAGCCTGGGTTTTGCGAGAGACCAGACGGCAATTGCTGCTGGTATGCTGGTGACACTGCCAGCCAGCATAAAAGTCATGCCGGTTGCCGGTGACATTCCAAGATCGATCAGGCCGCGAATAAGGGGAATAGCGGCAAAACCGTTGAGATAGGCGGGAACGCCAAGCAGAACCGCGAGAGGCAGGGTCGAGGCGGAGTTTTCCCCAAGATGAGAGGCAACAAGATTGCCCGGCAAATAAGCAATCATCAGGCTTTCCAGCAAAAAGGCGAGGGCTAGCCAACGCCCCAGAAACCAGGCTGAAGAGCCCGCTGTGTCCAGAAAGCTGTTCCGTCGTTCAGCATCTTTCCAGAAGGACCAGACAATCGGTGCTGACTGTTTTGGCTTGTCCGAACAGCTGCTGGCGCAGGACGGTTTCGCCATGGGTTTCAAGACATCCTGCAAGGCGCCGGTTTTGGCAATCAAATGCGTACCGAAACCGGCCAGCATACCCATGCCCGCTGCGGCAAGGGTTTTTGCAATGGTGAAATCCATTCCAAGGCTTGCCGCTGTCAAAACAAACATCTGCGGATCCATAATCGGGGAAGCAATGCAGAAAGCCAGAACCGGCGCAATTGGAACACCAGCGGCGAGAAGCCCAGCAACAATGGGGATGACACCGCAAGAGCAGAAGGGGGAGAGCGCTCCAAATAAGGAGGCAACGATAATCGCTTGCGCGGGGCGCCCTTCAAAAACCCTGGCGACAATCTGATCAGCACCTGATGCTTTCAAAAGAGCAGCAAGGAGCACGGAAAGGGCGAGAAAGGGGAGAATATCCCATAGTTGGATTGCCGTAAATTCCAGGCTGGCGAGTGCTTGCTTTTCTGTGAGCAGCAAAAGGCCTGTAAAAACAGCAATCATAAAATATACGGCGAAGCCGGTTTTCGTATGCACCGCCGAAATCAACTCGGAAAGGACTGACGGGCTTTGCTGTGGTTCATGTGTTGTACTGCTCATTTTAATGATCCAAATCACTAGAAATATAGATATTTAAAGACAAAAAAAGAGACTATGCGTCCTCTTCCTTCAGGTGGCTGACGGACTGATCTGTGCAGCATTCCGCTTCCAGATCCCGAATGACCAGGGACAGAATATCAAGTTCAGGCCTGCAGATAACACTCCGGCCCTGTTTCTCCTGGCTGACAAGCCCGACAGAAATAAGACCCTTTAAGTGAAAGCCAAGCGTAGATGCCGGGACATTCAGGCGGTTCCCGATTTCCCCGATTGTCAGGCCTTCAGGCCCTGCTTTGACAAGGGTACGGAAAATCTCAAGCCGTGTTTCATGCCCAAGCTCAGCCAACGTCTTTGCAATAATCTGTGTGTTCATACTGTCTATATAATGAAGCGGCGGAAAAAAAGCAACCACAAAACTAGTTTTATAGATTTATTGCTGATATTTGGCAATTGTCTCTTGCATGATTTTAATAACACCGGCTTGAAGTGATCTTGTCCTCATTTGGGTTTCAACAAGTGATTCCTGCGCGACGATCGGCGTCTTGGTCGCCAGTTTCGCTCCAATTGGTGTACGGTAGAATTTTATGACTTCCTGCAGCTCCGCCAGAGTGAAATGCCTGTGATAAACAATGTATGCGACATCATTCATCAGGCTGGATTCAATGACCTCCCTATTCAGATAGGCATTAACGTTATGGGATAGTTCTTCCATTAGACCTGGTTTTTGAAATTTGGGATTTTTCCGAATAGATTCAAAGACCGGGGCTACGGACTTTTCCATGACGCCTTTTGCAGTTGCTTTGGCATTTGTGATTTGAAGCAGCTCATTGATAAGTGCTTTTTTTGCATCTGTAAGCTCTTCGGAATAGGCCGTTATTGGCAGAAGAACCAGAAAAACAAGAGGGATCAGAATTTTGTTCATGTGATTGAAAACCGTATTTGCTAATGGCAAGCCTGTTTTATCAATATGACTGCCACAGGATTTGAAGGGATATAGAGATTAGAGCCTCGAACTTGACTTTAGTAACCTGAAAATCAGTTTGAAGCTGTGCATTTTTTCACTTTCTTCAAATAATAAAGCTGATCAAAGCGTTTTTGGATTGCATCAAGTTTTTCTTTTTCCACTGAGTTATTATCTGTTGCTAAATAGGCAGGCAAAAAGAATAGTCCCAGATAAGTGGCCGCCTGGTTTTGACCACGGAGTGTGCGAATTGTTGTTTCATGAATGTCATGCTCTTTTTTCAGGTTCTGCATCTCTTCCTGAATCTGGGTGCAATCCAGCGCAAGATCCTTATCCGTTATTTTAAGAATCTCGGCAGCTTCACCTGCTGATTTTGCCTGTAAATCAGGCGGGAGGTCGGGGGCGCTACGAGCACAGGCGCAAAGCGCGCCCAGCATGAGGGCACTCAAGAATAATCGTTTTTTCATTTCACCAGATTAAATTATTTCTGTTTTTTAAACTTCACGGCCCTGCCCTTGCCTTCCAGTGATCCCCAGCTGGCAATGGAAATGCCAACGGTACCATAGCGGATAAGAACGACAGCATCAGCACCGAGCTTCGCTCCCTCTTCCTTCAATTTCTGATCGACCATTTCAGGTGTCGGATCAGCATGAAAGATGGTTGTCTTGTTCACGATCACTTCAAGTTCCGCCAATGTTTCATATGGTTTGTCAGTGATATCTTCCTTGGACAGAAGAACATCAGCGGGATCTTTCTGAGCGGATTTGTCAATGCTCGTATATTCAAGCGGTTTTCCGTCTTTTGTGGCTTCTGTGTGTGACCAGGTTGCACATCCGCCAAGAGCAAGAACAAGTGTCAGCGGAAGAAAAATGTTTTTAAGCACCAATTACCCATTTTTTAGAAATTGTGGTGTCATCTTATCGTTTTTGTCCTTTTATTCCACTTTAATAGTGAAAAGGTAGTCTCTTTTTCACCTTTTCCGTGTTTGTCTGAAGAAATTTCAAACTTAAAATTTTAAGCTTGAAATAAATTTGAGTCTCTGTCACTCTTTTCCCTAATGAATTAAATCCGAATGGGTGAGCCATGAAAATTGCGTGTTTGGGAGGAGGGCCATCCGGCCTCTATTTTGCGATCAGCATGAAGCTTCGGGATCCGTCGCATGAGGTTACCGTGATCGAGCGGAACCGCCCCGATGATACTTTCGGCTGGGGGGTTGTGCTTTCTGACGAGACGCTGGATAACCTGGAAGTCAATGATCCTGTCAGCGCCAAATCCATTCGTCAGCATTTTGCCTATTGGGATGATATCGCTGTTGTCCATAAGGACGTTCGGACAGTTTCTACCGGTCATGGTTTTTGCGGGATTGGCCGCAAGCAACTTTTGATCCTGCTACAGGCACGAGCGAAAGAGCTTGGGATTGATATCCGCTTTGAAACCGAGGTGGATGATATTGACCAGTATATGAAAGACTATGATCTGGTGATTGCCTCTGATGGCCTGAATTCAAAAGCCAGAACCCGGTTTGAGCATGTTTTCAAGCCCGATATTGATGTTCGCAAATGCAAATTTGTCTGGCTGGGAACCCATCAGAAATTTGATGATGCTTTTACCTTTATTTTTGAAAAGACAGACCAAGGCTGGATCTGGGTTCATGCCTATCAGTTTGATGATGAGACAGCGACTTTTATTGTCGAATGCTCTGAAGAAACTTACGAGAATTTTGGTTTTGCCGATCTTTCCCAGCAGGAAAGTATCGCCCTTTGCGAAAAGATTTTCGAAAAACATCTGGGAGGTCACAGCCTGATGACCAATGCGGGTCATATCCGGGGATCTGCCTGGATTAATTTCCCGCGGGTTCTTTGTGAAAGATGGTCTCATGAAAATCTGGTGCTGATGGGGGATGCGGCAGCAAGCGCACATTTCTCAATCGGATCAGGCAGCAAGCTCGCGATGGAAAGTGCAATAGCGCTTGCCGATTATCTGCATTCTGAGCCTGATATGCAGGCGGCATTTGACAAATATGAAGATGCGCGCCGCCTGGAGGTACTGAAACTTCAATCTGCTGCCCGCAATTCCCTGGAATGGTTTGAGGAGGTAGAGCGTTATCTGGATCTGGATCCGGTGCAGTTCAATTATTCCCTTCTCACCCGATCACAACGTATTTCCCATGAGAATCTCCGTCTTCGGGATGCCAAATGGCTGGAAGGGGCGGAAAGCTGGTTCCAGAAGCAGGCCGGGGCCAATGACAACAAACTCGCTCGTGCTCCTATGTTTGCACCCTATCGTTTGAGAGAGATGGATCTTAAAAATCGCATCGTTGTGTCCCCTATGGCCCAGTATAAAGCTGTTGATGGCTGTCCGACAGACTGGCATCTGGTTCATTATGGTGAGCGGGCCAAGGGCGGTGCCGGTCTTGTTTATGTCGAAATGACCTGTGTCAGTGCTGAAGGGCGGATTACGCCGGGTTGTCCGGGGTTGTATAATGACGACCAGGTCGCGGCGTGGAAACGGCTTACTGATTTTGTCCATGCCGAGACAGATGCCAAAATCTGTGTCCAGCTTGGACATTCGGGACCAAAAGGATCCACCCAGCTTGGTTGGGAGGAAATGGATGCGCCTTTGAAAGAAGGAAACTGGCCGCTGCTGGCAGCATCAGAGGTCGCCTGGTCCGGAAATAACCAGACGCCAAAAGCGATGACAGCACAAGAGATGCAAGAGGTGAAAGATCAGTTCGTTGCAGCCGCCAGACGGGCAGAGGATGCCGGTTTCGATATGCTGGAGGTTCACTGTGCCCACGGGTATCTGCTTTCCTCCTTCATCACGCCGCTGACCAATAAGCGCGAAGATGAGTATGGCGGGTCTTTGGAAAACCGGATGCGTTATCCGTTGGAGATTTTTCAGGCGGTTCGGGATGTCTGGCCTTCAGAAAAACCGATTTCCGTCCGTATTTCTGCCAATGACTGGGTTGGCGACGAGGGCGTCACACCGGAAGAAGCCGTTAAGATTGCAGCGATCCTGAAAGAGGCGGGTGTTGATATCTGCGATGTGTCTGCAGGCCAGACCAGCATCAAGGCTGAACCGGTTTACGGAAGAATGTTCCAGACACCTTTCTCGGACCGTATCCGGAACGAAGCACATATGGCGACCATGGCTGTTGGCAATATCTATGAGCCCGATCATGTGAATTCCATCCTGCTTGCCGGTCGCGCCGATCTTGTGTGTCTTGCGCGTCCGCATCTGTCCAACCCCTACTGGACGTTGCATGCAGCTGCGGGTTTGCAGGATGAACAGACAGCCTGGCCGGATCCATACGGGCCAGGCGCAGATCAGATGAAACGCCTTGCCGAACGCGGCGAGACCATTGGAATGAAAGTTTAGACCTTTGAGCAGACTTGCTGGAAAACATGTTCTGGTGACCGGTGGCGGTACAGGTGTGGGGAAGGAAATTGCCTTGCAGATGGCGGATGCCGGTGCCTTTGTCACAATTACAGGTCGCCGCCAGGCACAGCTTGATGCGGTAGCAGGCCTGCATGCTAATATTGCGGGATTTTCTGCTGATGTTACGGACAGGGCTTCCCTGAAAGCCCTTGTTCGGACGGCGACAGGCGGATGGGGAGAAATCTCCATCGCTGTTGCCAACGCCGGGGCCGCAAACAGCGTTCCTTTTTCCAGGATGACCGAGGAAGACTGGAAAGACACACTGGAGATTAATTTGACCGGCGTCTTCCATACTTTTCAGGCGGTGCTGCCTGGCATGGAGAAATCAGGATGGGGGCGGCTGATTTCTGTGGCCTCGACCGCCGGGTTGAAAGGATATTCCTATGTATCCGCTTATTGTGCAGCCAAGCATGGTGTTGTCGGACTGACCAAGTCCTTAAGCCTGGAGCTTGCGACAAAAGGCATAACCGTGAACACCGTCTGTCCGGGCTTTACCGAAACGCCAATGCTGGAAAGATCGATCGAAAATATCATGACAAAAACCGGCATGGATCCGGAAAGTGCGAGAAAAGCGCTGACCTCAACAAATCCGCAAGGGCGGTTTATTCAACCTGAAGAAATTGCGAGCACCATTTGCTGGCTTTGTGAGGAGACGTCCGGCTCTGTAACAGGTCAGGCTATTTCTGTCTCCGGAGGGGAAATATGATGGAAATGAGTTCCGACATCTTTCCCGAAGGGGAGACAAGTGATCTGGAAAAGGATCGGGTTCGCCTGTGGCTCAGGATCCTGAAAATCTCGAGGGCTGTGGAAACCGAATTGCGGGAGAGAATGCGCACTCGCTTTAACTCGACCCTTCCCCGGTTTGATGTGATGGCAGCCTTGTATCGGCACCGGGAAGGCTTGAAAATGACAGAACTTTCGGCAGCGCTCAGGGTTTCAAATGGTAATGTGACCGGAATAATAGAGCGTCTGGTGACAGAGAAATTTGTCGAGCGAATTCCCATACCGAATGATCGCCGGGCCATGAAGGTTCGCCTGACACCGAAGGGGCGGGAAGAATTTGCCCCGATGGCGCGGACCCATCAGATCTGGATCAATGAAATGCTTGAGGAGATTGGTGAAACGGATGCGGCTGTCGTCAGTTCTCTTCTGGATATCAATCTGAATATAAACCGTAGCTCAAAAAGCGGTGGAGGAAAGAATGAGTAAAATGGCAGGGCTGAAGCCGGAACATTTTCTGTGGGAAATGGTGGGTGAAACCGCAGTGATCCGGCTGAATAACCCGGAGCGGAAAAATCCGCTGACTTTCGAGAGCTATGCAGAGCTTCGTGATACATTTCGTGACCTGCATTATGCAGAGGATGTTAAAGCCGTTGTTTTCCTTCCCAATGGCGGGAATTTCTGCTCAGGCGGGGATGTCCATGACATTATTGGTCCTTTGACCAGGATGGATATGGATGGCCTCCTGAAATTCACCCGGATGACCGGAGATTTCGTCAAAGCCATGATCAATTGCGGAAAACCGATTATTTCTGCTGTTGAGGGCGTTGCTGTAGGGGCCGGGGCGATTATTACCATGGCCTCAGATATGCGCATCGCAACGAAAGATGCCAAAACAGCCTTTCTGTTTACCCGGGTTGGGCTTGCCGGTTGTGATATGGGGGCCTGCGCCATGCTGCCGCGTATAATCGGACAAGGGCGGGCAGCTGATCTGCTTTATACAGGCCGGGCGATGACCGCGGAGGAAGGAGAGCGCTGGGGCTATTACAGCAGACTGGTTTCTTCCGGGGAGCTTGAGAAAACAGCTCTTGAAATGGCAGCAAGGATTGTCGCAGGACCGAATTTTGCTCATTCGATCACCAAGACCCAGCTCAATCATGAATGGT
>JAKSCD010000209.1 GCA_022360775.1 Sneathiellales bacterium | reverse complement strand
GGCCTTATCTGAAAAAAGGTCCGGTAATCCACTGGATGCATCATTGGAATACAGCTCATTGCCAAGCGCGGGATCAGAAATATTGCGATCACCATGACCCCGTGCATGAAGCCGTTCCCTCTCTCCCGTAAAAGGGTGGGAATGCACGGCTTTTGCCTCATGTGCCGTATTGTGAAGCCGATCCAGAATGTCACGAAAATAATCAGCCATTTTGTGTTCGTTCCCTTAAATGTTGAGCATAGGAACGCCTCCTGACAGGGGGAATGGCGACGATATCTGCCTCCCGCCATCCATAATGCGCTGCGAGCAAATGGATTTCTTCAATAACAATAGCGTTTTCGACCTCTAATTCCTGCCAGAGAAGATCTGTGATATCGAATTGAGCGCGCCATGCCTTATGACAATCCAGACAATCCAGACAGTAAATCAGTGCCGAAAGCGGATCTTGCTCTTGCAACAAATTATCCACGGCGTCCACCCAGTCTGATTGAAGGGATTGCATTTCCGGCATGTTGATTTCCCTGCCATCCTCATCGAAAACAGTGACAAGACACCGGGATGCTAGAGACTTCCGCGCCGCCTCAGCCGTTATGGAAGAAGGAAGCAAAGTTAGATCATGGGCATTGAGTGGCCGCACTTCCAATATGGCTGTGCCTACAGCAATCTGACTGGTCGGTTCTTTTTCCTGCAAGTCTGCTGCAAGAATTTCACCAATATTCGTTGCAAATTCAAACGGGGCGCCGCAATTCGGACAACGCGCGGAAAGTGTGAGTTGATCCCCGAAGAAAGCACGCCGTAACTCCAGCAATCTGCGGGCTCGCGCGCCCAGAGGAAGGGAAGAAAGAGTTTTCCAGCTCTCTTCGCGATACCCCCAGGCGAGCAACAGTTGACCACGATCAAGATCAGATCGACCATTTCCTGCATCCATCAGTGACATCAGACTTTCCACTGTGATCTCACTAATCATTGGCCCTTCCCCGTTCATCCGATCGCGCCAGTTTCAATCAGCTGGATGGATCAACGAAGGTCGGCTCTTTCTGCTCTTTCACAGAAGGATCCCGTTCCCAGCCTTCGTTCTGAATTGTCATGGATTGCATGGCAAAGGCGTTACCGGAGGAATCAAGATCGCTAATCGCCTGGTAATCAGAAACCCAGGCATTATAGATGTTATAGGCGAGCACTTTTTGCCCGGCTTCATTATAAACTTCAATGGAGATATTCTTTCGAAAATCCCCAAGAGATGTGTTCTCCCCTGTTGAGCTTTGTGAATGGGTTACATCAAAAACCTTATTAGCCCATTGTTCAAAGACCGGATCATAAGAGACGCCTCTTTCCACCATAATGGCTTCATAGGATGTCTGACCAGGAGCCAGATGTTCAACAGAAGGATCCCCGCCAGCGCGGTGACGCATCACGTCTGTTTTTCGTGACAACGCCCCGATTTTTGAAACCCCGGCAACATAGTTACCATCCCATTTAATCTTGAACCTAAAGTTCGGATATGGTGTCAACCGCTGAGGGTTTTTCGGAAATTCAGCCATTTTGTTCCCCTCCTATCAGGCGCCAGCGCTTTGCTGAACCTGTTGAACTGTAATAACAACAAACTCAGCAGGCTTGACCGGTGCAAAACCGACCTGAACCCTGACAATTCCATTGTCCTGATCTTCTTTTGTCGTGGTTGATGCATCGCACCTGACGAAATATGCTTCATCGGGTTTCGATCCGACCAGAGCCCCATCCTTATACAAACCCTTCATAAAGGAGCCGATATTCAGCCGAAGCTCAGACCATAGCTTTTCATCATTCGGCTCGAAGACAGCCCAGCGCGTATTCACTTCCAGCCAATCCATGATGTACAGCAACAGGCGCCGGACCGGCACATACCGATATTCATCAGCGAGAGCCGTCGCGCCTCGCATGGTACGGGCTCCCCAGACAACCGTTCCGCCCACCGGGAAGGTTCTGAGACAATTGATCCCTTGCGGATTAAGCACGCCATCGTCTGCATCACTCATGGATATTTCGAGGCCAGCAACCCCATCTATCGCTGATGTCAGTCCCGCAGGAGCCTTCCAGACACCTGTCGATGTATCTGCAAGCGACCATTGGCCCGCCATCGCCCCGGATGCGGGGAAGGTCCTTTTGGCACCATTGAGCAAGGCGTCTTCGATAACAATACGTGGAAAATACACAACGGAAGAACGTCCCTCAGGGGCGCCGAAGCTTCCCAAGTCATTGAGAGAGATGTTTGAAAGATTACCGCCCTGATACTCCGTTGACCATTTTGCCGGCGGATCGATAATCAGCATTGCATTGCGTTTCACACAAAAAGAAGCGGCCGTTGAATAAACCAGATTATCCGTATCACCTTCCGGGTTATCCGGCGGAATGCAGAGAATATTGAAAATAGGAACTTTTTTAAGCGCATAAATTCCAGCTTTTCCGTCCTCATCACCAATATAATCATTGATCTCCAGCGGTTCTGAATCCTCTCCTCCGACCGCAACCGCCGAAGAGCTGTCCATTGGTGGCTCAGCCGGAAGATCCGCCCCTTCGAGAACGCGTATGTAAAGAGAGCCTTCGCTCAG
>JAKSCD010000106.1 GCA_022360775.1 Sneathiellales bacterium | reverse complement strand
TTTGAGGACCAGTATCAAAAGACCATAGAAGCAGCAGCATTGTCTGAAGTTCAGGAACGGTTTGGAAAGCTCGCTGACGCTAAATATGATCTGGTTAAGGGAGATCTTTCTCGTGCAGCGGTTTATCTGTTGAAATGGAGTGCTGCTGAAGAACCGGATGCTTTATTAGATGCCGTTAAACAGTATGAAAGCAAAAGCGTCACAAACAAGCTCGATAAACTAGTTCGAATTAACGAATTTCTCGTAGAGAAGGTCAAGAAAACGGAACGATTTCTGATCTATTCTCTTTTTCGAGTAGCCAACCGGACTTTTCACCATTTGCTCGTTCAGCCAAAAGCTCAATGGGATAAGTACTGGACAATTGCCGAAAACCTAATTGTTGCAGAGGAGCGGACAGCTCTTGAACCTGCGTTGGAAACAACCCTCAGATATTTGAGGATGGGGGTGTTTTCTGGTCCGCTCATTGATCAGACCTGTTCGATGATCACAGGTCTCGTTCACTCGGCAGCTTCAAGCAACAAATTGATTGAGGAAAAAGCACAAGAAATTGTGAAAGCTCGTGCTTTGCAATCAGATATCCCGTGGAAGGACTTGTGGGACGCTTTTCAGAAAAATACCGGCATCTCAGATGCCGACGGTTATGTCCTGCGAGAAGCGATTGAAGCGCAAACAGAGAATGCCATTCGTGAGCAGCAACAGAAAATGGATGCTGACAAGGCGGCGGCAGAGTTAATCGCTCAAGAACAGTCCACCAAAAGGCGCCGTAACAAAAGAGGCGGCCAGCGAAGACAAACAGGCAACCGGCAGATCCAGGTATCACAAAAGAAACCCGCTCAACAGGAAGTCGTTGAAAAGGCGGAAAAAAAACCTGTTAAAGATGACCAGAAAACGAGTGAATTGCTGCGGCTCGGGCTTGAACAAGGCATTGCTTTTCGGATCCAGGAAGTAAAGGAAATCAAACGTCGCCTGAAAATTGCGAGTGAAAATCTGGCAAGTGATGGTTCTGCGGATTTAAGGCAATTCAAAAACTGCCTGGATAGCCTCACCGGGGATCTTGATCGGCTTGAGAAACATAGTGTGGTTTCTACAGACGGGGATCAGGTGTCGAAATTGATGGGTTATGTGTGTCAGGTTGACGATCATTTGCTGGAAGGGCGCAAGTTATTGCGCGATCTCGCCAGACTTTCAAGTAACAGGGAAAAATTTGATACGGAATTAAAGAGCCTTATTAAATCTGAAACCTTGCGTGCAGGTCGCACAGACGGCGGGCGGATATCGGATCACAATATTGATTTTGAGTTTATCGAAGCCTGGTATCATGGTTTGAAGCTTGATTTGAGAAAAAAAGAAGTCGTTATCTCGGGCGCTACAAGAAAGCTGGCGCCTAATGAGGCACTGGTCCTCTATGTGACACTCAGCAGCAGGACCCAAGATGTTAAATACTGTATCTCAATTGGGCTTTGGGAAATGCGAACTGTTAGTGATCCGGTGCCAAGTAAGCATGACAGGAACCAGTTTTTAGGCACCATGAACCTGGACCAAAAAATAGATCCTGATTTGTGGAAATATACTGGCAAAAGAATGGCTGTTTTGCACATCGTCTCGCCGGAAGTCCTGCGCAAGGGATCTCAATCCTGATCCTGGCAAGGATTGTCGTATATGTCCCAAATCAGATTCTTTCCGCAACTTTGTTGCGTTGCAGCAAAAAAGCCGTATGATGGCGCTAAAAAACAAACGTTTGCTGTAATGCAATGAGTTCCGGAGAGAAGAAATGACCCAACCCGTTCGTCCCCGCCGTTCTGTCCTTTATATGCCTGGCTCCAACGCCCGTGCACAGGAGAAGGCGAAAACCCTTGCTGCTGACGGCTTGATCCTTGATCTGGAAGATGCGGTCGCGCCGGATGCCAAAGCAGAAGCCCGTGAGATTGTATGCGGGAATGCGGCAAAGGGCGGATATGGAAATCGCGAGATCATTATCCGTGTGAACGGCCTGGATACGCCTTGGGGGGAAGCGGATGTGATTGCCGCCTCAAAGGCAGGTCCTGATGCGATTTTGCTGCCAAAGGTGGAAGGTGCAACGCAGGTTCATGCCCTTGAAAAACTGATGGATGATAACGGCGCGCCTGCCAGCACCAGGATCTGGTGCATGATGGAAACACCGCTTGGCATACTTAAGGCTGAGGAAATTGCCAGCTCCAGCGATCGTGTCGATTGTTTCGTCATGGGAACGTCTGATCTGGTGAAAGATCTTCAGGCACAGCACACAGCCATGCGCCTTCCCGTAATCACCTCTCTCGGGATCTGTTTGCTGGCTGGCCGCGCCTATGGCCTGACTGTCCTTGATGGTGTTTATCTTGATCTTGGCGATGCAGAAGGCTTTCGCGGCTCTTGCGAGCAGGGTCTGGAGCTCGGTTTTGATGGTAAAACCCTTATCCATCCCAAGCAGCTTGCAGATACCAATGACGTCTTCGCCCCCTCTGAAGAAGAGGTGGATTTTTCCCGGCGGGTGATCCAAGCCTTTGAAGCAGCCGAAAAAGAAGGAAAGGGTGTCGTTCTGGTCGACGGCAAATTGATCGAGAACCTGCATGTTGAAATTGCCAAGGCTAAAGTTGCAATGGCTGATGCCATTGCTGCTGCGGCGGCTGAGTAAGGAAAAGTATCATGTCATCCAATAAAACAAATCCCGGGAATTACTTCGAGGATTTCACCCTGGGTCAGATCCTTAATCACGCAACTCCGCGGACAATCACTGAAGGGGATGTCTCTCTTTACACCGCGCTTTATGGCGGGCGCTTTGCCCTGCAATCGGCTGATAGTTTCGCCATTGATTGTGGGTTACAAGCTGCCCCAGTTGATGACTTGCTTGTGTTTCACGTTGTTTTTGGAAAGACAGTGCCGGATGTTTCCCTGAACGCTGTTGCCAATCTGGGATATGCCGATGTGCGTTTTCTTGCGCCGGTTTATCCTGGAGATACAGTGCAGACTGTCTCCGAGGTTATTGGCCTTAAGGAAAACTCCAACGGAAAGACCGGTGTTGTTTATGTGCGCTCCACGGGGACGAATCAGATGGGGGAAGTCGTTCTGGATTACGTGCGCTGGGCGATGGTGCGCAAAAAAGATGTGAATGCGCCTGCGCCTGAAGCTGTTATTCCGGATCTTCCGGACGTTGTCGATCCGGCGAATTTTGCTCTTCCTGCTGATCTGGATCTATCAGGTTTTAATCCTGTGCTTTCCGGATCGCCCCATTTCTTTGAAGATTATGAGGCGGGCGAGAAAATTGATCATGTGGACGGTATGACCATCGAAGAGGCTGAACATATGATGGCAACCCGCCTTTACCAGAATACGGCAAAGGTCCATTTTAATCAGCATGTTCAGCAGCATGACCGGTTTGGCCAGCGGCTTATTTATGGCGGACATATTATCAGCCTGGCCCGTGGTCTGAGCTTCAATGGTCTTGGAAACGGTGTTTTGATCGCAGCGATAAACGGCGGATCCCATACGGCACCAACCTTCTCCGGGGATA
>JAKSCD010000016.1 GCA_022360775.1 Sneathiellales bacterium | reverse complement strand
CTTTATCATACCATTTGCGGGCAAGCTTCAAATCGGGAGCGCTTCCATCATTTGGAAAGTGATAGAGGATCGCTGTTCGCACTTGCGCATTTGAATGGCCAGCCTGGGCCGCCTTTTCGTACCACTGCCGTGCATATTTCCTGTTGGCCTCTCCTTGTCGCCCTGCGTGATAAAAAATACCGACCTTGTAAATTGCTTCACTACTTCCTCTGTCAGCGCTCATTTTGTAATAGCGAAAGGCTTCATTGTAATCTCGCCGTACATAACGGCCTTGTTCATAAAGGCCGCCCATATAGTTCATGGAAGGGGTATGATTACCGGCAATATTTTCTTCCAGCATTGAAAGCGCTTTGGGGAGTGATCTTGGAACATCAAATCCGATAAGATGTTTTCTGGCGAGAACATATTTTGCAGCTTTTTGTCCGCGATTAGCAGCATCAACCAACCATCTGTGATAGGATTTGCCTTCCTTCGCTTTTTGCATGTCGTCATAATAAGCGACCGCATACCCACCCCTGGCATTGGTATGGCCAGCCTTGATTGCTTTTTCATAATATTTAAGAGAACTGTTTCGGTTCGCCTTTACGCCAAGGCCATTGGCATACATATAGCCAAGGTAAAAATTGGCTTCCGGGTGCTTCATGCTGCCAGCCGGTCTTATATATCCGAGAGATCGCTCATAACTTTGCTTAACACCGCGGCCAAAATAATAAGCTTTGCCGAGGGCCATCTTGCCATCCAGGTTACCGAGGGCATTTGATTTTCTATAAAGAGCAAGAGCGCTGTTTATGTCCTTGGGCCCGCCATGCCCGGCCTCCAGCATTTTGCCAAACCACACCATTGCTGTGCCATGGCCCTGATCGGCGGCGGCCTTGAAATACTGCCTGTTCTTCTTGTTATCCAGCGGTTTTAATATGCCCAGATAATTATAAAGCCCTTTTGCGTAGAGAATATTGGGATCTTCCGGCGGTCCTTCATCAAGCAGTGATCTGACCATCTGAAGGTTTTTCTTAACGCCTTTTCCGTTGCTGAAAGCATCTGCCAGAAGCAGATAGGAAAGAGAGAAATCCTGATCCCTCAAACGGTTGGCCAAATCAAGTGCACCGGGTTTGTCGCGGCTTCCTTTATAGTTTTTCTCTTTATAGTAAATTCTGGAAAGCGCATAGGTTACCGATGGATTGGCGTTTCTCTCCAGTCCATGCGCGCAATATTTATGGGCTATCTTGGGGTCGATCGCACCCAATTGGAGGCCGCGGGGAAGTTCAAGTTTATGCTCCCTCATCTTGGGATCATCTGGATGGCCTGCCGAGGAAAGGCACATCAAATCCAGGTAATTCTGTTTTTCCAAGGCGATTGCCTTGCGGCCTTGAACCACAGTATAGGCCATTGTCGTTTTCTTGTCGGAGATCCAGTCTCTTCCCTTGATTTCCAGCCAGTAATTGACATATTCCTCAAGCTGCCGACGATTAGTTACCCTGACCTTGGATGTCTTTATCCCTTCCAGTCCTGCCTTACTTGCCCTTTTCAAATCCTCCTTGCTCACTTTCAGGTCATTGACCCAGAGCTGGTTACCTTCCTTTTTGGCCACATAATAATAGTTGTAATTTGTCTTGCTCATTTGCAGCATGAATAAATCCGGATGACCTGGCAGTTGGGCGAGCCTCAACTTCATGAGATGGCTGGATTTATCCTTGCTGCTTTTTGCGTTCTTTTCCTGGATATACTCAATGCCGGAGAAAT
>JAKSCD010000017.1 GCA_022360775.1 Sneathiellales bacterium | reverse complement strand
CCGGTTGAAACTGAAGAGAAGGCAAATTCAATTTTCAAACTGGTCGATGTTCTGGAAGATAATGATGATGTGCAGAAGGTTTCTGCGAATTTTGATATTCCAGATGAGATTATGGAGAAACTGGAAGCCTGACCTTCTGGGAGATACTCATATATGAGATTGCTGGGGCTTGATCCGGGATTGCAACATACCGGTTGGGGAGTTATCGAAGCGGAAGGAAATCGGCTTCGTCACCTTGCCAATGGTGCTGTTTCGTCGGACCCTTCTCTCTCTCTCGCAGAACGGCTTGTCCAGCTTTATGACGGAATTGATAAAGTCATTGGAGACTGGCAACCTCAGGAAGCCGCCGTTGAAGAGACTTTTGTTAATAAAAATCCGGTATCGACCCTGAAACTTGGGCAGGCCAGGGGGATCGCTCTGCTCGTTCCCTCCATGCATAATCTACTCGTCGAGGAATATGCACCTAACAAAATCAAGAAATCGGTTGTTGGTGCCGGTCATGCAGGCAAAGAGCAGATCCATGCTATGGTCGGCATGCTCCTTCCCGGGTGTAAAATTGCCAATGAACATGCAGCCGATGCTCTTGCTGTTGCCATTTGCCATGCCCATTATGCGGGAAGTCGACGTCATCTTGGTAAGGCTGTCACAATGGCCGGAGGATCCTCATGATCGCGAAATTATCTGGCCTTCTTGATAGCGCTGGCGAAGACTGGATTATTATTGATGTGAACGGTGTCGGATATCACGCCTTTTGCTCTGGCCGTACATTGCGTGCGCTACCGGAAGTGGGAGGGCAGGTCAAACTGTTCATCGAAACTCATGTTCGCGAAGATCATATCCATCTTTATGCTTTTCAAAGTGACAGTGAGAAAGCCTGGTTTGGGATTTTACAAACGGTTCAGGGGGTGGGCGCCAAAGTTGCGCTTGGTATTCTATCCCTGTTTGGTGGTGATGAACTGACACAGATTGTGGCGGCGGCAGATAAAACTGCCTTGACGCGTGTCAGCGGTGTTGGGCCAAAAGTCGCGGGCCGTATTGTCTCGGAATTGAAAGACAAGGTTGCCAAGATGGATCTTGGTAGCGCGGCCTTTGTCTCAGCGGACCAGCCCAAAGAAAGTAAGGCAAAGCCAGCGAGTTCAGATGCAGTAGCAGCAGGTGATGCGGTTTCTGCGCTGGTGAATTTGGGATATGGCAGGGCAGAAGCTTTTGGTGCGGTGGCAACCGCAGGCAGACGCCTTGGAAATGACGCGACCGTCGAGGCACTGATTACAGAGGGCCTTAAGGAACTGGCAGCATGACGGAAGAACGCCTGGTGACGTCAAGCCAAAAAGAGGGGGATGAGCTGGAACAGCAGTTTCGTCCGCAGGTTCTTGACGATTTTATCGGTCAGAAACAGGTGCGTGAGAATTTAAGCGTGTTCATCCAGGCGGCAAGGGCTCGTGGTGATGCGCTGGACCATGTGATGTTTTTTGGCCCGCCCGGTCTTGGGAAAACGACGCTGTCGCAAATTGTCGCTCGCGAACTCGGTGTTAATTTTCGGGCAACTGCTGG
>JAKSCD010000346.1 GCA_022360775.1 Sneathiellales bacterium | reverse complement strand
CGATGCCAGCCATTTACGCACCCAAAAAACCACATCAGGCAACACGACGTATTTTGTTTATGGACAAGGTGGTTTGCTTTACGGGGAATATCAGGAAGACGGCACACCCATTCGTGAATATGTCTATCTCAATGGAGAGCCACTAGCTCAAATCAATATTAACGCCCCCGCCCCACTCACTGACACAGTACTTTACCTACATACCGATCATCTCGGCACACCGCGTTACGCTACTGATGCAGGTGGTGTTCAAGCATGGGCATGGAACTCCAACGCATTCGGGCACACTGTGACTTCTGGAACACAGGAAGTGAATCTTCGCTTTGCCGGGCAATATTATGATCATGAAAGCGGTTTACACTACAACTGGCATCGCTACTATAACCCTAAGCTTGGGCGCTACATGACCAGCGACCCTATAGGTCTCGATGGAGGTCTTAATACTTATGCCTATGCGGGTGCTAATCCCGTTATGGCGATTGATCCCGAGGGGTTGAATCCTAGGCTAATTTACTCTCTGAGTTCTGCGGCGTATAGAGCAGGCGGTTATTTGTGGAAAGCGGGGAAAGCGATACTACGCTCCCCTATTACAGCTACTTCATTAACGTATAAAGCTAGTCAGTCTCTTGGTCTTCTAGCAAAAGACGTCACATACAAGGTTTGTCTACGAGAAAAGACTGGCACAGAAGTATTTAACGACGTCACAAAGAGTATTACAAGCAGTGCAAGTAAATCTAGCGGGCGCTCTGGAAAACAAGCAAGGCTTAAGGAGATGATGAATGATCCTAAGGTTAGTTCTGTTGATAGAGGTTGGTTGAAGAATGATGCTCGACATATTGAATATGGAAACAAGTCCGGTTTGCGCATCCCACGAAACGCTAGAAAATCTCCTGGACGCAAAGCGGCAGACAAAGGATATGAGCTGGCTCATCCACACAATGCTCCAGCTAGTAAAGGTAATAGTTATGCAGGTTCAAAACTTAAGAATCATGCAGACCATAAAGTTGAAACTCGCTTGCATAGGCATAGATACTAAGATGAAGAGCATTAAAAAAATACATGAAATGCAAATGGATAATTTGCTTAGAATGCCGCCAGAGCAGAGGTATGAATACTTTGTGCGTTTTTGTGCAGACTTTGAGCAGGTATGGGGACTGGTCGTAGATGAAGATAACTG
>JAKSCD010000343.1 GCA_022360775.1 Sneathiellales bacterium | reverse complement strand
TCTGGGGATTACTAACGTTACAGGTGTAAAAGCTGACGGTTGGCAGATTATTTCCCACATTTTCTCACTGGATGCTGAAACCAACGTCACCATGGCTTTCTGGGCTGACGGTAAAGATGATACACTTGGCGGTTATCTGGATGAAGTTCGCATTTCTGCGGTTCCTCTGCCACCTGCCGTCCTTCTTTTTGGTGCAGCGCTCGCCGGTCTTGGCTGGCTCGGACGTCGCCGGAAAGCTTCTTCTTTAACATCATAAAGAAGACAAAAGACGAATTCAGAAACGGTGGCCTTTTGGCCGCCGTTTTTTTATGTCTGGGTACGATTGATAAATCGACTTGTTTTCTATAAAAAAATATTATATCCCAAAAATAAGAAAAAATTCCAAATATGGGATATTTAGAATGCAGGACAACCTGACACAGATAATTGCCCTTCGGCTCAAGGACCTTCGCAAAGGGCGCGGATGGTCTCTTGCGGATCTTGCGGACCTTTCAGGAGTGAGCAGGGCGAGCCTTTCCCGTCTTGAAAATGCTGAGGGAAGCCCCACAACCGAAGTCTTGTCAAAGTTATGTACGGCATATGGTCTGACGCTGACCCGCCTTATGTCCATGGTGGACGAGGGTTTCAAACCTCATATTCCTGTCTCGCAACAGGAAGTGTTTGTGGATGAAAATCTGGGTTTTGTTCGTCGTTCTATTTCCCCGCCGGCAGGTGATCTGGCTGCTGAAATGCTGGAGTGCCGGTTAGAAGCGGGTGCTTCAGTGGCCTATGAAGCGCCGCCTGTAAAAGGACAGGAGCATCATCTGTATCTGCTTGAGGGAGGGTTGGTCCTGACCCTTGAAGAACGGGAATACAAGCTCATGGCAGGAGATTGTCTTCGCTATCATTTACGTGGTGCAAACCGGTTTCAAGCAGATGGGAAGAGGGGGGCACGCTATGTGCTGACCCTTGTGTCCTGAATCAGTAATCAAGGAGAAAATCATGTTTATTCGGGAAGTCAAATCAGATGAACTGGAAACTATTCTTCCTCGCCTGGGCGCTATTTTATTGGCATGTGTAGAGGAGGGTGCCAGTGTCGGTTTTGTCGAGCCATTTGGTCAAAAGGAAAGTGAAGCCTTTTTCGAGCAATCGGTTTTTCCCGATATTCTGGCAAAAAAGCGGGTTTTGCTGGTTGCGGAAATAGATGCTGAAATCGCCGGTACTGTACAATTGCAAATCGGTATGTTGCCAAACCAGACCCACCGGGGTGAAGTTGGTAAATTGCTGGTAGATCCTGCCTATCGTCGCCGGGGGATCGGCCGGGCTCTTATGCTCGCGTTGGAAGTCTGCGCTGAAAAAGCGGAAAAAAGCCTTCTGACGCTGGATACCCGGACTGGAGACATGGCAGAGCCGCTATATACAGCCCTCGGGTTTCAGACAGCCGGCGTTATTCCAAACTATTGCCGCGCACCGGAGGCGGGAAGCACGGTTCTGGACAGTACTACTTATATGTTCAAGCAGATCTAGAAAAAGATTTAAGTGTCTTCTGTTTCGGTTTTTGGAAGATAAAGGGTAATCGTCGTTCCTTGCCCTTTTTCAGAATCGATCCCGATATGACCTTCTGACTGCTTGATAAAGCCATATACCATCGAAAGGCCAAGGCCCGTGCCCTTGCCGACATCTTTTGTCGTGAAAAACGGTTCAAATACATGCTCTATATCATTTTTATCGATCCCCGTTCCGGTATCTGCGACTGAAAGGAAGACATATTCGCCAGACGGCAGCGGGCCATCCAGCCCGATCGCTGACGTATCGTAAGCGATATTTCCGGTTTTAATCAGAAGGTGTCCTCCATTTGGCATGGCATCACGAGCGTTCAGGGCCATATTGAGAACTGCACTTTCCACTTGACCGGGATCTGTTGTGCAGGCCCAGAGATCCGGATCCGCTTCATATTCTATTTCAACTGTTTCACCAATAGTGCGCCGGAGCATATCCAGCATTTCACTGATCTGTTCATCAAGGTAGGTTACAACCGGTCGCAATTTTTGCTTGCGGGAGAATGCCAACATGCTGTTGGTCAGATTGGCACCACGAAAAGACGCTTTAATAATTGCTTTTAACTGATTTTTTTCACGTTCCGTCAAGCCAGCGCCCATCTCCAGCAGTAATTCTGCATTCCCCTGAATGACGGCGAGCAGATTATTGAAGTCATGGGCAACGCCCCCGGTGAGCTGACCGATTGCTTCCATTTTCTGGGATTGGCGCAAGCTCTCTTCAAGAGTTATGCGATCAGAGACATCCTGGGACACGCCAAACACTGAAACGACGTCTCCTACATCATTAAATTCAGGACGCATTGATCCTTCCATATGCCGTTTTTCGCCGCTGGCCATCGTGATGCCAACGCTAAAGCGCTGGGTTTCTTTTGTATCAGCGGTTCGGTAGATGGCTTCGATCATAGATTTGCGATCCCGTCGATCTACAAGCTTTATCGCTTCAGTGATATCAATCCTGCCCTTGCCAGGATCCACCCCGTGAATTCGGTAAAGTTCTTTTGACCAGAAAACATCATAATCCTTGAGCCTTACCCGCCAATGGCCAAAATGCCCAATTTCCTGGGCCAAAGACATTTCTTTTTCTTTTTGGATAAGTGTTGCTTCATAGCTTCGACGTTTTGAAACATCCTTGATGATATTCATCGTTCCGACACTTTGATCCCAGATGACGGATTTGGAATACATTTCAGAATAAAAGCTTTCACCGGTTTTACGGGTATGGCGCGTGTTGATGACCGTCGGATTACTGCCCATGATCACTTCACGGCGCAAGGTCAGGATACGGTCCCGCTCTTCTTCACAAGACAGCTGTATACTTTGCATGCCGATCATCTCCTCGGCAGACACATATTTGAAAATCCGGACGGCACTGTCATTGACAAAGACTATTTTACCGTCCACCTGAACCACCAACGCGTCCGGAACCAGTTCAAGAAGGTCTCGCTTCTGTCGTTCACTGCGGGTGAGCGCCAGGCGGGTCCGTTCTGCTTCTGTGATGTCATGTAAAGAGGCGAAAACAGCATCTTCCCCGAAATAGTTTATTCGGGTGTTGGAAGAGAGAAGGGTCTTGATATTGCCATTGCCTGTCTTGATATCTACTCGAATTGTGGCCCTGTCTCCTGAATTTTTCAGCTTTGCAAGCAGCAGCTCACGATCTTTCAGGTTAACATAGAAATCCGTGGTTCTTTTTCCTGACAGCCCTTCTTCTGCCACTTCAAAAAGCTGGTTGGCGAGTGAATTGGCATAGCGGTATTCACCATCCACTGATATGACAAGGGGAATAGGCGCATTCTCCAGCAGCATCCGCGAGAGCTCTTCACTTTGAACCGCTTTTTCCCGCGCCTCCACCAGTTCGGTAATGTTGGAACGAACAGCAACCGAATATCCGCTGTTGGTGACATAATTTGTGAGGCGAATGGTCTCGCCGTTGAGAAATTTCTGTTCAGTCGTAAACCGGTGCTGTTTTAACTGGTCCTGCTTGTTTCTGATCCAGTTTTCGCCGCCTTCCAAAGCGACATCCAGTTTTCCAAACTCAATTTGCTTGCGGAGCAGGTCATCATAGAGGACGCCTTCATCAAGGGTTTCTGCAAATGATGGGAAAAGCCTTTTTTGACTGTGATTGAAGGTCGTGACGCGCCGGTCACTGTCGTAAACGATAAAGCCTTCATCAATGGCGTCTATCGCTTCTTTCAACACGCAGCTTTCCTGAGCCAGCTTTTCCTGCTTTTCAAATTTCTCCAGCAGAGTTGCGCAGATCAATTCAAGAAGAGGGCGGTCCTGATCATGAAGAGATTTACCTTTCTTCAGCTTAACATGTAAGTGACCAAAATTTTCTTGCCGGGAAGAAAGGGAAATACATGCTGTTAAGCTGCGTTTTCCGCTTGATGGCTGCAAAGTCCAGCCTTCGCATTCCACGCGTTCTGGCGACGGCGAAAAGTCTTTGTTCGTCCGAGAGTGAAATAAAATGGTGTTTGTTTCACCTTCTACAACATGAAATACAATGGCAGCCATATCGAGACTGCTCTTCAGGGATTGAAGGCCTTTTTCAATCGAAAAAGGATCTTGCAATACCCATTTGGCAAAATCCAGCCTGGCAGGCGACTGCTCCGGGCGTTCCCCCATTTACTCATCACTCCACTATGCGCCCTGTTTTCAAAAGAGTAACAAAACATAGAGGCGGGGAAAACTGTTTGTTTTTCTCGTATTTAGAGTGTCCGGGCAGACGAGGAAAGATCTTTATCCAGCAAAGGAACCAATTGATCGAGAGTATCCTCTGAGAATACCGCAACACCGTTTTTTTCAAGCAAAGCAGTGGTCACACCCTGACCTTTGTGACGCGCGCCTGAAAAGCTGCCATCATAGATAAAGGAAGAGCCGCAGGACGGGCTGCCATCGGTCAGGATCGCAAAGCGGCAACCTTTTGCTATCGCTAGATCCAATGCAATATGAGCGCCTTTAAGAAACGCCTGTGAAACGTCCTGACCGGTTTTTTCATTGAGAACGGCGCTACCTTCAAGAATATCCGTTCCGGATTTTCCTTCCAGGATTTCCGCGGGTGGACGTGGTGTGGGTAAACCGGCAGCAACTTCCGGACAGATGGATATCAGTCGTCCTTCTTCACGCCATTTTTTTATAAGTTTATGAGAAAGGGTTTTTGCCTTGCCGTCATAGCGAACAGGACTACCGAGTAAACAGGAAGAAATTAAAATAAGATCCATAAGCCCAGCATAAGTATCTGCGACCAGCTTAGCAATGCTGAACCGGATGTTCAGAGCATCCGGCGAAGCGTGCCGTGTTTATCAATAAACTGATGCTTCAATGCTGCACCGGCGTGTACGAGAGCAAGTATTCCAACGCAGTAGGCTGCGTAATAATGGATCGTGATCGCCAGCTCGCGGGAGGCTTCACTGATTTGGGTGACGGCTGGAATGTCAAACAAACCGAAGAAAGTGAAGGCGGCCCCGGCCGAAGTGGATATGACATAGCCGGTAACGGGAATAGTAAACATTGATACCAGAAGAAGGATATGAGCAGTTTTCGCACCTAGCTTTTCAAGGGCTGTCAATTCGCTCTGAAGGGGAGGAGATTTGGCAAAAATCTTCCAGATCAGAAACAGTGACGCAAGCAACAGTACGAGCATTCCAAGAGCCCTGTGGATTTCCAGGCTCTGATGATACCACTGGTCATAATAGCTCAAACCAACCATCCACCAGCCAAGAACAATAAGGCTGATGATACTGAGGGCTATGAGCCAGTGAAGTGATTTACTCACCAGCCCATAGCGGGTTTCGGAATTCAATATCATGAACTAACCTTTGGGTTACTTCTTGCGGATCCCTTCAATAAAGAGTTCAAGTTCCACTTTTTCTGCGGCAGGTCCGAGGTTATAGCCCATGCCAAAATCCTTGCGGACCAGAGAATATGTGCCTTCAAACCCGGCGCGGTAACCACCCCAGGGATCTTTACCTTCACCAATTTTTTTGATTTCGAAAGAAATATTCTTTGTAACGCCATGCAGGGTTAAATCGCCTGAGAGTGTTCCTCTATTGGCATCTCCCTTATATCCGGTGCTGACAAATGTTGCTTTCGGGAATTCTTCTACATTCAGGAAGTCTGCACTGCGAAGATGTTTGTCCCGTTCAGCATGATTTGTATCAATACTTTTTGTGTCAATTTCAAGCGAAATCTTTTGCGCACTTTCACCCGCAGCCGGATCATAATTCATGGTTCCGGAGATTGAGTTAAAACGTCCCGCAAGCCAGCTAAAGCCAAGATGATTTGTTTTAAACTCAATAAAAGAGTGGGTGGGATCAATAGTAAATTCTGCGGCCTGTGCAGAGACAGCGCTTGCCAGTAGGGTAAGAGCTGCGAGGCTGGCGCCTGCCAAATTCCTGATCATTGTTGTTTTCATTCGTCAATCTCCTGGAAACCGAAAAAATTAGGACTGATGTAAGGAACAGTGAAGGACTTTCCAGCGCTGGCAAATCACTGCTCTGTGATAGTGTGACGAAGATCACTTTTTACGTAAAAATGACTATAAGTCAGTAGCGCTAATATTTGATTTTTCCATTTAAAAACAAATGGTTGATAAATATTTTTTTCAAGTTACCAAATTGTAACTTTATAGCTATTTTTTTGGAAAAAGTGTTTTTCCATATGACGCTTTATTCGGGCTCACGAAGGGTTTGTAAGACCTCTATTCATATAAAGGCCTGATCACTTTGTTCAGGAAAATGTTCTTTTGTCTCCTCTCTCTTTTGGCTAGGCTCTAAAAAATAAAAAAACCGGGAGGAATTAACAAGAATGCTAAATGGCGCATATGACGGTACTTTTGCGACCCGAGACGATGTAAAGGCTTTTGAAAAAACACCAGAAGAGCACTGGCTCAAACCAGGAACGATTTATGACGCCTTTTGCGAGACAGTCGAAAAACATGGATCTAAAACAGCCCTTACAGCTTTAAAACCCGGTGATCCACTGGCAGACGGGGTTTCTATCACGTTTGAGCAGTTTCTTGGCAAAGTCAATCAAGCGGGGAATGCCTTTTTGGCTGCAGGTCTTGAAAAGGGCGAAACTGTCTGTCATTTGCTGCCGTTGACCATGCAGGCCTATTTTACGCTTGTCGGCGCAGAAGCTGTTGGAACGGTCAATGCGATTAATCCTCTATTGGAACCTGAACATATTTTAGGGATTGCAGAAGCGGCCAACGCAACGATCCTGGTTGTACCAGGGGCTGCGTTAAGCGAAGAGATCTGGCAAAAAGCGGTTTACGTTAAAGAGCGTCTTCCAGGCTTGAAAGCAGTTTTCGTTCTTGGCGGCGGTGCTGAATGCAATGGAACGGATATTCTGAATTTTGATGACGCGCTGGCCGCTCAGCCTGCCGAGGCACTTCAGAACCGTCCCAGACAGGAACTTGACCATATTGTAGGATACTATCATACCGGCGGTACAACTGGCGTTCCAAAACTTGCCCCGCATACCAATCGGATGCAACTGATCCAGATGCCGTCAACTGGCTATATCATGGGAATTTCAGAGAAGGACACATTTGTTGCAGGGTTACCGCTTTTTCATATCAGCGGATCGATTGTCACAGGACTGGCCCCGCTGCTGGCAGGCGCATCTCTTCTGATCCCGAGCCCACTGGGTTTCAGGGATCCATTAGTGATCGGTAATTACTGGAGGCTGGTTGAAAAATACAAGGTGACTGTTCTTGGAGCGGTTCCGACAATGTTGTCGGCTTTGCTGAATATTCCGATCGGAGAGACGGATATTTCCTCCTTGCGTGCAGGTATTACCGGGGGCTCTGCTGCTCCTGTGGAAGTTCTTAAGGCAATCTCCGACATGACGGGTGTTCCCATGCTGGAAGGTTATGGCATGACCGAAGTCACGTCCTTCACGACAATGCAGCCTCGCCATGGTGATATGCGCTTTGGTTCTGTTGGTGTTGCAGGCCCATATGTTGACATCAAGGCCGTCATGGTTGATGAAAATGGGCAGATAACCCGTGATGCCGATGTTAACGAAATCGGCGTCATCGTTATGAAGGGCACTTGTGTGATGGATGGCTATGTTCAGTCAGAGCATAATAAATCCGCCTTCGCAGGAGAGGGATGGATTAACTCTGGTGATCTTGGCCGTATTGATGAAGATGGCTATATCTGGCTTACTGGTCGTGCGAAGGATCTGATTATCAGAAGCGGCCATAACATCGATCCTGCCCTGATTGAAGACGCCCTGCATGAACATCCTGCTGTTGAACTTGCTGCAGCTGTCGGTAAACCTGACAGCTATGCCGGTGAAATGCCTGTTGCCTATGTTCAATTGAAGCCAGATGCTTCCGCCACAGAAGATGAGTTGAAGGATTTTGCACGTGAGCGAATTGCCGAGCGGGCGGCAAATCCTGCAGATATTCATCTAATAGACGAAATGCCCCTGACCGGCGTTGGAAAGATTTTCAAGCCATCCCTTCGGGCAGATGCGCTTGAAAAAGTATTCAGGCTGGAACTTTCCACTCTTGGCGAGGGAACCTCCATACAGGTTAACGCAGAAAATGATCCAACCCATGGTATGATGGCTGCGGTTTATCCTGATGGCGGTGAAAATGAAGCCCTTGCGGAAGCGATCAGGGAAAAGCTTGGGCCCTATACAGCTCATCATGAAATTCGCTGGAAATAACATATGTCTTTTATCTCTTCAGTTGCCCTGATCGTTCCCGATTATGACCAGGCTATTGATTTTTACGTCAATCGCCTCGGGTTCGAGCTTCTCGAGGATGTGACGCTCGCGCCCGGTAAAAGGTGGGTTCGCGTTTGCCCAAGAGGAGAGGCGGGAACAGCCCTTCTTCTTGCAGAGGCCTCAACGGAAGAGCAAAAAGCTGCGATTGGGAATCAGACGGGAGGAAGGGTGTTTCTCTTCCTCTCCACCGATGATTTTGAACGGGATCACACGCTATATCTTGAAAACGGGGTTTGTTTTTTGGAGGAACCTCGTTTTGAGCCTTACGGCACGGTTGCTGTCTTTAAAGATCCTTTTGGCAATCAATGGGATCTGATTGAACATAAGTAGTTTTAGTCAAAAACCCCGTGAACCAGCGACAGCCCGTCAGAATACATATGTTGACCTTTTGCAAAGACATCATGAAGGTTCATATCACCATCCAGAAGGAGAAGGTCAGCCTCTCTTTCCTTGCCCAGCTTGCCTTTTTCTTTCTCAAGCCCGAGAGAGGTTGCGGCTGATGTCGTGAAGGGCTGTAACGCGAGATCGAGGGAGATTTTTTCTCGTTGGATCGTATCAGTGAGTTCACTCAGCATGGGATCAAACCCTGCAACGCCAATGCCGGTGAGAAGACCTTCGTCGTTAAAGACGGGAACCGACCCGTTTGCATCAGAACTCACGCAAAGGCGTTCAAGGGGAAGGTCGTCGCGAATTGCCCGAGCAATTGCCTCACTGACTTTTACGCTCCCTCTGGCACCTCTTTCAGGGTTTATACCAGCGGTAAGATCAATGAACCCACCCCGTTTGCACCAATCGAGAGCCGCTTCATAAAGGGCTTCCTTACGATTGACATGAGTTGGAATAAACTGGCGGATCGGTATATCGGATGTATCAACCAGATCATTGAGAAGGCTGAATTCCCCCTTTCCGCCGCCCATATGTACGACGATACACCCGGCCTTGCCTGAAAGAAGACCTGCGGTGCGCGCGTCGCTTGCCAGACGTTTCAGTTCCTGCAGGTCCGGGTGCGAGGATCGATGGTCATTAAGGGCAGTTTTGACACCAATAACCTTGTCCATCAGCAGAATATCCTGATGAATGGATCCGGTTGCCTGGGGAGAGGGGACGGGATAACCGCCGGTGAACATATAGGCGCTTATCCCTTCGATATTCAGTCCCTTGGTTTTGGCATACAGACTTGTGACTTGCCGTGTTGTGCCATCAATGCCCAGAAGGCCAACAACTGTCGTAATGCCGGCTTTGATCATATCCGTCATTTTGGCTTCAGGTGTGCGGGTGGCGAAACCGCCTTCGCCACCCCCACCGATCAGATGCACATGCCCGTCAACCAGGCCCGGTACAGCAATTTTTCCCTTTCCTTCAACCACTTTCAGGTCAGGAAGACCAGTGATGTTCAAATCCTTTTCAATGGCAGCGATTTTGTCGTCGGCAATCAGGATGTCCTGAACACCAAGAGGAGACGGGGAGTAGACTGAGGCCTGCTTGATCAAGGTAAACACAATACTGAACATGTTATTGTAAATGGAATGCTGACTATATCAGAGCAGGGGGCAGCTCTTCACCCTGATAATACCAGTTTCGGTCAAATGAGCCGTTAATTTCAGTGCCGCCGACCCAGCGTCTGACTCTGTTATCATGAAGCCAGTTGGCGCGGCCAGCCAGCAACTCTTCACCATACAGGGTTAAGCGCAAGATTTCAGCGCCTGCCCGCTTCTGATCAACCTTCCCCACAATCTTGAGCGCCGGTTTTTCCGCATCGATCATATCCTGCAAGATAGAGAAAAACATGATATCGCCGTGATAGGATTGCGGATCTCTTTCTGCATGGGCAAAAAGGAAGCTCCTGAGCGCTATCAACTCTTCCTCCTCAGAGATAATCTCGAGCGCCATATTTTCTGTAAAACCCAATCCATTTTTCGGGGAGGGGAACTCCATTAATAATCTGGAAAAAGCCTTCTGCATAAGGGGAAGAGGTGCCTCATTTTGTTGGGTAAGATCAAAAAGCCGAACAGGATTATCAGCTGTAAAGGCTTCCCACATTTCGTAAGCGAAAGACGCCATCTCGGGCATTACAGAAAGCCGTTGTTGAAACAGGAGAGCAAGACCTTCCGGTTCGATCTGTCCAATACCCAAAAAGCGTTTGATACCCGGGAAACGATCAACCTGAACCAGTTTTAGGGCGCATTTATCCAGGAGCTTCATTTCGTGAAAATGATGGAGAAGATAAGCCAGACAAAGCTGATCATAGGCATCATGTTCAAACCAGAGGGTGATTTCTTCAAAGTCACCAGGCAGGGATTTTACAAAATTTTCCTCATCAACCAGACTTTGCCTCATTCCTTCACGGCGTTCGGGTTCGATATATCGTCCAACGCTGTTATTCATGAATTCAGTTCTGAGGGTCAGCGCGTCTTCATCCGTCAAATTCGGGAAAACAGGGCCCATTGTAAAAGGATTGATAATATCCTTGAAGCCGCCGTTAAGACCGGCAAGCTTGAGACCATCCCGAATATCATCGCCGCAGCGCAGATGAAGGATTTTCTCCGTATCAAGCGTCTGACCTGACTTGAGAAGAGACTGAACATTTTCCAGAGCGTTCAGGTGATGTTTCAGGCGCGGCCAACTATGAAAGCCATTTTCCCGGGCAAGCACATGTTGAATATCCGCAAGAGTAAATTCTTCAATGGAGCGCGCGCCGGATTTCAGCTTTGGGTGATAAATATGACACCAGCGCGTAACCGCAGGATCGCCTGCTTTTAAAGCCTTCAACTGCTGTTTTGCCGTTTTCTTTAATCGCTCGAGGGAGAGTTTCTGCGGGCCAAGTTCCTGAAACAGGAGCACCTGTTTCGCATCTATCAGTGCGGGTTCAAAATCGGGCTTATGGGCAGTTGGATGATAGTCCACAAAACTGCGGACGGCTGCAGGATCACCGTCGAAATAGGCTTTCAGAAGCTCGGAAGATCGAGCGGCCAGATCTTCTGGATGCTGACGGATTGTTTCAATATCGGAGGAGCGGACGCTGACCAGCGTTCCTTCAGGATAATTTTGCATACGAATTTCCTCTATTGCCGTGTCCGCCAGACGTCAAGAAATCGTATGAAGTAAAAATTCTTGATCAATTCCCCTTGTGAGAAAGTCTCTTTCCGCGGACAGGATGCATACAAGGAATGCGAGCGAACCTTAGCGAGAAGGAAAGGGGCTTGTCAATGCTGTTAATTCAGTGGGTCGGTGTTGTGATATGAGCCTTAAATGGCATTTCACCATTGATCAGGATTAATCTGAATTCTCTTTTTTCAGAGACCGGGACAGGGTTTTGCAGATTATCCAGCTGAATGAAAATACCTGCTTCCTTCATGCTGAGTTTTTCCTCGCTCAGTACAGAGACAGTCTCAATACGAGATACTTTTTCAGGTGAAATCTGTGCAAATATCGTCGAGCCATCATGGAGCGTGCTGCGAACACCAACAATAGTGATTTTATCAATTGCCGTATTGGTCAATGTCATCTGCAGGCGCGCTGTAGGCATACCGTTTACGGTACTGACCACCACAACAGCATCTTCTATTTCAGCACCCTGATAAGCGATGCCAAAATCCTTAGACCACACATTTGTTGCAACGACAAAACTGATCAGAAAGCCCAGAAATGCCAGAGTGAATTTGCCCATGAGTACCAAACCGGTTTTTAATGATTTGGCTCTGATATAGGGAGGGAAGCTCGCGAGAGTAGTGACGGCGGACACACCACTGTCTTATTTCAAAGGAATTATCCGCTATAGAGTTCTGTAGGCCAGTTGTATTCCTGGCTCAGGGGTTCGCGGAAGGTTACCTCTTCAATATATTTGGCCACCTTTTGTTCATTGAACATTTCGTAGGTGCGCCTCCAGCCTCGTTCAGCAATCTCCCGGGCTTCATCATCATGCAGATTGAAATACTCAATTTTTTTTATCAGGTCGTCAAAGTCCTCATAAAAAGCAAGCTCATCCTCTTTATAAAGCTGGTCAAATCCGGTTCGGCGATGAATCAGGGTTAGCAAGCCGTTCCCGGTGTAATGAGACATGCGGTCCGAACTGTAAAGTGGGTCATCAGGTCCTTCACCCTGGCTGAGGTTAAGGCCCATGCGCGCATTGTTTATGGCAGATTGATACTGAATTCCAAATAGTGGACCTTTCCCTCGAATACCAACAATATTCAGGCTGCCCTTGGGGAAATG
>JAKSCD010000018.1 GCA_022360775.1 Sneathiellales bacterium | reverse complement strand
TCATCGCGGTAATGATGCAACGCGGATTTCTCGCCGACTGCACTGATTATCAGGGGCTCGACGACGCCCTGATTGCAGGGGTGAAACCGGCTTATATCGGGTATGACGCCACCGCCCAATCCCTGCATGTGGGCCACCTGATGAACATCATGGTGCTGCGCTGGTTCCAGAAAACCGGCCACAAACCGATCACCCTGATGGGCGGCGGCACAACCAAGGTCGGCGACCCTTCGTTCCGCTCGGACGAGCGCCCGCTTTTGGGTCCAGAACAGATCGATGCCAACATCCAGGGCATGCAGCAGGTGTTTGCAAAATACCTCAGCTATGATGACAGCGCCACCGGTGCGATCATGCTGAACAATGCCGAATGGCTGGACAATCTGAACTATCTTGAGTTCCTGCGCGACATTGGCCGTCATTTCAGCGTGAACCGGATGCTCAGCTTTGAATCGGTGAAATCGCGGCTGGACCGCGAACAGTCGCTGTCGTTCCTTGAGTTCAACTACATGATCCTGCAAGCCTATGATTTTGTGGAACTAAAAAAGCGCTATGAATGCTCCCTACAGATCGGTGGATCTGATCAGTGGGGCAATATTGTCAACGGGACGGAACTTGGCCGGCGAACAAACAGTTTCAATCTGTTCGGACTGACAACTCCTTTGCTGACCACGTCTTCAGGGGCCAAGATGGGCAAGACGGCATCCGGTGCCATATGGCTCAATGAAGATATGCTGTCTGCTTATGATTACTGGCAATTCTGGCGTAATACGGAAGATGCCGATGTGGGTCGTTTCCTGCGGCTGTTTACAGAACTTCCCATGGATGAGATTACACGTCTTGAAAATCTGGAAGGGGCAGAGCTGAATGATGCCAAAAAAATCCTGGCAAATGAATGTACTCGCCTTGCCCATGGTGCAGATGCTGCGGACGCCGCGGCGGAGACTGCCCGGAAAACCTTCGAGATGGGTCAGACAGCGGAAAGCCTGCCGACGACTGAAATTCCCAAGACGGAACTGGATGAAGGCATCCCTGCCTTTGCCCTTTTCAATCGCATCGGCCTTTGTGCATCCAGTTCAGAAGCACGCAAGCTGATCAAGGGCGGCGGTGCCCGCCTGAATGATGAGAAGATTTCTGACGAGAAGCAGATCCTTACTTCTGCTGATGTCAATGAGACAGGCCGGATAAAACTGTCAGCCGGTAAAAAACGGCATCATCTGATCCTGCCATCCTGATCACAAGTAAAGAGGAGCCTAGCGCTCCTCTTTATCATTGTAATAATCTTGCGGTTTCTGATCCCCTTCTGCTTCCTCACCGCCACTTCCCCAGGGTTCGAAGAACATACGCCGAAGAATTCCAGGCGCAAGCGCTGAGATCGGGTTCACAGAAATATCCGGCTTCTCCGTGCTTCCCTTGACCTTGTAGGAAAAACCGAAAATCCCTTCTCCCTCGCGGCCCACCAGAAGTTTTCCAAGGATCGGAATGTTTCCGAGAATTGAATTCAATGTATAGGACGGGATCACGGTACCAAAAGCATCCACTTTACTGTCTTTTTGATCAATCGTACCGTTCAGGGTAATGCCGATGGACCCAACGGCCCGGAAATCCTTTGTTGTGATAACGCCGTTTTGATAGGTGAACGGTCCTTCCACAGTAGAAAAAGTCATTCCGTCATTCTGCAGGAGTTCAACAATTCCGCCAAGGGATCCGAGGGTTAGAATGCGTCCAAGGACAGGTGCCTTGACAACGCGTATATCCTTTATTTTCACCTCACCAACAGCGGTACTTTCTTCTTTGGTATCGTCAATTTTTGCCGTGATCTTCAATTCCCCTTCACGGGCATTGTCAAAAAGATCCATACCTTTCAACAGTAATCCTGCATGATTGGAGGTGAAAATCAGATCTCGTCCGGTTCGGGTCTGACGCAACTCGTAGTTCAGGCCAAACTGTTTGGTAAAGCGGGCGGAGAGTTTCCCCTCCTCAATGACCCCTTTGTTGGATCGCGCAAAGCCTTTGAGTTCTTTAAGAGTAATTCCTTCATCAAGAAGGGCCCGGTCAACATTCACATCTATCCGAATATCCATTTCACCTGGCTCTTCATCTGCCCGGCCCAGATTGAGGCTATGTGTAGAGAGAATGTAGGGTTTCAGATCAAATACAGGACCGCTTATCCTGACCTGGAATGCATTTTCCTTTTCACGGATTGCTGTTACTGCAACATTACTTTCGCCGAAGCTGAGTTTGCTGGCTGTAAAATTTTTCAGCCCTAAATCGTCTGCGCTTGCATTTGCTACCAGCTCGACAGTTTCCGAACTCAAACGGATATTTGAAATTTCGGAATTTCCATTTCCATCTGTACTGAACTGTGCACCGAGAAGACCGCGAACACCCAATGGTTTCTTGATATATAGTTCCGGGATATCGATTTCAGCGTCGAGAAGATTGAGG
>JAKSCD010000019.1 GCA_022360775.1 Sneathiellales bacterium | reverse complement strand
TGTCTTTCGGGATACCATTGCCCTCATCCTGAACATCAAGAGCAACATAATCTCCAGCCGGGACATCGAGAAGATCTTTCTCCTCCAGCCGGCAATTTTTAAGCGAAAGGGTCAGCCTGCCCTGGCCATCCATGGCATCCCGCGCATTGATACAGAGATTAAGGACAGAATTGACGAACTGATCCGGATCCGTATAACAACGCCACAATTTCTTATCCGCTGTAATCTTCAAATCAATACCGGATCCCACGCTGCTTTTCAGGATATCCTTCATTTGCTCAATCTCGTCCTGCAAATGAATGATCTCGGGTTTTAACGCCTGTTTTCTGGCAAAGACCAGAAGCTGATTGGTGATACTGGAGCCGCGTTTCGCGGCATAGATAACATTTTCCAGCCTCTCGTTACCCATACTGCCGATATCTTCAAGCTCTTCTTTCAAAAGCTCGGCATTGCCCATGATTATCCCGAGCAAATTATTGAAGTCATGGGCAATCCCTCCGGTTAAATGGCCGACGACCTCCATTTTCTGGGACTGTTGAAGCTGGGCTTCCAGCTCCGTGCTCAAGGTGATGTCTTTTCCGACCCCCCGATATCCAAGGAAGCGCCCCTCATCATTAAAAAACGGCTTTCCGGATATTTGCCAGCGACGATGCTGTCCGTCTTTTCGAACAAAAGTATAAGTGAAATCCTTAAACGGGCGCTTGTTTTCAAGATCTTCAAGATGGTCTTTCCAGAATTCAAGATCCGACGCTTCCGTGACAAGCTCTGCACGTGTCATGCCGAGCATATCTGTCAGATCCATCCCTGCATATTCGCACGCGGTCTCAGAGATATAGGAAAATTTCAATTCACCATCTGTTTCCCAATACCAGTCGGAGGCAGCTTCGGTGAAACCCTTGAATCTTTCCTGGCTTTCTCGCAGTTTCTGCTGCGCGACAACTTCATGGGTTACGTCCTGCTGGATCGCAATATAGTTGCTTATTTTTCCGCTGCGCTGAACAACAGGTGTCACCGTTTCCTGGCACCAGAAAAACTCTCCATTTTTCCGTTTGTTATAGACGGTCCCCTGCCAGCTTTTTCCCTGCTTGATCGTGTTCCAGAAATCCGCATAGGAGGAGTTACTTGTATGCCCTGAGCTCAGGATCTTGGGTGTTTTCCCGACACTTTCAGCACGGCTATATCCAGTGATATCCGTAAAACCTGGATTGGCATAGCGGATAATCCCCTTTTCATCCGTAATGATAATACCGTTCGGTGTGTTATTCACCGCCATCATCAAGGTTTTCAGCTTGGTTGCTTCCTCAACATGGCCGGTATCGTCCTCACTGAAGCGCCCTATGCCCCGGTAACCTGTAACGGTGCCGTTCGGTGCAATAACCGGCTTCCCGACCAGATGCAGCAATGCAGAGGAACGATCGGCACTTTCTATGCCAACAGGCGACATCGAGAAGGCTTTACCATTATTGAGGTGATCCTGAAAACGGGCGATGCTGCACTCATCTTCAAAGCCCGCATCTATTGCCAATCCTTCAATCAGATCAACAATATTCTGTCCGACAAATGATTCTGCCGGATGACGTAGCGTACTTTCCAGACGACCGTTGGAAAAGACGATAATCTTTCTGTGATCGGTCTCCCATAACCAATCCGACACCAGGTCCTGGAAATCCTCCAGGTCGCGTCTTTTTTCCAGGTTCAGTGAGTTCAAATACTCTCCCTCCCAGAAGCCCCTAGCTCAATCAGAAGCATTCAAGCTATACCCATCAACATACTCTCCCACCTTCAAGAGTAAAAGGCCTGTTGCTTAAATATTGGTAAATTTTATGAGATTTTTTCACAATTATAAACAATAAAATCAACAACTTAGCTTCCGTTTAGCCTATATATATGACTTTATATATACATATAAGCAAAGCAGGATAAGCCTTAAGTCAGGCATAAAAAGCTCGCAATCCGGACAGATCAGACGATCTGTTCTACAAGGCTGAACACCATTATGTGCGGAAAGAAAAAGCGACACCTATGTCTATCAAGGACGACCTTTAGAAGGTGGCATCCCCTAGGGGAGTCGAACCCCTGTTTCCAGAATGAAAATCTGGCGTCCTAACCACTAGACGAAGGGGACACAGTGTGTCGCTGGAGGGAGGATTTAAAGGTCTTCGGCCCACTTAGCAAGCAAAAAATTAAATCTTTTACATTTTTTTTTGCAGCATCAAAAAAACTATACGGAAAGCCTGTCTTATCAGGAAAGCCTGATAGCATCCTCGATCATAATCTGGGCAGAGGTTTGTCCTCTCCAGGTGTTTTTCCGCAAGTGACCTGCAATATGAAATCCTGCTCCCTGGTGATTGATCAGGGCATCACCAAGCGGGGTCTCAAGGCTTCTGAAGCATATTCCAGCGAGCCTTCCCCTATTTCCAGTGCCTGTCAAAATGCAGCGCACATGATTTTCCCCGACGATACTGGCGGAAACAATCCGGGCATTCGAAATGACAAACCGCGGCTCCGGATTTCCCGCACCGAATGGCCCTGCCATTTCAAGCTGGTTGATCAGCTCCACGGATGCTCCTTCAACCCCCAGGGCTCCGTCCAGCCCGAGGCTTGCTGTACGCGAAGATTCTGTCACATCCTCTTTTAGCCGCGTATTGAGAAATTCAGTCAGTTCCGGGATTTTCTCTCTTCGTACGGTAAGGCCTGCCGCCATGGCATGCCCCCCACCCGCTTCAATAATGCCCAGATGCCGCGCAGCGCCGATAGCGGCCCCCAAATCTACTCCGGGAACGGAGCGACCGGATCCTTTTCCTTCTGCTTCCTCCAATCCAACAATGATTGTCGGGCGGTTAAAGGCATCCTTGATACGGCTGGCAACGATACCGATCACTCCGGGATGCCATCCCTCCCCGGCAACCACCAGAACTGAGGATCCGGCTTCTACGGCTTTTTCAGCAGCAAGGAGAGCCTCTTCGGTAACTTCGGCCTCGATCGCCTTTCTTTCGCGGTTATAGCCGTCCAGAATGCCTGCCAGCTGCTGGCATTCATCCGGATTGGTGCTGGAAAGCAAGCGCACCCCGTAATCCGGATTCCCGACACGCCCTCCGGCATTTACACGCGGACCAAGAAGATACCCAAGATGGTAAGTACCGGGTGCTTCATCCAGGCCAGCAACATCTCCCAGGGCAACAAGCCCCGGATTAGCCCGCCGGGCCATCACCTTGAGCCCTTGCGCAACATAGGCTCTGTTAAGGCCATGCAGGGGGACAACATCGCAAACCGTTCCAAGGGCAACCAGATCCAGCAACAGCATCAGGTTGGGCGGATTCTTACCGTCATACCAGCCATCCTGGCGAAGATCCCGGTTAAGCGCGACGCACAGAAGAAACACAACACCGACAGCAGCCAGATACGTATAGTCCTGACTTTCGTCATGGCGTTTCGGATTAACGACCGCAACGGCTTCGGGCAATCGGGTTTCTGCCTGGTGGTGATCGATAACAATCACATTCAGGCCTATTGTCCGCGCATGTTCCAGCACATCGAATGAAACAATACCGCAATCAACCGTAACAACCGTATCTATTTTTTGCTCTTTTAACCGGTTAAAAGCATCTTTATTGGGCCCGTACCCCTCTTTCATACGATCAGGGATATAGACAAGAAGGGGAATGCCCAGCATATCGAAAAAACGCTTAAGCACGCTGGAAGATGTTGCCCCGTCCACATCATAATCGCCAAAAACGGCAATAGGCTTGCCGGCCTTGATTGCCTCGACAATATGCCGCGAAGCGATATCCATATCTTTGAACAGGGACGGATCGGGAAGCATTTCCCGCAAAGTCGGGCTTAGATAATGCTCGGCATCCTCGAGTGTAACGCCGCGCCCGGCAAGCACGCGCCCGACAATTTCGGGCACATCAAGCCTTTGGGAAAGCGCAAGCCCCAACCGCTCATCATTGGAGCGAAGCCGCCAGCGCTTCTCCTTGAGCGAGCATTCAACATCCAGAAAAGCGGGGGTTACATGCTCACTCATATTTCATTCCTTTATCAGGCGCGGTGGTTACCACGAACGTAACGAACCGTACCGGTATGGGACCGCATGACGATGGATTCAGTATGTATCCGATCCGCAACCTGTCTTACACCGCGCAGCATTGAACCGTCAGTTACACCGGACGCGGCAAAAATAACATTACCTGCTGCAAGCTCTTCCAGATTATAGGTGCGATGCAGATCCGTGATGCCCCATTTCGCAGCACGTGCTTTCTCATCATCATTACGGAAAACAAGACGCCCCTGCATCTGCCCGCCAATACAACGAAGTGCTGCAGCAGCAAGAACCCCCTCGGGGGCACCGCCTGTTCCCACATACATGTCAATGCCGGTTTCAGGATCCGCTGTCGCCATAACGCCGGCCACATCACCATCAGAGATCAGTTGGATCCGTGCCCCTGTCTCGCGAATGCTGGCAATAATCTCGGCGTGACGAGGACGGTCCAGAACACAGGCCATTGTCTGGCTGACCGGAATGCCCTTTGCATCTGCGATTGCCTTCATATTTTCGCCTGCTGTCCGGTCAATATCGACAACTCCATCGGGCAGGCCACCGCCAACTGCAATTTTTTCCATATAGGTATCCGGTGCATTCAGGAAATTACCTGATTCAGCGAAAGCAATAACGGCCAGTGCATTTGGCCCTCCTTTTGCTGTAAGCGTTGTGCCTTCCAGCGGATCAAGGGCTATATCGATCTTCGGCCCCTCACCCGTGCCGACTTTCTCACCGATATACAGCATGGGTGCTTCATCGCGCTCACCTTCACCAATAACGATCGTGCCATCGATATCCAGCTCGTTAAGGGCATTACGCATCGCATCTACAGCGGCCTGATCGGCCGCTTTTTCATCTCCCAATCCGACGAGATTACAGGCCGCACGTGCCGCGGCTTCTGTTACGCGAACAATTTCCAGAGTGAGTTTCCGGTCCAGTTTTGAAATTTCTGACATTTTATTTCATCCAGCAAAAAGGCTCTTCAACAGCCACTTTCAAGTCTTCAAAGTTTTGCAATTCTGATCATCCGCGGATCATCCACGCTGTGATCAAATTCTCTAATTTTTGCAAGGGCACGAACCAGCGCAGCTTCCTGCACTTCATGGGTTGTTAAAACAACGGAAACAGCCTCCTCAGGCCCCCGCCCCCTTTGCAATAAACTCTCAATCGATACTTCTTCGTCACGGAAAACCGCAGAAACATCGGCGATCACCCCCGGGCGATCATAAACGGTTAGACGTACATAATAACGGCCAATATGCTCTTCCACCGGGACTTTCGGAATATCGACCATCTTATCAACAGGAATTCCAAATGTCGGCGAGACACGGCCGGCCGCAATATCAATAATATCGGCAACGACGGCGGAAGCGGTCGGCCCCTCGCCGGCACCGCGCCCTTCATACACCGTGCTATCAACAAAGTCACCTTCTGCAACAACAGCGTTAAAAACGCCGGATACATTGGCAATCGCTGTTTCCTTGCGCACCATGCACGGATGAACCCGCTGCTCTATTCCCTTTTCTGTTTTACGCGCCACGCCAAGCAGGCGTATGCGATATCCGAACTCTTTTGCGAACGCGATATCCTCTGCCGAAACCGCGCGGATACCTTCAATGTAAACGCTTTCAAAATCCACAGGTGTTCCAAAAGCCAGGCTGGTCAGGATTGAAAGCTTATGGGCTGCATCCACACCATCAATATCAAAGCTCGGATCCGCTTCTGCATATCCCAGATGTTGAGCTTCATCGAGAATGTCGCCAAAATCGCCCCCTGTTTCCTCCATTTCAGTCAGAATATAATTACAGGTGCCATTTAGAATGCCATAGACACGACTAATCGCGTTTCCGGATAGTCCTTCGCGCATGGCTTTGACAATCGGAATACCACCTGCGACGGCCGCTTCATAGGCAAGCGGGACATTCTTTTCTTCAGCCAGTCTGGCAAGCTCGGTGCCATGAACAGCAAGCAGTGCCTTATTGGCAGTGACAACAGGTTTTTCAGCCTTTAGGGCTGCCTCGCAAAGTTCTTTCGCAACACCATCGCTGCCGCCGATAAGTTCGAGAACCATTTCGACATTATCATCACTTGCCAGATCAACCGCATTGTCATACCAGGTCATGCCATCCAGGGAAACCGGACGGTTTTTACTGCGATCCCGTCCTGAAACGGCGGTGATTTCAAAATTGGTTCCTGCACGCTGGTTGAGCAACTGGGTATGCTGCTGCAAAATCTTGATAACCCCAATACCAACCGTTCCAACACCTGCAATACCGATTTTCATATCTCTGCCACTATTTTCCAGATTTATAGGCGGCCAGATGCTTGTCAGCATCAGCCATGAATTTCTTTACATTCCGGCAGGCCTGCCGGATACGCTGCTCATTTTCCACCATTGCAATCCTGACGAAGCTGTCCCCATGTTCGCCAAAACCAAGACCCGGTGCAACCGCAACTTTTGCTTCTTTCAGCAGCAATTTCGAGAATTCCAGGCTACCCAGCTCCCTGAAAGGTTCCGGAATGGGTGCCCAGGCAAACATGGTCGCGTCCGGCGACGGAATGTCCCAGCCTGCAGCCGCCATACCATTGATCATGACATCCCGGCGTTCCCGATACATAACACGGGCTTCCTCCACACAATCCTGGGGACCGTTCAGGGCTGCTGTCGCTGCCACCTGAATGGGCGTGAACGCACCGTAATCCAGATAGGATTTAATACGGGTAAGCGCACCGATCAGCTTCTTGTTTCCGGTTGCAAATCCCATACGCCAGCCAGGCATGGAGTAGGTTTTTGAAAGAGATGTGAATTCAACAGCAATATCTTTTGCCCCTTCCACCTGCAAAATGGAAGGCGGCTTTTCATCGCCAAAGTAAATCTCCGCATAGGCTAGGTCTGACAGGATATACATGTCATGTGCTTTCGCATACTCCACAACCTTGCGATAAAAATCCAGATCCACCGTCATCGCAGTCGGGTTGGATGGGAAATTGAGAATCAGGCAAGTCGGGGTGGGAATGCAATGGCGCATTCCTCGCTCCAGCGCTTCAAAAAAATCGATGCCTGGCCCGACTTCAAAATGACGGACA
>JAKSCD010000215.1 GCA_022360775.1 Sneathiellales bacterium | reverse complement strand
CCAAGCCGCCCCTCTGTTCCGATGAAAAGCTGCTTGAGGTCAAAGCCCGCATTATTCTTCATCAGGGTATTCAATGTCTTCAGAATTGTTCCATCCTGCATCACTGCTTCCAGACCGAGAATATTTTCCCGCATCATGCCATACCGGAGAACCCGAACGCCGCCTGCATTGGTTGACGTCATCCCCCCTATGGTAGCCGATCCGCGAGACGGGATATCAACCCCCGGCATCATGCCAATTTCTGCAGCAGCATTAATGATTGTCTCAAGTGTGGTTCCTGCTTCAGCAATCAGTACATTCTGGTCCCCGTCTACCCGAAGGACTTTGTTCATCCGCTCAAAGCTGATGATCAGATCACCTTTCTCACTGGTGGTTCCTGCAACAAGGCCCGTCATCCCTCCATGAGCGACGATATTCCGTTCCTCGTCATTCGCAAGCTCAACGACTTTCGCCAGTTCATCCGTATTTTCAGGACGAACCAATAGATCCGCCCCATATGCACCCTCACAGTAATCGCAATGCCGAGAGGTTACGTCTTTACTTTGCAAAACATGTGCAGGTCCAACGATGTCCTGCAGCCGATTGACCAGTTCCTGCACTGTTGCTCCCCTCAGGCTTTTTTTCTCTACGGATAATCATGCTCTGTATTTTTATCTTGAGGGGTTAGATGAATAAAGGGGTTTCTGCATCCACACCAAACGAGTAGCCCTTTCAGTTTTCAGACCATAAGACAGCTTTCAGCAAAACCTGTTTATGAGAAAGCTACAGCCTATTAATTCAGTTTTTATTTATTTAAGTATTTTAATAATAAATTATTTATAAATATAAAATAACTTGCATGAAGTTGTCGCTTTTTTTGTTTCATTACTCAGAGATAGCAATTTCCTGCAAGAGGATTAATGATGAAAAAAAGCACTCTTTCTATAATTTCCCTGGTCACTACTGTTTTCCTCACCCATTCTGTTTTTGCCAGTGAGTATGCAGAGGCATTGAATAAACTCGCGACGGGCCCGATCAAGGAATGGGCTCATTCAGAGCAGGTTATTTCCGCTATTAAAGAGCAGAATAAAAACACTGAAAAACTGGACCAGTCAAAAATTGACGAAATGGACAAGAAATGGCGGGCGGAAACGGATGCCACTGCACGTCCAATGATCGAGGCTATTCTCGGCAATGCACTTTCCGGATACCTTAAATCCGTCAAAAATGATGCTGCTGGCCTTTATACAGAGATTTTCGTGATGGATATGAAAGGTCTCAATGTTGGGCAAAGCGATGTGACATCCGACTACTGGCAAGGGGACGAAGGCAAGTTCAAGAAAACCTATGGCCAGGGTCCCGGCAGTATTCTGGTTGATGATGTGGAATTTGACGATTCCTCGCAAACCTACCAGTCCCAGGTCAGTATTGCCATCGTCGATCCTGCCTCCAATACGGTTATTGGCGCAGTAACAGTCGGCGTGAATGTTGAAGAACTCGAATAAACGAAACCTCGACATTATCCAAAACTTCATCAGAAGCTGGTAAGCTGGAGCATGTAAAATGAACCTATTCAGGAACCTGAAATCCAAACGGCCGGACGTAAAATCAGGCAGCCAACTGACTGTTAGCCGAAAGATCCTGCTAGTCGTTTTGGTCACCTTTCTGGTCGGAACAGCTTCTCTTGTTTTCATAGGAAATGAAAAAGCGAGAACGGATCTGACCGAACTCGCAATTGATACTAACTTGACCATCTCGAATCTTCTGGCTGAGCAAATCTCCGGTGGATTGCGATGGAAAAAAACAGCCAAGATTGAAGAAGTTTATGCCGAAATGGTGCAGGTTGATGATCCTCTTCTCACTAATGTCATCACGTTTGACAGGAACGGCAAGAAAGTCACCGAATATATTTCCCAAACACGGCCGTTCCCTGAACTTCTGAACCATATCGAAGCCCAAAAAGAAAGTTTCCTCGGTGATTTCGTATTCAACGAGGTCGTTGGAAATCATCAGGTCATCACAACGCCCGTTATCACGGCAAAGGGTAAAACCGTTGGGCATGCTGTTTTCAGCTGGAGCCTTGGACGTCTGGAAGGGCAACTTCAATCAAACTTGCTGATCCAGACCCTGATTGGCCTGGCTGTTCTCGCGGGCTCTATAATTTTTACTGCCTATCTCCTTCGCCGATTTATTACGCGCCCGCTCAGTCAATTGACCCAGGCTATGACCGGGCTTGCAGGCGGTGATGTTTCCCTGACAGTTACCGGTATCAAGCGAAAGGATGATGTTGGCGATATGTCCCGCGCTGTCCAGGTCTTCAAAGAAAACGCCCTTAAAGTCAAAGAATTGCAAGTAGAACAGGAAAAAGAAGCTCAAGCCAAGGCGGAACGAGAAGCAAGCAGAGCCGCCCAAGAAGAAGAACGTAAGGAAAAGGAACGCTTCTCCAAGTTGGAAGCTGAAACGGCTGCCTCAGAGGAGAGAGCTCTTATCCTGGTTGAACTTGCCCAGAAACTGGAAGAAAGCGTTGACGGTGTCGCTCAGGAAATTGCCAATTCCACAGCAGGTATGGAAAAGCAGGCCAGAACCATGCTGGACGGCGCTGGCGAGACTGCTGCACATTCCCAGTCTATCGCAAATGCATCAGAAAACGCTGCCCGTAACGTAGGAAGTGTCGCTTCCGCCACGGAAGAACTTTCTGCATCCTTGCAGGAAATCAACCGGCAGATAAGCGTTTCCAACGACCTGTCAAAGAAGACTTTGAAAGACACAGAAGAAACTGATGAAGTTGTCGGTAATCTAGCGTCTTCAGCCGAGGAGATCGGCAATGTGGTCAGCCTGATTAACGACATTGCCGAGCAAACCAACCTTCTTGCCCTCAACGCGACGATCGAAGCGGCCAGAGCAGGAGATGCGGGCAAGGGCTTCGCAGTCGTTGCCAGTGAAGTGAAAGGTCTTGCCTCCCAGACAACAAAAGCAACAGAAGAAATCGCCAAGCAAATTGACAATATGCAAGCGGTGACCACAAGGGCTGTTGATGCTGTTCAGGGGATCAAAACCATGATCATCAAGATCAATGAATCCGTTGCGGTTATCGCCAGTTCGCTTGAAGAACAGAATGAAGCGACCCAGGAAATCACCCGCAACGTACAAATGGCGTCAGAGCGGACCGGTGAGGTTTCAAAAGACGTTGCTGAAGTCTCTTCTATGGCCACCGTCTCGGGCAGCACGGCAAATGACTTGCTGAGCTCGGCAGGCGAATTAACCGGCCATTCCGACAAATTGAAAACGGAAGTTGAAACCGTCCTGCGCGATATCCGTGCGATGGTCTAAACAAAAAAGCCGCTGAATTTCTTCAGCGGCTTTTTCCTTAATCGCGACGCAAACGCTAGATGGCTTTAATAATATCTTCAACCATCTTCTTCGCATCCGCAAGCAGCATCATGGTGTTGTCCTTGTAGAACAGATCATTG
>JAKSCD010000020.1 GCA_022360775.1 Sneathiellales bacterium | reverse complement strand
CCCGGAGTACTATCAATCTTATCAGTATAAATTGATTGAATCGAATCAATTACTAAAAATTTATATTCACTTGTCTTAAATAATTCCAGAACTAAATCTAAATTTGTTTCAGCTAATAGCTGTAAATTCTTTGAATCTATACCAATTCTATTTGCTCTAAATTTAATTTGCTGTAGAGATTCCTCCCCAGTGATATATAAAGGATTAAATTCATCCATTGATTTTAACATCTGCAAAGTTAAAGTAGACTTTCCTATTCCTGGCTCACCCGCTAGCAATATCAGAGATCCTGGAACAACTCCCCCACCCAATGCTCTATCTAACTCAACTATATTAGTTTTGATCCTGTAATCTTCGTCAGCTTTAATGTCCGATAACTTTGTCGTTGATATTGCTTTTACACTAACTCTATTCGAATTTTTATCCTTAATTTCAATCTCTTCTACTAAACTATCCCAAGTATCACAATTACTACACTTTCCTTGCCATCTTGCAGAAATTGCCCCACACACTTGGCATACATAATTTACTTTTTTCTTATTCTTTGCCATTTTTTCTTTTAATGTTTGATATTTTTGTAAAAGAATTATTTAGAGGTACCAAGATGCAAAATACTAAAAACTATCATAGTATTCGAAGAGATTATAAAAAATCTGAATTAAATATAGAACAGATCGAAAAAAGTCCTTTTAAACAATTTAATAACTGGATGGACGATGCATTAAATTCCAATATAGCTGATCCAACTGCTATGACTGTATGTACTGTTGATAAACATTCTCGACCAAGCAGTCGTATTTTATTGCTAAAAGAATTTAATGAAAAAGGATTTGTTTTCTATACTAACTACAAATCTAGAAAATCACAAGATATTCTTGCTAATCCATTCGCTTCATACTTATTTTTTTGGGACGATTTAGAAAGACAAATTAGAATCGAGGGGAAACTTCAAAAGCTTAGTTTCGCTGAAAATGATATTTATTTTCAAAAAAGACCATATGAATCTAAAATTGGTGCCCATGCATCAATTCAGAGCAGTGTACTAGATAATCGTGAAACTTTTGATAATAAAGTTCTTGAACTAAAAGAATTATATCCAGAGCACGTACCGACTCCTGATTTTTGGGGTGGATATAGATTAATACCAGATTATTTTGAATTTTGGCAAGGAAGAGCTAGTAGATTACATGATAGAATCATTTATAGATTAGAAAATAATCAATGGAAAATAGAGAGACTTTATCCTTAGATAAAGCTCTCTTCTAATTTTAATTTATTATCGTGAATTTGTAGGTTAATTAAATCAATATGTTTTTTTAATTCTTCGTTCTTGGCCTGGTTAGCCGATATATCTGCATTGATATTTGTAATCTCTTTTTGCAATTTTTCTTTTTCATTCTTAGCAGATTTTAATTGATTTTTAAACTTTTCAATTTCAATTCGTTTTGATTTAATATTTACAATTCTAAATATATGTCTTAATGATAATAAAATAGAAACTCCACCAATTGT
>JAKSCD010000021.1 GCA_022360775.1 Sneathiellales bacterium | reverse complement strand
GAGACATGGGTTTTTCTAGAATAAAGGCGGGAACTGGTGGAGGCCGTCAGGCCCAAGCGGCAGGTCTTCCACCTTCATGGCCTGTTCGGGTTTCAAGACTGCGAAAAGATGCGGGAAAAGGATCCCGCCGCGGGCTTCTTCCCATTTAAGGGCTTCACCCAAAATATCAGACTCAACGGTTAGAAGAAGCAGATTCTCTTCTCCGCTACGATGCTTCGCCGCACTTTCAACGACTGTTTCTGCTGTTGAGAAGTGAATGAAGCCATCCTTGATATCGTTTGGACTACCGGGATAAGCCCCTGTTTCCAGCGCTTTCGCCCAATCATCCTTGTCAGCCATATGGTAGATAAGGGACATATTTCGATCCTTGAAAAATTTAGCCTGAACCTACTGCAAAAGAGTAGATTTGAACAGTCTCTGCTCGCGGGAAATTGTCCTTGGGACTTTACTGTCCTTGCGAGACGCCTAACATATCTGGTAAGGGATTTTCTTTGTCTCAATTTTAGGAACGGGAATTCAAAACATGGCAGGTGTTTATTTCTATAACGGTGACTGGCACGACGAGAACCCTCGCATTCTGGGTCCAATGGATCATGCTTTCTGGATGTCCTCTTCCGTATTTGACGGCGCCCGGTCCTATCAGGGCATGGCACCGGACCTGGATTTACATTGTGCGCGACTTGAGCGTTCCGCCAGGGCGCTGGGTATGAAGCCAACGATGGAAACGGGCGAAATTGTTGAACTTTGCAAAACCGCCATCAAGAAACTGCCCAAAGAATCAGAGCTGTATATAAGGCCCATGTATTTCGCTCGCGGCGGTTTTATCGATCCTGACCCGGAAAGTGCCGAATTTATTCTGGCGGTTTATGATGAACCTATGCCTGAACAGCATGGCTTTTCCGCTCACTTCTCCCCTTACCGGCGTCCCGCCAGCAACATGGCACCGACAGATGCCAAGGCGTCCTGCCTCTATCCAAATTCCGGCCGCGCCGTTGCTCATGCGCGCAGCCTTGGATTTGATAATGCGATTATGATGGATGCCAATGATAACGTCGCTGAATTTGCGACCTCAAATATCTGGACCGTTAAGGACGGTGTTGCCTTTACACCTGCACCTACCGGCTGTTTCCTCGCTGGTATCACGCGCTCGCGGGTGATGAAACTTGCAGAGGCCGCCGGAATTGAGGTTTCAGAAACCTATATGAGCAAGAAGGATATCCTGACCGCTGATGAAGTCTTCAACAGTGGTAATTTTGGCAAGATCATGCCGGTGACCCGGGTTGAAGACAGGGAACTTCAGCCAGGACCGGTCGCGAAGAAACTCTATGAAATGTATATGGACTTCTCAAAAGCCAGTCAGGTATTCTAGTTTTTTATATAAATAACTAAAGGGAACCGACAGTGACAATGCAGCGCAGGCCGGTTCCCTTTCTTTTTGCCGTGGTGACAATTCTTGCGGCAATAATGCTCTATGACGTGATGAGCGCAACCGTCAAACACTTAAGCAGCGACTATCCCGTTCAGCAGCTTGCCCTGCTTCGAAACGTTATCGGGATGGTTCCAACCCTGTTTATTCTTTTCTGGTCTCAGGATTGGGTGAAAGATGGACGCCCCATCACAATTCGCCAATGGAAGCTGGCTCTTTTTCGGGGCATACTTGGGATTTTTGCCCAGATCTTTTTTTATCTCGCTGTTTCCCGTCTGGAATTTGCAACCGCTGTTGCCATCGTCTTTGCCGGGCCCTTTTTTGTGACCATGCTGTCTATCCCCATTCTCGGGCACCGGGTCCGGATCTGGCGCTGGCTCGCTGTGTTAATCGGCTTCACCGGTGTGCTGCTGGTTATCCAACCGACGACGGACAGCTTTACCTGGTACGCCCTTCTTCCCTTATGCGCAGCGCTCGGATTTGCCAGCACCAGTGTCTCTTCCCAGCTTTTTGATAAAACCACTCCGACGGCACTTATCAACCTTTATGCCAACGGAACCGGTGTTATCGGAACCTTCGCCCTTGTTTTTTTCACAACGGGTTTTGTGCCTGTTCTTGCGTTTGAAGACTGGCTCTTTATCGGAATGATGGGACTTGCGGGCGGACTTGCTTCTTACTGCATTATTTCAGCCTACCGCCTTGCAGAACCCAGCAGTCTTTCCCCGTTTGAATATTTCGGGATCCCGTTTTCTTTTTTTCTCGGCTGGTTTTTCTTTGGCGAAGCCCCGCTTGATCAATTGCTTCCGGGGGTCTTTCTTATCATCGGCGGTGGCCTTCTGATTATCTGGCGAGAGCATTATCAGAAGGCAACGCACTCTGATTAAACGCTTATTTGCCTAAGTTCCTTTCTCTGTGAGCTTTTGCCAAGAAACCATCAAATAACATCCCAAAGTAATTTTTCATCTCATTTGAGGTTACATTTAAAGCAGAAAAAGAAACAATAATTTTCTTTTTGTAAACTACATAAGTGGCGCAAAAATCAAACTTTAAACTGCAAAAAAACCATCGATTAATATCGGCATCCTTGGAAGAAAAAGCGGCATAGTATTTTCCCTCCACGAAATATTCACGATCAAAATCAAAAAAATCATCATCTACATTATTGAATCTCAATAAAGTCTGACGAAATTTATCGATGTTTTTCAAAGCAGACTCTAATGTCCGCACACTGGCGGAACGCTCTAAACCCTGTTGCAAGATATAAGATGCAAAAAGTACCTCATAAAAGGGAGCGCACTTATCTTGGAAACAGAAATTCCCGCTCTCATATCTGGAAATAAAGGCGGTCGCTAACCTATCCGTAGGAAAACTATGTCTATAAGGGTGAAAGCTTGGAACGGCTATTCTGACAGCGAACCGACCTGTCACTCCATCAGCTTCCGTCGCCTCGTCCAGATAATCCCGTGGTATACGGAATTTAACACCTGAGATTTCCAGATTTGCATAACCTGGATCATAGTCATCCCACCCTGAACAACCTGGCAAAGGTTTATTTTCACCGACAGGCATATCATGGCGCAAGCGTAGCTGTTTCATACGCTCTTCCGGACCGATGTTACATCTATCCTGAGAAGAAAATGCTGTATTTGCAAAGCCAAATTGGACAACAACAATAAAAACGAGGGCAATCCAAATAACCGGACGAAATTTCAAACTCGCTAAACTAACGATCATTTAGAAGAACCCCTGATTTAGCAGTTTTCTCTATATATACAGCTTATGTCTGCTCATAATAATTTTGTTTCATACACTGGATGGGTTTTTCATGACGCACCAAGATCCTCCCCATTAAGGACCCTCTCAACAAGGCTGATGGTTTCCTTAACGCCATAAAGGGCAATAAAAGATCCCATGCGGGGTCCTTGCGACTGTCCCAGCAATGTTTCATAAAGCGCCTTGAACCAGTCCCGCAGATTTTCAAATTCATGGTCTTTACCGATCTGAAAGACAATGTTCTGAATATCGGAAGCTTCCGCTCCTGCCTCCAGTTCTTTCAAGCGAGCTACCAGGTCCTGCATCGCAGCCTTTTCCTGGTCCGTAGGCAAACGGTATTGTTTCGCGGGCTTTACAAAATCCCGATAGTAAGCAACCGCATAACCAACCAGTTGGTCCAGCGCCGGATTGTTTTCAGGTGTTGCCCCGTCTGCATAGCGGGTAATAAAACCCCAAAGAACAGAGGGCTCATCGGCATTGACCACCGCAGCAAGATTTAAAAGCATACCAAAGGAAATCGGCATCTTCTGTTCAGGAAGGTTGCCACCATGAATATGCCAGGCAGGATTTGCAAATTGCTGTTTTGCTTCCTGATCCTTGAACTTTTCAACGAAAGTGAAATACTCATCCACTGCCTTCGGGATCACATCGAAATGAAGACGCTTTGCCTTTTTCGGGTTCTGATACATGTAAAGCGACAGGCTTTCAGGCGATGCATATGTCAGCCATTCTTCAATGGTGATCCCGTTCCCCTTGGACTTGGAAATCTTCTTTCCTTCCTGATCCAGGAACAGCTCATAGTTAAAGCCTTCTGGCGGTTTTTTACCCAGGATGCGGACGATCTTGCTGGACAGGGTCACACTGTCGATCAGATCCTTGCCAGCCATTTCATAATCGACTTCCAGCGCATGCCAGCGCATGGCCCAGTCAACTTTCCACTGCAATTTACAATGACCGCCCGTTACCGGAACAGTAACGGCCTCGCCAGTATCCGGATCGTTATAGGTCACTGTTGCCGCTTCAAGGTCCCGTTCAATAATTGGAACCTGCAATACTTTTCCTGTGCGCGGACAAATTGGCAGAAAAGGTGAATAGGTTGCGCGGCGCTCCGGGCCCAGGGTTGGCAGGATGACATTAATGACCTGGTCATATTTTTCCAGAACCAGTTTCAGGGTCTCGTCAAACTCACCGGATTTATAGCATTCCGTTGAGGACCGAAACTCATAGTCAAATCCGAATTGATCCAGAAAGGCCTGAAGGCGTGCATTGTTATGTTCGCCGAAACTGTTATGGGTACCAAAAGGATCAGGCACTTGCGTAAGCGGCTTATCAAGGGCCGCCTCCAGAATTTCCGGATTTGGAACATTATCGGGCACCTTGCGAAGGCCATCCATATCATCAGAAAAAGCAATCAGGCGGGTCGGGATATCGGAAATCAGGGAAAAGGCATGCCGAACCCACGAAGTTCTTGCAACTTCACCAAATGTCCCAAGATGCGGAAGACCTGAAGGACCATAGCCTGTTTCAAACAGGACATATCCCTTCTTCGGTGCTTCCTTCGCAAAGCGGTCAGCAAGTTTCTTCGCCTCGGCAAAAGCCCAGGAGTTGCTAGACAGTGCGATTTCAGCATCTGATGACATTTTTTTAATCTCCATATTTGTGGTCGGCGGAATTTAGGCGTACAAAGTGCTTGCGTCAACGATTGCGAGTGCGAAAACGATATCCCGTATGTCTGAATCCGAAAAAGAACAGGAATTAAAGGGCAAAAGCAGCCAGATCAGGCTGCCGGATATCCCTGTTCTGGTTGTTTCCGGAGACAAAGCGGTTTGGCTCAGCACGGATGGGGAAATTGAAGAAGAATCGGTTGTTGAAGCACGCCTTAGACTGGAACAGGCCCCACCCCTCGTCGTTCACCGGCTGGCTGTTGCCAGAAAGCTCGGGGTCAATCCATTTACTTCCTTTGACCTGTTAGAGCTTTTTGCCTTTGTATATCCTGCAAAACTTGCCCTTCCAACACCAAAAGGTCTCGCAAAATCATTGAATTTTGACCCGGGACCCGATCTTGAAGACCAGGCAATGATCCTGTTTGAGGTGACGGCGCATCTGCTGACAAAGCTAGGCAACCTATCCCGTGAAGAGAACAGGCTGGCAAGCCAGATTGCCCAAACCATGGGACGATCCGGCTGGAACTGGGCACCCTTCGTTCTAGCAGCTCTCGGCGCAGAAGAAGCCGGGGGTCCAATGGGGGGGCTGGATGTCTGGAAAAGCTTAAAAGAATGGCCGGATTTTGCACCGGATCCACCGCCGGATGATATTCCGGTAAGTGAAACGGAAGCGCGGAACCGGTTAGCAGAGATCTTGCATGAAGGAGCGGAAAGCAGGCCTCAGCAAGCAGATTTTAGTGCTGCCTCTGCCTACGCTTTCACCCCTCGGGATTTGGAAGACGCACCGCGTGTCGTCCTCGCAGAAGCCGGGACAGGCACAGGCAAGACACTGGGTTACATCGCACCTGCCAGCTTGTGGGCGGAAAAAAATGGCGGTTCCGTCTGGCTTTCCACCTATACAAAAAACCTGCAGCGACAAATTGATGAAGAGCTTTCCAGTCTATATACGAACCCAGAAGACAAAGCCGAAAAGGCCGTCATTCGAAAAGGACGGGAAAACTATCTTTGTCTTCTCAATTATGAAGAAGCCCTGCAAGGCGGAGCGGCCCGCGGTCCGGACCTGATCATACTGGGCATTCTTGCCCGCTGGATTTTGGCGACACGCGATGGAGATATGGGCGGGGATTTTCCGGGCTGGCTGCATGAACTGACCGGTATAGGTAAAGTCATGCGACTGGCAGACAGGCGCGGGGAGTGTATCTATTCCGCTTGCCCTCACTATAGAAAATGCTTTATCGAAAAATCCGTCCGAAAAGCGCGAAAAGCTGATATCGTGATTGCCAATCATGCCCTTGTCATGATTAACGCGGCCAGTCGCCCGGATGATCCCAATCTGCCAAAACGCTACGTTTTTGATGAAGGCCATCATCTGTTTGATGCAGCAGATAGTGCATTCTCCGCTCATCTCACCGGACTGGAGACCAGCGAACTTCGCCGCTGGATTGCAGGAAGTGATACTGGCCGCAAAGGCCGAATGAGAGGTCTTGAAAAAAGGATTTCTGATCTTCTCGGCGAAAGTGAAGAAGGTGCTGACGCCCTTCAAAAGGCTATTATGGCCGCACGCAAACTGCCTGCAGATGGCTGGCTCAAAAGAATAACGGAAAATGTTCCTGCAGGTCCGGCTGAAGATTTTCTTATTCATGTAAAATCACAGGTTCTTGCAAGAAGCAATCAACCGGACAGCCCTTACTCTATAGAATGCAATGCGGCGGATTTTATTCCTGAGCTTGAAAAAGCCGCCCTGCAACTCGAAAAGGCGCTGAATGACCTGACTACTCCCCTTAATGAACTTGCAAAAGTGCTGATTAAACGGCTTGAGGACGAAGCGGAAGAGCTGGAAACAGCAACACGGCACAGGATTGAAGCCGCCGTTCAGGGGCTGTCCCGCCGGATCAACACGATGATCAAACCCTGGCAGATGATGCTGAAAGGGTTGAACGATCCCACACCGGAAGCCTTTGTCGACTGGTTCTCTATTGAAAGGGTCGGCGCCCGGGATTTTGATATGGGATATTACCGAAGCTGGATCGATCCAACCGTTCCCTTTTCCGCAACCCTGTTAAAACCCTCTCACGGGGCGGTTATAACATCTGCAACATTGAAAGATGCGGTTGACGTGGAAGATGGATGGAAATCCGCTGATATGCGTACCGGTATTCATCAGCTAATCGAACCGCCTAAACGGATCAATCTGACTTCTCCTTTCGATTACCCCGATCGAACCCGCATCGTTGTTGTGACAGATGTTCGCCGGGATCATATGAAGGAGGTTTCTGCAGCTTACAGAGAACTTTTCCTTGCGGCAGGCGGGGGTGGTCTCGGTATTTTTACTGCTATCTGGAGACTTCGGGCTGTTCACGAAAATATTCTTCATCCCATGACGGAAGCTGGCATCGATCTATATGCCCAGCATCAGGATGCACTGGATACGTCAACGCTGGTCGATATTTTCCTG
>JAKSCD010000154.1 GCA_022360775.1 Sneathiellales bacterium | reverse complement strand
GCGTTATTGACCAGGATGTCAATCCGGCCATGAGCATCCATGGTGTTTTTTGCCATGGCCTCAACATCCGTTTTTTTAGAGACATCTGTCACATCAACCAATGCCTGGCCGCCACGTGCGATAATGTCATCAGCCACACGTTTTGCAGCCTCTTCATTAATATCGCTCACAACAACCTTCGCACCTTCCTGTGCAAAGCGTACGGCCATTCCCTCACCAAAGCCGGATCCGGCACCGGTGATAATGGCAACCTTGTCTTGAAGTCTCACACCTTCCTCCTTCAGGAAAACAGACAGCAGGGATTAATCGGTTACCCGCTTTATTAATTTCGATTGAAGTCAAACAATATACAGGGCAGGCGAAGAGATCAAGCGGCGCTAAGAACGATGCGTTCCTTGGGTAAGGTAATGGTGACTGATGTCCCTTCACCTACAGTACTTTCAATACCCAGGGTCCCATTATGCAGTTCCATAAGGTTCTTGGAAAGAGGCAGCCCTAAACCGGTGCCGTTATATTTACGGCTTAATTCACTATCCACCTGGACAAATGGAGTGAGTGCTTTCGGGATATCTTCCGATTTCAGTCCAATTCCCGTATCGGTCACTATGATGGCAAGAGAGCCATCAACGCGGAAACTTGAACTGATTTCTATTTTTCCGCCTTGAGGAGTAAATTTGATAGCGTTGGAAAGCAGATTGATCATGACCTGTTTCAGCATTTTCTGGTCCGCATAAACAGTACAGCCAGCATCCGAAAGCTTTGAAATAACCTCAACCCGTGCTTTTTCCTGCTGGGGTGTCGTCAAGCGGACACATTCATCTAACAGTATTGAAGGATTCACTTCACCTTCAATCAGTTTTTGTCGGCCGGATTCAACTTTTGACAAATCAAGAATGTCGTTGATCAGGTCCAAGAGGTGAATGCCACTGGAATGAATATCGGATGCATATTCGACATATTTTTCAGATCCGATTTTTCCAAAGATCTCGTTTTTTATAATTTCAGAAAAACCAATGACAGCGTTTAAAGGTGTTCGAAGTTCGTGACTCATATTTGCGAGGAACGTCCCTTTTAACTGAGAGACATATTCCGCTTCTTCCTTGGCTTTAAGAAGAATTTCCTCGGCTTTTTTCATTGCCGAGATATCGCGAATGATCAACTGGATAACCGGACGCTCCCCATAAAGCATCGCGGTTGCCTCTATTTCTACATCCACGTCATTTTCAAAGCCCAGCAAAACCTGGCTGCTGACAGGGGAAATTCGATGCCCCGCGGCAAAACTATCCGCTGAACCGAAATGGTCTTTCAGGCTCTCATGATCCTTAAACGGGAAAAATTTGCGAACCGGTTTTCCGATCAACTGATGCATATCCCGTGCGCGGAAGAGTTTTACTGCGGCTTCATTGGCATAGATAATCAATCCGTCTTTTTGACTGAGGATAGCATCCGGCGACAACTCGACCATTTCCCGATGGCGAATTTCACTTTCTTCCAGCAGTGACTGGGCCGTACGGGTCAATGTCACATCCGTGAAAGTACTTATAAAGCCGCCATCCCCAAGTGAAGAGCGCTGTACCTCAATTATTTTACCGCTATGGGTCTTACGATCTAACCTGCTTTGAACATTTTCCTGATGACGCTTGATTACAGTGGTCGCAAATTCCTGGGGCGAATTTCCAACATCAAGATAGGAATCGTAATTCGCTTCCAGATGCTGCTGCATGTGAATTCCGTGGAAGATGCTGCCATCCTTAATATCCATCAAGTCAACATAGTTCTGGTTCCAGTCGACAATTCTTTTCTGCTTGTCATAAACACAAATACCAATTGGCATGCTTTCGAATACTTTTGAAAGCAGATCACTTTTTTCCTTTATTTCCGCCTGACTTCGATGCTCATCCGTCACATCTCGAAAAGTCGCAATGATCCCTCTATCCAGGGTAAATCTCTCTGTTACGTGGATTTTCTTTCCATTCGGAAGATCCCACTGGATATTTGAACGCGGCTTCTCCCGGCTTTCTTTCAGGGCCAGTAAATGCTCATCCAGCTTCCCGATCTGATTGGCGTCGTTAAACCATTCACGAGCAGCTTCCGTGAGTTTTAAACGATCTGCACCTGCCTCAATGGCCATTCCCATGCCGGAGAACATCTCGTTGACCTTTGTGTTGGCCACGACGATTTTCCGATCTTTGTCAAAAAGCAGAAAGCCTTCATCCAGTGCCTCCACAGCATCCATTAGCTGGGAATGCTGTGTCTCGATAACCTGATCAGGTTTTTTTTGGTTTTTCGGGATGAAAGACAGAACAGTTATAGCAAGAAGAATACCACCGGAAAATGTGACAAGGTGAGTAGCAATTTTGCCTTCTACCCCTTGAAGGAGAAAAGCAAAAAGACAACCAATCAATATAGTTCCTAATAGCATCAGGAATATTTTATGAATAAAAACCTTGTCCAAGTTCCTGTCTCAATTTGAATAAATTTCCAGGGTGACTGCCTGAAAACAGTAAAATTTCCAGCGATTGTAATGCTGGCGGGTTAATGATCTGTTTATGCACGCGGCAATAAATAGGTGAAAAACAAGGAAAAAAAACTTACATAGAAGTATGATACAGTGCATACGCATTTAACGCTTTTCCGGATGATCCTGAATGAAAAACCCTCAAGACAAGCAATCAGAAAATGAAGGGGCCAAAAAAGTACTGGTCGAGCCTGCCCCTAAAGTGGGGGCGTTGGCACGTTTAAGAACCTATTTTCTGACGGGCATTGTTGTAACGGCACCTATCGCAATCACTATCTATCTGACATATGTTTTTGTAGATTTTGTTGATGCAAATGTTACGCCCCTTATTCCAGCCCGTTATAATCCGGAAACCTATTTACCTTTTGGCGTTCCGGGCCTTGGGGTGCTGGTCGCGGTATTTGCCCTGATCCTCATCGGGTTTTTAACAGCAAATTATCTCGGTCGTTCACTTCTGCATTTTGGCGAACGCATCGTCGGCCGGATGCCTGTTGTAAGGACAATCTATAATGCACTCAAACAGATCATGGAAACTGTCCTCGCACAGTCCAGTACTTCGTTTCGCGAGGTTGTCCTGATAGAATATCCTCGCAAGGGTATTTGGGCCGTTGCATTTGTCACAAGTGAAGCCAAAGGTGAGGTTTCCGAGACCGTTGACGATACAATGATCAGTGTTTTTTTACCGACGACACCAAACCCGACCTCCGGTTTTCTGCTTTTTTGTCCAAAAAAGGATCTGAAATTCCTGGATATGTCTGTGGAAGAGGGGGTTAAGCTGGTGATTTCTGCCGGTATGATCTGGCCGGACGATCTTCCCGTCAAGGAAGACGGAGAACCGGAGTTAATCCCCCAGAAAAAGCTGACTGAAGACGAAACGGTTTAACCGGATTGCAAATACTTTATCGCGCTATCCCGTTCGAATAGATAAAGCAGGGCACGGACTGCCTTACCTCGTTTCGTTTGAAGGGCGGGATCCTTTTCAAGAAATACACGGGCATCATCTCTGGCAATCGAAATCAACCGACTATGCGCCTGTAAGTCCGCCAGCTTGAAGTCCGGCAGTCCACTTTGCCGCGTGCCAAGAAGCTCACCAGCCCCCCGAAGCCTTAAATCTTCTTCGGCGATAAGAAAACCATCTTCCGTCTCTCGCATGATGTTAAGACGTGCTTTCTGATTTTCCCCCAATGGCCCCGCATAAAGAAGAAGGCAGGTCCCGGCAAGGCCGCCGCGGCCAACCCGTCCGCGCAGCTGATGAAGCTGGGCAAGACCAAATCGTTCGGCATGTTCGATAATCATCACCGTCGCTTCAGGAACATCTACACCAACCTCGATCACAGTGGTTGCAACCAGAATATTGGTATTCCCATTTTTAAAGGCTTCCATGGCGGCTTCTTTTTCATCCGCCTTCATCTTGCCATGAACAAGTCCGACTTGATCAGGATAAAGGGCCTTCAGATAGGTATAACGATCTTCAGCAGCGGCGAGATCGCTGACTTCGCTTTCTTCAACAAGTGGGCAAACCCAGTAAATCCGTTCATTTTCTTCGAGTTTCCGACCAAGGCTGGCGGCAAGGTCATCCAGACGTTCAATTTCAATAGCCCGGGTATCCACCGGTTTTCGCCCTGGCGGTTTCTCTGCTATGACAGAGACATCCATATCACCATAGGCTGTAAGTGCGAGTGTTCGCGGGATCGGGGTTGCGGTCATCACCAGAACATCAACACCACCATTTTCCTCGCGCCCTTTGGCGCTTAGGGAAAGGCGCTGATGGACACCAAAGCGATGTTGTTCATCGATAACGGCAAGCCCGAGATCTTTATAGTGAACATCTTCCTGAAACAGGGCATGGGTGCCAATGGCAACATGAATATCACCAGCGGCAAGTTCTGCCAGCAAAGCTTCGCGTTTCTTGCCCTTCAGTCTGCCGG
>JAKSCD010000208.1 GCA_022360775.1 Sneathiellales bacterium | reverse complement strand
TTCGCATCAGGATCCCGCTCGACCCGAACGGTCAGCTCGTCCAGAATGCCTTCACGGCGAACTTCCAGAACGTAGTGAGCGGTCAGACCTTCCGTGGCGACAACCAGATCTTCCACATGATTGGGGAAGAGATTAACACCACGAATAATCAGCATATCATCGGCACGCCCGGTAATTTTTTCAATCCGCCTCATGGACCGGGCTGTTCCAGGGAGCAAACGGGTCAGATCTCCTGTCCGATAGCGAATGACAGGGAAGGCTTCCTTGGTGAGGGACGTGAAGACCAACTCGCCTTTCTCTCCGTCAGGAAGGACGTCACCTGTTTCAGGGTCAATAATTTCAGGATAGAAATGATCTTCCCAGAGAGTAAGTCCATCCTTGGTTTCCAGGCATTCATTGGCAACACCCGGTCCCATTACTTCTGAAAGGCCATAGATATCCAGGGCGTCAATATCGAATGTATTTTCGATCTGCTCACGCATGGATTCGCTCCAGGGTTCAGCTCCGAAAATCCCTGCTTTGAGGGAGCTGCTTTTCGGATCTATGCCCTGACGCTGAAATTCTTCGGCCAGTGCCATCATATAGGACGGCGTGACCATGATAATGTCGGGCTGGAAATCCTGGATGATCTGGACCTGGCGCTCTGTTTGGCCGCCGGACATGGGAACGACAGTACAGCCCAGACGTTCGGCACCAAAATGGGCGCCAAGCCCGCCTGTAAAGAGACCGTAACCATAAGTCACATGAACCATATGATCCCGTGTGCCGCCAGATGCCCTGATGGAGCGAGCGACAAGATCGGCCCAGTTATCAATATCTTTCTGGGTATATCCGACCACTGTTGCGCGGCCTGTTGTCCCGGATGAGGCGTGTAGACGCACGACTTCCGAACGCGGGACAGCAAACATGCCAAAAGGATAGTTGTCCCGAAGATCCTGTTTTTTACAGAAAGGCATTTTCGCAAGATCTTCGAGAGATTTAATATCATCGGGATGCACGCCTGCCGCATCAAAGCGCTGCTTGAAAAGATCCACATTCTCATAGGCATGAGAGACAGACCATTTCAGGCGGTCCAGTTGCAAGGCTGAAATCTCGTCGCGGCTTGCGATCTCGATCGGATCAAGATCGGTTTTGCGCGGCGGGGTAAGGCGTGACATGTTTCCTCCGATTATATTAGCGGGCCTTTGCTCAGACCCGTTCGATGATCATGGCGATACCCTGACCGACACCAATACACATGGTGCAAAGGGCATATTTGCCACCAGTACGTTGCAGCTGATAGGTTGCTGTTGTTGCCAGGCGCGCACCGGACATTCCAAGGGGATGACCGAGGGCGATAGCGCCTCCTTGCGGGTTAACGCGTGGATCATCATCGGCAATGCCAAGCTCCCGGGTAACAGCCAGACCCTGTGCAGCAAAGGCTTCGTTAAGTTCGATGACGTCCATATCGCCTATGGAAAGACCGGCAATTGACAATACTTTCTTGGTCGCCGGTGCAGGGCCAATTCCCATAATACGTGGTGGCACACCAGCGACTGCGGTTGCAACAATGCGCGCTTTTGGTGTCAGGCTATAGTCCTTTATCGCTTCGTCAGAGGCCAGAAGAAGAGCGCAGGCCCCATCATTCACACCGGATGCGTTACCGGCAGTGACTGTCCCATCAGCACGAACAATCGGGCGAAGGGCACCCAGTTTATCCATGCTTGTTGCACGAGGATGCTCGTCTTTTTCGACAATAACCGGATCGCCTTTGCGCTGCGGGATGGTGACAGCGGTAATTTCTTCAGCCAGGTTTCCATTTGCTTGTGCCTGGGCTGCTTTTTCCTGACTGCGCATAGCGAAAAGATCCTGATCTTCCCGGTTCACGCCATAATCATCCGCTACATTTTCAGCGGTTTCAGGCATGCTATCTGTGCCGTATTTCTCTTTCATCATCTTGTTGACGAAACGCCAGCCAATTGTAGTGTCAAAAATCTCGGCGTTACGGGAAAATGCGGTTGTGGCTTTGCCCATAACAAACGGAGCGCGGCTCATGCTTTCCACACCACCGGAAATGGCAAGCTGTGCTTCTCCGGTCATGATCTGGCGTCCGGCAGAGGCTGTGGCATCCAGACCGGAGCCACAAAGACGGTTCACGGTTGAACCGGGTACGCTGTCCGGA
>JAKSCD010000022.1 GCA_022360775.1 Sneathiellales bacterium | reverse complement strand
TTGTGTACTTCTTTGAGCTAGGTTTCTAACTTCTTCCGCAACAACCGCAAATCCTTTGCCAGCTTCTCCAGCTCTTGCCGCTTCTACAGCTGCGTTTAGTGCAAGGATGTTTGTTTGGAATGCAATTTCATCAATAACTTGAATGATTTTTTTAATATCTTTACTTGAACTAGTTATATCATCCATAGCTTTATTTAATTTAAGCATTTCATCTTTTCCAGTATTAGAAATTTGACTTGCATCATGCATAGCAGTTTCTGCTTGAGATGCATTTGTTGCATTTTGTTTGGCTTGATTTCCAATATCAGACATAGATGAAGTAATTTCTTCTAGTGAAGCTGCTTGTTGAGTAGCGCCCGATGATAAACTACCTGATGCACTTGCAACGGCAGTTGACCCACGCTGAACTTCGTGAACAGTATTTTGTACTTGATTAAGTACACTATTGATTGATTCTAATGAGGAGTTTAAAGAATCTTTTAATAATAATGCATCACCTTTGTAGTTTTTATCTATTCTCTTTGTTAGATCACCTTCCGATAAAGCCGATAAAACAGTAATAGCATCCTTTAAAGGCATTTGTTCAATAGTTTGATTAATAGCATTCTTTAATCTTGCGTGATCTCCTGGGTAGTCTCCAGTCATTTTGGAAGATAAATCTCCATTCGCCATTCCTTCAAGAACTACAACAGTTTCATCAATAGGCCGTAAAATGGCGTCAATTAGATTGTTAATATTTTCCACTAATAGTGAGCAATCACCAGAATAATTTGAAGCATTTGCACGAGTACTTAAATCACCTTCTTCAGCTGAACTTACAAGACTTTGAATTTCTGTATTTACAGCAATCAGATTTCCTTTTAAATTATCTAGGGTTGTTTTGATATACATCTTTTTACCAGGAAGAGTAGTCATTTCTTTACTGAAATCACCGCTTCCATAAGATTCTACAACAGATAAGGCAAGTTTATTTTCAGAAATATGATTTCCAACCATTTGGTTTACACCATTTGCCATCGATAGGAAAGATCCTTTATATCTTGAGTCATCAATGAAGTGAT
>JAKSCD010000023.1 GCA_022360775.1 Sneathiellales bacterium | reverse complement strand
TTTACAAGTTAACGGCGCTTTTGCAATCTATGTGCCTTTAAAAGAAGAGCAATTCTCTCGCGAGGGAGTAATTGACCGCGTTTCTCGAACTTCTCCTTTTTCGAATTGGAGGTGTCCCGAACCCGTTGCTCCAGACCACGGAATTGTTCAATGAGCTCCAGCATGGAGTTACGGTTGGACTGAAAGCTCTCGCTATTTGTATCGATGTCGGAATGTCGTGCCGGCATGGGTATACTCTTTTGTTTGAAGGCGATTTACTTTTGGAAGATTTTCGGCGTCACGGCCAGGTGGAAGCCATCGAACGGCTCATTATTGTCATGGGCAGGCATTTCCCAGTTTCCTTTGGCATTAGGGGCTGCACCATCCACACGAATACAGCTGCCAGAGACAAAGCGGGCAGCTTCCGAAAGAAGATAGACAATAGCGGCTGAGGTTTCTGATTCAGTTCCCAGGCGCTTGGCCGGATTGGCTTCTGCAAGACCCAGGATCCGCTCCTGATACCATTCAGGATAGGTATCCATACCCGATGACATGATCCAGCCCGGTGCCACAGCATTGACGCGAGTTCCTGAACCTGCCCATTCCAGAGCAGCGGTCTCGGTAAAGCTGAGCATTCCTTTGCGGGCAGCACCGGAATGGCCCATACCTGGCATGGACATCCACATATCCGCAATAATATTGACAATGGAGCCGCCTCCGTTTTCCTTCATCCATTGCTTGTAACATTCTCGGGCAAACAGAAATCCGCCGGTCAGGTTGTTCTTCACCACCGCCTCCCAGCCTTTTAACGAAATATCTTCAAGCAATGCTGGAAACTGACCGCCGGCATTGTTCACAAGACCATCGATCTGCCCATGGGCCTTTAAAATCTCGCTGACGGTCTCAACAACCTTTTCCTCATCACGAATATCGCAAACATGTGTGGTGCATTTTCCTCCGGCTTCCTCGATTTCCTTTTCCACAGCAGCAAGTTTATCGGGGTTTCGGCCAACAAGGGCGACATCGGCACCAAGGGAAACCAGTTCATGAGCAGTGCATCGTCCGATACCACTGCCGCCGCCAGTGACAACATATTTCTGGCCTTCAAACAGGTTTGGACGAAAGATAGATTTATACGACATGAAACGCTCCCAGATGAATTCCTTTTATCCGCCAACCATCTTTGTTCATTTTTGCTTCTGAAGATGTCAGCAATAATTGACATAATGGTAGGTGACGTTTACGTTAACGTCAAGGAGCGGATAGCAGATGTTTTTCTATTCAAAATTCTCCTGAAAATGAAACCCATGTGATCTTGAAAGGGCTGGAACATGGCAACGCTTGAAGAAATTACTGAAGGAATGCGTGCGCGTATCGGTGAGGATTGTGGTCTGGATGCGACATTGAAGTTCGATTTCGGTGATGAGGGGATGATCCATGTGGATGCGGATACCGTCCCCAATGTCGTCAGTAATGAAGATAAAGACGCAGATTGTACGATTAAAATCTCGACCGATAACTTTATGGCCCTGGTTGAGGGGGATCTTGACCCAACAACAGCGTTCATGATGGGTAAGTTGAAAATTGAAGGCAATATGGGAATTGCCATGAAGCTGCAAAGCGTCTTCAGCTAAATTTATTTCCTGATGCAGAAAGGCTTAACTGCAGCCTTTCTGCTCCTTTCCAAGAACAAAAATCAGCTCCTTCGCCATTTCCTGGGCAATAGAGCGCTTTTCTCCGCATCGGGCACGAATTCCGAGACTGTGAAGCGATGTCGAGATCATTCTGGAGAGAGTTTCATCGGGCAGACCCTCCTTTAATTCGCCAGCTTTCCGGGCCTTGCGAATGATGTGCAGGAAACCCAGATCCATTTCATTAAGAATAGCGCTTGCTCTTTTGGCGATTTCCTCATCTCGAAGGACCTCGACGGAAGCGGTTCCGGTCATCAAACATCCGGAAGGCTGATCAAATCTATCAAAATAAACTGTCGCAAAGGCTTCAAAAATAGCCCTTATAGCCTCGGAAAACGTAGCATGAGAGGCTATGCGCTCGCTAATCTGACGGTGCATCATCTGGCGGAAGCGCTCGAGAACCTCAAGATAGAGCTGCTTTTTATCGCCAAAACTATTGTAAAGGGTTGACTTGTTTATCTTCGCTTTCCGGCAGATATCATCAACGGACACACCTGAATAACCGTTTTTCAGAAACGCAATTTCTGCTGCATCCAGCACCGCTTCAGCATCAAATTTTCTAGGTCGACCTTTTAATTTTTGCATTTTTGGACTCATTAGTACAAATATATTGACTCTTTTAGACTATTTAGTACAAAAATAAAAAACAAGCCCTATATTTTCGATCAGGAGATTGTAGAAATGGCAAAAAACACAATGGGTTCTCTCTCTTGGGGACTGCAAAACAAGGGGGCGCTGAATTCTTCCGAACGCCTCAAGGTTATAAAAAATCTGGCCTTTCTTCAGTCACGGGAGGTTTATGACAGGCTTAGATATCAACTGGGTATTCTGAAACCTGCGCCTATGGATTTTCGGGATTTTGAATTGCCGGATAGTGCCATGGTTTCAGATGCAGTTGAGCTTGCAGAAGAAGAGCAGTGCCAGGCGCTATTTTATCATTGCTGGAGAACCTATTATTTTGCGGCGTTAATTGCGCAGCATGACAAGATCTCCTTTGATGCTGAAAATCTACTGGTGTCCTCGATGTTGCATGATATCGGTCTTACCGATCATGCTGATGTAACGCCTCTGAACAAATGCTGCTTTGCTGTATCCGGAGGCGCAGGCGCAAAAAAAATTCTGATAACAAAAGGATATAGTCCGGAGATTTCAAATCAGATAGGAGAGGCGATATCGCTTCATTTGAACCTGCACGTCCCGCGTCACAAGCATGGCGAAATAGCCTATCTTCTGGCAAGAGGTGCCTGTTGCGACGTCTTTGGCGCCGGGGTAAGGCGTATCCACCGTTCTTCCATAGAGACACTTCTACAAACCTATCCAAGAGATGGAGTGGAAAAAGCGCTGGGTTTTGGAACTGCCGATCATATGCCCAATAGCCGCGCACATTTCATGGGAAAGCTGTTTGGCGGTAAATCACCCCCAACCCCTTTTTAGGAAAATTACCTTTTTTAAACTGGAATCATGCAGCTCTGCCTGACTGATTCTTCCAGAATACTTGCTGAAACGGTGCGTTTCCCGCACTTAAGCGGAGATGAAGAACATGATCAGCATGGAATTGAGGGGCTCTACCGAAAAAAAACCGAAAAGCCTAACTTTTCTCTGTACCTTTGATCATCAAACCATTATGAAAAGCGCTTCGAATTTTAGTTAGAACCGAACGGAGCTAGTCCTATGACAGCGAGATCAGCACGGCATGGCCGCAATCAGGGTGGTAAAAGCCGGAAGTCAGGTGGCGGCGGTCGTGGTAACGGCGGTACAAAAAACTGCCGCTCAAACGCACAGCGCGCAGCCCGCAAATTAACAGCGAAAGCAACAGGACGTCACGCACGGCGTCGTTTGCTGAAAAAAGTACAGGCCGCTACAAGCGCAGCAGCCTAAGCATACGCTGAACGAAAAATAACCGCGCCGGTTTTTCTGGCGCGGTTTTTATTTTGTCTTTTCCAGTGAGTATCGGCTTTCTTTTGGCAGGGGTTCGTTTGATATTCCCAGGATCAGGTCGAGAAGAGTATTTTTGGACTGACCGCATTTTACTTGCATCCGTTCCTCGGAGGACTGGACGACAAGCTGGGCAAGCGACTCCGGATTTAAATGTCTGAGTATGACCATTAGAGTTTCTTTGTTTGCTTTTGATAATCATTATTAAAAAAAGATTTTGAAGAATGGTCAATAGTTTTTAGGAATAATTCTTAAAAATTACTCTTCTAAAGCAGTATAACGTTCACCAACATTGTCGTAGCCGTTCACGAAATCCCAGCCATCCCGTTCCGCGGCGATGACAATATTCGCGCAGGCGCGACTATCGGACAACGCGTCATGGTGGTCCAGATCCAGCCCCAGAAAATGGGCAACATTGGGAAGTTTGGTCGGCCGTATACTCCACATTTTACGGGCCAATTGTACGGTGCAGATAAATTCCTGTTCAGGCGGGGAGACATTATAAGTGGTACAGCAGCTGTTGAGGACTTTTCTATCAAAGCCGGAATTATGGGCAGCCAGGAAATCAACACCATCAAGCAGTGGCCGAAGTCCAGTCCAGACAGCCCCGAAGGTTGGTTCAAACTCCACGTCTGACCAAGTCAGCCCATGAATATGGGTGAAGTGAAACTCCGGGGAGGGCGGGCAAATCAGTTTTGCTTCTTCATGAGCAATTTTACCCTCTTCAACGCGGACAACACCAATGGCACAGGCACTGTCAGATCCGTAATTCGCGGTTTCAAAGTCTATGGCGAGAAAAACACTCATGTACTATCCATAACAAAAAACTCCCGGCTGGTCACCGGGAGCTTTCTATAAAACTGAAGTTTGAGTTCAGCTCGCTTCAGCTTTTTTGCGAGCTTCATATTTTTGTTTCTCTTCCTCGACCAGTTCCTTTTTGGAAAGCTTGCCAACAAGAGTTTTCGGAAGTTCAGGCCGGAACTCTACTGCTGCTGGCAGTTCATGCTTGCCAAGCTTGTCCTGCAGATAGTCGCGAAGTTCTTCAATTGTAAACTCACTTTCACCGGCTCTAAGCTTGACAAAAGCTTTTGCAGCTTCACCGCGATAATCATCCGGAATACCGATAACAGTCACTTCTTCAACACTTGGATGTTCGAAAATCTGTTCTTCGATAATGCGCGGATAAACATTGAAGCCACCGGATGTGATCATATCCTTCGTGCGGTCAACAATATGCATATA
>JAKSCD010000313.1 GCA_022360775.1 Sneathiellales bacterium | reverse complement strand
CTGACGGGTCAGGTGCAACAGTTACGGAAACTTTCACTCTCAATGTGATCAATACCAATGATGCGCCAACTGTTGACCAAGGTATCGGCTTTCAGCTCGTTGAAACGGATCTGGCTTATAGCTTCACCATACCAGCGGATGCCTTTGAGGATGTTGATGTGGGTGATACACTGACCTATACAGCGACACTGGTGGACGGCAGCCCCTTGCCTGCATGGCTGAACTTGAGTTCTGGCGGGACATTTTCCGGTAACCCTGTCGATGGCGATATTGCGGAAATCTCTATTCGGGTGACAGCAACAGACAGCGCAGGCGTATCAGTATTCACTGATTTCGATATGAAAATTGATTCAGCGCCCGATACCAATGAAGGAATTATTGTTGCCGAAGTCGGTGATGTGGCTGAAGGGACAATTTCCGGCTGGGATATTGAAACACCACGGGAAAATCTCACCTTTGAACTGGTCACAGGCCCGGCTGACGGGACGGTCGTTATTAATTCAGATGGCACCTACACCTATACGCCAGCCAGCAATTTTGCGGGCGAGGATTCATTTACTTATCGCATCACCGATGAAAATGGTCTGACCCGCGAAGGAGAGATCGATATCGAGATCTATCCGGGTGTTGTTCCAGCGGATAGCGGTGATGAATTGGTGAATACCACGACATTAAGCGGTCAGGAAAGATCTGTTGTTGCTGGCCTCAAAAGTGGTGGCTATGTGATTGTCTGGGAGAGCAGTAATGGTGGAGGAATTTATAGTCAACTTTATGATCCAGATGGAGTGAAGGTTGGAACAGAAATAGCCGTGTCTTCAGGCAGCGATATTGATCGTTTTCCTGAGGTTACAGCGCTTGAAGACGGCGGTTATGCAATTGCATGGCGAGGACGTGCAATTGGTACAGGTAGCGACAACCTTATGTTCGTGAAGCAGTATGACAGGGATGGTGTAGCCCTCGGGCCCCAGGTGACGGTTAACACCAATGCGAGTAGTACAATTGGAATGTGGCACGATATAACCAATCTTGATGATGGCGGTTACATTGTCACCTGGGCTGGTCCTCACGGTCCCAGTGATATTGCAATTATTGCTCAACGGTATGATGCAAACGGAAATACTGTTGGCGGAAACATTACGATCAGTTCGCCTTCCTCTACACCATATTTCCAGTCAGAACCTTCT
>JAKSCD010000264.1 GCA_022360775.1 Sneathiellales bacterium | reverse complement strand
TTCTCTTTCGTTTTTTCTTGTTCTTCTTAACGCCGGTTGGCAAAGAATTCTTTTAACAATGCGGCCGACCGTTTCTCCCCGATGCCGCCATAAACCTCCGGCTTGTGATGACAAGTCGGATGATCATAAATCCGTGGTCCATGCTCAACGCCCCCGCCCTTTGGATCGAACGCTCCAAAATAAAGCCGTCTGATCCGTGCATGTGAAATTGCAGCAGCACACATGGGACAAGGCTCTAACGTGACATAGAGATCGCAGTCGGTCAGTCTTTGACTACCAACCATATTACCCGCTGCACGAATTGCAAGCATTTCGGCATGGGCTGTTGGATCATGTCGGCCAACCATCTGATTTCCGGTTGTCGCAACTATACGCCCGGTTTTTGAATCAACAATGACAGCACCAACAGGAACTTCTCCCCTTCTGGCAGCAAGTTCTGCTGTATGAAGGGCATTTTCCATATAATTCGTAAGCTCGAAATCCATTCTGCAAAAGTGACCGGATTGATCCAAGCCGTCAAGCTGCAACACTTCCTTATTCCTTTTTTCGCTATATTATTTTTGCTGACTTGTTTCGAACCGCGGAGGAGCTTAAAAGGAGGCATGAAAAAACCTGTTATTGGCATCACTCTGGATTCTGAGGATCCGGGCGCCTACTCAAATATGCCTTGGTATGCACTGCGCCAGAATTATGCGGATGTCATAACCCAAAGCGGTGGCCTGCCGATTGCGCTTCCCCATGAACCGGATCTTGCCGAGCACTATATGTCCATGATCGATGGTCTGGTGGTAACCGGCGGTGCGTTCGATGTAGATCCCAGCATGTTCGGCGCGGAAAACCGTCATGAAACGGTCGTCACCAAAGACAGGCGCACTGCATTTGAAAAGAATGTGACGGAGGCCATGCTCTCTGCTGACAAGCCCGTGCTGGGTATCTGCGGCGGTCAGCAGCTTCTCCATGTAATTCTGGGCGGCACCCTGATCCAGCATATTCCGGATGAAGTGAAAAACCCGCTTGCTCACGAGCAACCTAACCCAAGAACCGAGGCAGGTCATACTGTCGAGATCAAGGAAGGAACCCTTCTGCACAGGATTGTCGGCACTACCACCCTTCCCGTCAACAGCGCTCATCATCAAGCGGCAAAGGATATTTCTGAAAACATCACTGTAAATGCTTGGGCAGAAGACGGTGTCATTGAAGGCATCGAAGATGACCGATATCGGTTTTGTCTCGGAGTTCAATGGCATCCGGAATACATTATTTCAAAAGGTGACAGAATGATCCTGGATGCCTTTATTACAGAGGCTGCAAAATCCTGATGTCGCAGGAAGATGTAAAAAAAGAGCGTATCGCTAAAAGAATAGCCAGGGCAGGACTATGTTCTCGCCGGGATGCCGAACGATGGATTGCTGATGGACGCGTGGTCGTTAACGGCCAGAAGCTGGATAGCCCGGCCTTTACGGTGAGCCCTGATGATGAAATTATCGTTGACGGACAGCCACTTCCCAAAAAAGAAAGACCGCGACTCTGGCGTTATCACAAACCAACCGGACTGGTCACCAGCCATAAGGATGAAAAGGGCCGTGATACAGTTTTTGACAAACTTCCCGAAGAAATGCCACGGGTGATCTCTGTAGGCAGGCTTGATCTGAATTCAGAAGGATTGTTGCTCCTGACGAATGATGGCGAACTTGCGCGCCGGCTAGAGCTTCCTGCAACAGGCTGGAAACGAAAATACCGGGTTCGCGTCCATGGTCACCCCAAGGAACGGGATCTTCAAAAGCTGGCTAAAGGGCTCACTATCGAAGGGGTAAAATACGGAGCTATTGAAGCGGTTCTGGATAGCACCAAGGGAGCCAATTCCTGGCTCACTATTTCCTTGCGTGAAGGCAAAAATCGGGAAATTCGGAAAGTTATGGAATTTCTGGGCTTTACGGTTTCCCGTCTGATCCGGATTTCATATGGCCCCTTGCAACTGGGGGATCTTCCCGCGAGCGAAGTCGATGAGGTGAAATCCAAGATCCTGCGCGAACAGATGGGAGTTGCAAAGTTTGAAGAAGAACCGGATCCCAAACCAGCACATGGTGGTCGCGGCAAGAGGCCCGTCCTGAAGGCAAGAACCTCAGGAAAAAAATCCCCTCCTCATGCAAGTAAAAGGGGCCAGAAGCCTTCCAGTCGTCGGAAACCGTCCTGATGCGTATCGTAGGCGGTGAGTTCAGGGGGAAAAAACTGCAGCTTCCTGAGGATAACCGGGTAAGGCCTACAGCGGAGAGAACCCGCGAAGCCCTTTTCAACATTCTCGCCCATGGCAGCGTCTACCGGACAGAAAAAGGCCCCCTCCCTTTTCAGGCGAAGGTTCTGGATATTTTCGCTGGAACTGGGGCCCTCGGAATAGAAGCCCTCTCAAGGGGAGCCGCCCATGTCACTTTTATCGATAACCACGCAGGCAGCCTGAAACTTGTTCGCCAGAATGTTGCCGCGATCAACGCGCAACAAAAAGCCACACTTCTAAACCGGGATGGCAAAAAGCCTGGCAAGGCCGGCCATCCTGTTGATCTTGTGCTTATGGATCCGCCCTATTCAGAAGGATTGGAGCAACCCTCCTTGCACGCCTTGCAAGAAGGGGGGTGGTTACATGAAGAAACAATTATTGCTGTCGAACAGGCGGTAAAGGAGAAACTGGAAATTCCGGATGGCTTTACTGAACTGGACAACCGCAAATACGGAGCTGCGCGGCTCGTTATTTTGAAAAATACCTAGCCTCATTTGCGGCCGCGATGTGTTTGTATTTTTCATACTGTCCGTCAATCAGTTTCAACCTTTCTTCAAAGGAGGGAGGATTTGAAGCGTCCAGAAACGGAGGGACCAGGGGATCAAAGGCGGTATTCTGAAATTCCAGCGACAGGCTGGCCCGTGGATTAAGAGCTGCATCCGAAAAACTTCCGCCCCAGTGCACAACATTTTGCGGCCATCCAAGGATTGATCCCGACTGCGCAGGAAGCGCTGTCGCATGGGCTTCGAGTTGCTCCTGTTCCATCTCCGGATTGTCGTTCAAGACAAATTCCTTCTCACGTGGCAGCACATACATACAGCCATTCGCTTCATCCACATCCATCAACGGTATCCAAAGCGACAGGCTCATCAAAACCTGATCACCCCCAATATCGAAAACAGTATCAAGATGACAGTCATGATGCGGGCGCCATCCTCTCTCACCCGGTTTGTCAAAATACCAGGCCCATAGATTGGGCAGCAGCGCGTATTCTTCCCCGAGAAAATGCCCGATCAGTTTGTCAAGTCTGGCAAACAGGAACCAGGGCTGATCAAAAACATAGATATAAACTGGCGGAATTCCATTATTTGTCAAAATTTTAAGGGCGTCAAAGATCGAACTGGTCTCACGGGCACTAAATACCGGAGGCTCAGAGAGATATCCTTTGTCCCACACATCATCTGCAATACGCGTAAGGGATTTTTCCTCAAAAAGAATGGCATCTGCCTTAAATGCCGCGCCAATAGTCAGATCCGGGCACAGGTCTAACCAGGTCGATTTATCAATTTTAAACATGACGTCCTGCGACAAAACCTGAAGACCAGGCCCACTGAAAATTATACCCGCCAAGAAAACCCGTTACATCGACCGCTTCACCGATAAAGAAAAGATTATCCCGCCCTTTTACAGCCATGGTTTTGGATTGAAGACAGGACGTGCACACACCACCCACTGTAACTTCAGCCTTGCGGTAGCCTTCTGTCCCTGACGGTTTAATCACAATGATTTTGAGGAGATTGTGAATATTTCGAAACAGCTTATCAGAACAATTTCCAAACTCTGGAATTTCTCCCAATGGTTCCAGTAATTTATCAAGCAGACGATTAGCTAAAAACCGGGAAAGATACTTTTCCACTTTTGTTTTAGGGTTTTCTGCGCGCTGCTTTTTCAACTCCTCTAACACGTCCAGTTCGGGCAGGAAATCCAGTTGCACCTTATCCCCTTCATTCCAGAAGGAGGAGATTTGCAGGATTGCCGGGCCAGAAATCCCCTTATGGGTAAAAAGGATGTTTTCGCGAAAGGCGACTTTCCCAATACGGGCTTCAATATCAGCGGAAACACCGGAAAGACCCGAAAATCGATCCATTTCGGCATCCTGAAAAGTGAACGGAACAAGCCCTGGCTTTCTTTCTGTCAAAGGAAGGTTCAGTTTTTCAGCCAAACGAAAGGCAAAATCCGTTGCACCCATTTTGGGAATGGAAAGACCGCCCGTTGCCACCACCAGAGATCGGCATTCAAGAGCTTGCTCGCCAACTGTGAGATTAAACCCGTCTTCATGAACAGGCGTTACTTTTTCGACATTTGCATTCAGCCAGATCCTAACGCCAGCGGCGTCACATTCTTTTTGCAGAAGATCAGTAATCTGGCTGGCGCTTTCATCACAGAAAAGCTGCCCGAGTTTCTTCTCGTGATAGGAAATCCCATGTTTTTCGACAAGGGCAATAAAATCATGCTGGGTATATTGCCGGAATGCTGATTTACAGAAATGCCTGTTTTCGGAAACATATCGATCCGGGGCAGCGAACAGATTGGTGAAGTTACACCGCCCCCCTCCTGAGATCAGGATTTTCTTACCGACCTTCTCAGCCTTTTCAAGAACCAGGACAGATCGCCCCCGCTTGCCAGCTTCGGCCGCACACATAAGCCCGGCGGCTCCAGCCCCGATTACAACAACATCAAATATGTGACCGGGTTTCAAATTCATTCATCCGTTCCGCAAATGTGAAAGCCTTTTAGTCATTTGCGATACGAAGATCAATGCTTTGCTTGACTAGCGTCGGCCGAACAGTTTTTCAATATCATGAAGTTTCAGTTCAACATAAGTCGGGCGACCGTGATTGCATTGTCCTGAATGGGGGGTAACTTCCATTTCCCGAAGAAGCGCATTCATTTCTTCAACAGTCAGGCGCCGACCCGACCGGACCGATCCATGGCAGGCCATGGTGGCAAAGACATCATCCATTCGGTCTTTCAAAGCAAGTGTCGTGTCCAGTTCGGCAAGGTCATCTGCAAGATCTTGCAAAAGCCCTTTCACATTACATTCTCCCAGCATAGCCGGGGTTTCTCGCACGACAACCGCACCGTTTCCAAAAGGCTCAATCACCAATCCCATTTCAGACAGTTCATCTGACCGGTCACAGACACGACCAGCTGAAACTTCATCCATTTCCACGACATCCGGAATAAGAAGCATCTGCCTGGCAACTGTTTTTTCACTGAAGGCCTTTTTCATACGTTCCATAACAAGACGTTCATGAGCCGCATGCTGGTCCACGAGAACAAGTCCATCCTGTGTTTGCGCCATAATATAAGTTTCGTGAAGCTGGGATCGTGCTGCACCCAAGGGGAAATATTCCGACCCTGTTTCCGTAGAGGATCGAGTAGCCTCTTCCTGTCTTGCAGCCGGGGCCGCCGGTGCAAAATCCGTATCCCGTTCCGGCGAAACAGGAGGTGATAAAGGGGCCTGATACTCTGTGCTCTCCTCTGCCATGCCTGGCGTATATACGGTTTGGTTCACGTCAGACCAGTTCCCCATTCCAACAGGGCGCGATGGCCGCGACTGAAGCGGAAGCTGAACCGCATCCTGTTTCACAAAAGATCCCAGTGCCTGACCACCAACAGTCGTGGAAGCGCGATGCCCGTTTTCTGCAAGTGCATGTCGCAAAGACCCGACAATGAGCCCTCTTACACCGCCCGCGTCCCGAAAACGAACTTCCGCTTTCGCAGGATGGACATTCACATCAACCTGGTCCGGTGGCAGTTCCAGGAAAAGCGCAAGAAGCGGATGACGATTACGCGCCAGCAAATCCATATATGCTCCTCGAACGGCCCCGGTAAAAAGCTTGTCCTTAACCGGCCGTCCGTTCACAAACATGAACTGCATGGTGGCGTTGCCCCTGTTAAAGGTCGGAACACCCGCAAAACCGGTCAGCCGAACCCCGTCACGCTCTGCATCAATTTTCAGGGCGTTATTTGCAAATTCACGCCCCATAATGGCTCCGAGCCGATCAAGCCAGGCTTCAAACAGATCTCCTTGTGCAGCCGCTACTCTCAAGGCGGTGCGTTTTTCATCAGCCAGCGTAAAAGCGATCGCCGGATAGGCCATTGCCAGACGGCGCATCACATCCAGGGCTGCGCCAAACTCCGCACGCTCTGTTTTCAGGAATTTCAAACGAGCCGGTGTCGCATAGAAAATATCCCGTACTTCAACCCGTGTCCCTTGCTGTCCCTGAGCTGGTTCCACATCCTGGCGATGTCCACCCTCCACAGCGAGTTTCCAGCCATGCGGGTCGTTTGCATTTCTAGTCGTGATGCTCATACGGCTGACAGATGCAATTGAGGGAATCGCTTCACCGCGAAATCCCAGATGCTCAATATGAACAAGGTCTTCGTCCGGAAGTTTCGATGTCGCGTGGCGCTCAAAACAGAGTTCAAGTTCCTCGCGGCTCATCCCTTTGCCATTATCAGAAACAGAAATCAGGGAGCGACCGCCATCCCGCATCACCACATCAATTCGGCTGGCACCGGCATCTATGGCATTTTCAACAAGCTCTTTTACAGCAGAGGCAGGACGTTCAACAACTTCCCCTGCCGCAATCTGGTTTACAATATTGTCCGGTAGGCGCCGGAGGGTCATTAATCGCCTCGTAAGTAACTCTTTGTCAGCTTCTTGCCTTCTTCCACGGCCGGCTGATCGAAAGGGTTCACTTCAAGCAGATGGCAGGTAAAAATGGTTTCCAGCATGAAATGCATTAATAGCGCACCTAAGGTCTTCTCATCCAGCGTTTCAATATCAATACAGCGTAAATATTTTCCGCGGGAGACCAGTGTCGACGCTGTCGCCGAGCCTTCAGCATGCACAACATCGCTGATTTTGTGATTTTTCAGATAATCAAGTGCCGGATCATCATCCGCAAGCCCGACATCCATCAACGGGCTTTCATCATCCGCATTGTTAAGAATCAGGGTAAAAAATTTATCATTTGGCCCATCCAGCCAAAGCTGCAACTGGCTATGCTGATCAATCGGCCCGAGAGCATTCAGAGGTGTGGTACCTCGCCCTTCTTTTCCGATACTTTCCGCCCAAAGTTGCCTGAACCAATGTGTCAAAGGCTCGAGCTGCTTGGCATAGGGCATAATCACATTCATGCCGACATTTTCGATATCATAGAGAGCGTAATGATGCGCTGCTGCAACACGCGGGTTCGATTCAGGATTACCCAAGGTATCCTCCAGAACCTCTTTCGCCCCTTCACGGACCGCTTTCATGTCAATACCGGCAATCATGGCGGGCAGAGCGCCAACAAGAGAAAAACACGAATAGCGACCACCGACATTCGGATCATGGTCCAGCCTTTCGATGCCCCATTTATCCGCGATGCGGCCCAGGGGGTTATCGGTTGGTTCACAAATGGCGAGGCATTGCCGGGAAACAGCGCCCTTTCCGCCGAAGCTGTTCAAGGCTTCAATAACGATCAGTGTTTCAGCAAGGATCTCCGGTGTTGTTCCGGATTTTGACACCAGCATAAACAGGGTCTTGGACAGTCTTTCCCCTGACAGGTGAGGTGCCATGACGTGATAATCCAAAGTATCCCAGAAATAGAGTTCCGGATAACCATTGCCATGCTCTCTGAGGGACGTCAGCACTTGAGCCCCAAGGGATGAACCGCCAATACCAACAATGACTACGTGATCAAAATTTTCCCGGATCTGACGCGAGGTCGAAGAAAGCGCGTCAAGATCAGCTGTCTCTTCCGGGAGGGACAGAATTGGAAGCCTGCCCTGGTCTTTCAGCACCTGTAGTGAGGAAGCAATTCCCTCAGTTCTCGCCAGTGCCTTGGAAAAGGCAGTGTAAACCCAGTCTGTTGAAGAGTTTGGATCAGAAAAACAGTTATCGAATTTTTGTGTATAGGTCATAAAAGCTTCACGCGTTGATCAATTTGGATGCACTTCACTCACACGCAACAGGAGGCCGAGACCCTATCAAATCAGCTTATCTGGTCCTATTGAATTTTCGAAAAACCCTTTGCTTTTTCAAAGCCCTTTTGGTTTTCCAACAACAGTAATCAGCAGATTTTCAGGATCCATTAATCGGCCTGCCACTCTTTTTATGTCCTCAAGGGTTACGGAATTAATAAAATTTGCTCTATTTTCCAAATAATCCACAGGTAGATCATGTACCTGCATACTTGCCATTATGTTTGCAATGCGAGAATTTGATGAAAGACGCAAAGGAAACGATCCGTTCAAATAGGTTTTGGCCGATGCAAGTTCTTCTTCGGTCACCCCTTCAGTCCGAATTTTCTCAAGTTCTTCTTTCAGCAATCCAACGGCTTGACCCACAGTTGCATTACTAGTGCCGAACCCACCAAGATGAACACCGGAATATCGAAGCGGATAGAGATAGCTGTAAATGGAATAGACCAGACCACGCTTTTCACGAATTTGCTCTGTCAGGCGCGATTCAAAACCACCACCGCCCAATATATAATTCAGAACATATGCTGCGTAGTAATCTGGATCATCCCGGGAAATCCCCTGTCCGCCGAAAACAACAACTGATTGCGGAATGTCATAATCAATGACAACAACGCCCTCTGACATATTCGGCGAAACAGTTGATAGTTCCTTAAGGTTGGATTTACTGGCGATACCGCCAAAGGTTTTATCTATAAGAGCTTGCAATTCTTCTGATGAGATATCTCCAACAACAGAAATCACCATATTGTCCTTGGCGATCTGACGGTTTTTAAAAGCAACTAGATCCTCTTGCGTAACACGCTTGACTGTTTCCAGTGTTCCTTCAGAAGGTTGACTGTAGGGATGACCATTAAAAGCAGTCTCAAACCATTTCCGCCCTGCCAGACTATTGGGATTGGATAGTTTTCTGCTCAAACTTACCAGGATCTGGCTACGGATCCGCTCAACCGGCTCTTCAGCAAATTGCGGTTTGGTAAGCGCAAGAGAGAAAAGCCTGAACGCTTCATCTTTATTTTCTGAAAGAGTTTTCACACTTCCCTGAAAGCTGTCTTTGCTGGCATCGAAGCTCAAGGAAATAGCAAGGTCAGAAAGGCGCTTTTGAAACGCCCGGCTATCCAGATCTCCTGCCCCTTCATCCATGGTCGAGGCTGCAAGGTTAGCAAGACCCGCCTTGTCTGCAGGATCAAGACTGGCACCCCCTTTCCAGACTACTTCCATGCTAAGAATAGGAATAGATCGCTCCTGCACAAACCAGACCTTTATCCCGCCCGGAGTTTGAAGCTCCTGAATTTTTGCTGCAGCTAGAGCCGACATTGAGAAAGTGAGAGCAGAAAAAAGAAGGAGAGCTGCAAAACAGGATCTCATAACTGAAATAACGCTCATCTTATTTTTCCTCCGGCAACAACTTGCCAACAACGGATTGCCGTTCAATAAAAACTTTCCTTGCAGCAGCCAGAATATCCTCTTTCGTCACCTGATTAATCTGACTGGGCCAGGCAACAATATCCTCCAGCTTCTCACCGCTCGCTAACGCACCGCCAAAAATATTGGCCGCTCCGCTTATGCTGTCACGTGCATAGATAGCCGCAGCAAGCAGTTTGCGTTTTGCGCTTGCCAGTTCCTCGTCAGTCACGCCTTTTTCCAGCAGTTCAGCAATCACCTGCTGAACCGCCTTTTCAACATCGTCCACAGAATGACCATTGATGGGCGCACCATATACTGTAAATCCGGAGGGATCGAAGGTGCCTGAACGATAATATGCCCCTGATGAAGCGGCTATCTTATCATCGATAACCAGTTTGGAATAAAGTCGACTGGTGACCCCGCCTCCCAGAATTTCGCTTAAGATCTCGAGTGCCCGAACATCTTTAAGGACACCGGTTCTTGCTGAAGGCGCTAAATAGGTTTGTCGCCAGGAGGCTTCACGCACACGTTTGTCATGCATCACCAGAGTTCGTTTGGCAAGCTGGGGAGGTTCCTGTCTGCGAAGGCGATCGGGAAGATCTATCGGCTTCGCCGGGCCATAATATTTCCTGGCAAGGTTGAAAACTTCCTGTGCCTCCACATCCCCGGCAACTACAAGAATAGCATTATTCGGTCCATAGTATTTTTTATACCAGTCTATGGCATCCTGAGTTGTCAGTTTTTCTATCTCGTTCCGCCAGCCAATAATAGGAATTCCATAAGGATGCGCCAGAAACTGGGCTGCACTTAACTGTTCAGACAACAACGCTCCCGGACTATTGTCCGTACGCTGGGAGCGTTCTTCAAGGACCACTTGCAATTCAGCACCAACATCCTCATCAGTCAGCACCAGGTTTGTCATCCTGTCCGCTTCCATTTCCATCAAAAGCGGTAATTTGTCAGCGCTCGCATTCTGGTAATAGGCCGTATAATCCCACGAAGTAAAAGCGTTATCCTGCCCCCCGTTTTGAGCAACAATTTTGGAAAACTGGCCTGAGGGGATCTTTTCAGTACCCTTGAACATCAAATGTTCCAGGAAATGGGCAATTCCGGAGTTACCAGTCGGCTCGTCAGCAGAACCAATCCGGTACCAGACCATATGCGTCACCACAGGCGCACGATGATCTTCGATAACCACAATCTCCAGACCGTTATCCAGCGTTGCCGTTTTCGGATCAAACAAACTGGCCGGATTTTCAACAGCTTCGACTTCTGAAAATGTAAGGGTACTTACAAGGACGAGGGTGACAATACTGGCGAGGACGTATCTCATACCGTCATAGCTCCTTTTCTGACTATCCTTTCATTAAGGAAAGAACAGGAGCAAATGCAAGCCTCGATTTTAAAACTTTAATTCACAAAAAAGACAGAGAGCCAAAAATCGGGACTTCTTTTTTTCAAACCGGAAGATTAATTGAACAACCCTTCAAGAAGAGCCCGCTTGCGCCGTTCAATAATAGGGGTTTCTCCTCCTGCGGACGGTGAATCACCAAGGGCCGCATTTTCCTGAAGACGTTTTTTCTCTTTATTAGGATCAACGACTGTCCCGTATGCCGGTTGGGTTTGCCAGAACATGATTTTCTCAACTAGCGTTTCATCATTCTCTGCCAGCGTCGAGGTTTCTTCATCAACGATCTGCCGAATGGAAGAATCAGCATTTTCCGCGTCCGCCTTGCGAAGCAGCGCTAGTTCACCGGCCGAAGTTCCGGCCGCAGCAGCTTCTTCCTGTGTAATCACACCTTTTCTGGCGCTTGTACCCAAAAGCGTGCTGCGTGCTGTATCCTGAACACGTGTATCCTGCGGTCCTCTTTGTCCTGGAGCAGGCGGGCGCAAGGAGAAATCAGGCGGAATAATAAGCGGAGCTTTGGTAATCACCGCAAATTCATCAGGTGCTTTCTTGCCATCGATGCCCAAGGCCTGACGTGTCCCTTCACATCCTGTCAAAAACAGGGATGCGGAAACAACACCTAATGCAATCATTCTGGTTCTGGACATTTTGAAACCCCCTTGATTTACGGGTTCTTTTTAGACGAATTTTCGTCAAAAAACAAGCTTTGCACCAACATAACTGCCACACCACAGACGATGAGAATATCTGCGATATTAAAGGCAGGCCAGCGCATGAAATAAAGATCAAAGTCAAAGAAGTCTGCGACGCGACCATAATGGATACGATCAACGATATTACCGATAGCCCCTCCGAGGATCATCCCCAAAGCATATCCCAACAGCTTCTCTGTCGCTCTGGCGAGCCAGACAACAAGGACAAGACTGATCAATGTCGAAAGCCCGACAAGGATCCACCGGGTTGTTTCACCGCCAGAGAACATTCCAAAACTCACACCACTGTTCCAGACCATAACCAGTCGGAAAAATGAAGTGACTTCAATCCCGTAAGGATAGGCCGTCATGTAATCGACCATCAGAATTTTAAAGACCTGATCGGCAACGACCCCAAGGGTCGCGATGATCAAACCTGTTTTAAGAATGGGGCTCACAAAAATCCTCGCTTGGCCTAAAGCGCATCGACGACATCAGCGCAGCGTCCGCACAGGTCGTCATGTTTTTCGTGCTTTCCGACTTCATCCAGAATTTTCCAGCAACGCTGGCATTTCCGGCCTTCTGCTAGTGCCGGCATGACGGCAACGCCTGGAACATCTTCAAGCATGAAGGCTTCCGCTGGTGCACTCTGGCGGCTTAAAGTCAGACCCGATGTAATGCAGATATCATCAAGCGGCAGATCTTTTAGGATATCCTCAAACTCTTCACTGACAAAAACTGTAGGAGCTGCCTGTAAACTGGAGCCGATCCGCTTTTCCCTGCGTTCGATTTCAAGCGCCCCTGTAACCGCTCGCCGGAAAGCGCGAACTTTCGACCATTTCTGGTGAAGTGTCTCATTTTTCCAGCCAGAAGGAATCTCGGGGAACTGGTTCATATGAACGCTCCAGTCCTCATCCGGGTAACGTGCCTGCCATGTTTCTTCAGCGGTGAAAACCAGAACAGGGGCGAGCCAGGATGTCAGACAATGAAAGAGCTGATCCAGTACTGTTCTCGCAGCGCGGCGACGAAGACTATTTTCACCGTCGCAATAGAGTACATCTTTACGAATATCGAAATAGAAAGCAGAAAGCTCCAGCGTGCAGAAATTCTGAACGGCAGTGAACATCCTGCTGAACTCATATTCGTTACAGTTTTTGCGAACCTGTTCATCCAGAACAGCAATACGGTGCATGGCCCATTGCTCAAGTTCCGGCATATCCGCGACATCTACCTTTTCACTGTCATCCCAATCGGCCAGATTGCCAAGGATAAAGCGCAAGGTATTCCGAAGACGACGATAACTATCCACCTGCCCCTGGATAATCTCATTTCCGATCCGCATATCCTCAGTATAGTCGGAATTCACCACCCAGAGACGCAAAATATCCGCCCCGTTTTGCTTGATGATTTTCTCCGGCAGGATTGTGTTCCCAAGGGATTTGGACATCTTGCGCCCTTTTCCGTCCATGACAAAGCCATGGGTCAGAACACCGTCATAGGGTGCGCGGCCACGGGTCCCACAAGATTCAAGAAGCGATGAATGGAACCACCCCCGGTGCTGATCAGTGCCTTCCAGATAAAGATCAGCAGGCCATTTCATTTCCGGGCGGTTTTCAAGCGTAAAGGCATGGGTACTGCCTGAATCGAACCAGACATCCAGGATATCTGTAACCTGCTCATAATCTTCAGCCTTGTAATTATTACCAAGGAAGCGGCTCGCTGGTGAACTGTACCAGGCGTCCGCGCCTTCGGCTTCAAAAGCATCCAGGATACGGGTATTTACCTCTTCATCCTGGACAATCTCGCCCGTTTCCTTATTCACAAAAACCGTGATCGGAACGCCCCATGCCCGCTGGCGGGAAAGAACCCAGTCCGGACGACTTTCAACCATGGAGTAAAGGCGGCGATGACCGGATTTCGGATACCATTTGGTCTCATCAATCGCCTTGAGAGCTTTGGCACGAAGATCATTGGTTTCCATCGAAACAAACCACTGGCTTGTATTACGGAAAATCAGGGGCGCTTTCGACCGCCAGGAATGCGGATAGGAGTGTTTGATTTTACCGCGTTTCAGAAGCCCGCCTGCTTTTTCAAGCTCGTCGGCGACATGCTCGTTGCATTTATAGACATGTTCGCCTGCAAACATTGGAACATGCTTGTAAAATGTCCCATCCTCATCAACAGTCTGAGGAACTTCAAGACCGTATTTAATACCAACTTCAAAGTCTTCCTGACCGTGGCCTGGAGCCGTATGTACAAAACCGGTACCGGCGTCAACAGTTACATGATCACCGTCCAGAAGCGGTACATCGAAGTCATATCCCTGACCCGCGAACGGATGCTTGCAAACCACACCCTCAAGATCAGTTCCCTTGCCCGTCCAGAAGGTTTTGGTGTCTGTAATACCGGCTTCATTTTTAAGCTCGTCCACAAGATCTGCAGCAACGAAGAGTTTCTCTCCCACATCACCAAGGCTGTCTTCCTCAACGGCCAGAACTTCGATACCCACATAGTCAAGATCAAGCCCGTAGGCAATCGCACGGTTTCCTGGCATGGTCCAGGGGGTCGTTGTCCAGATTACCACCGAAGCGCCTTCGGTAAAGTCCGGACCGGAAGTAACCGGGAAGCGAACATAAATGGTGGTCGATGTGTGATCGTGATACTCGATCTCCGCTTCGGCCAGAGCCGTTTTTTCAACAGGTGACCACATGACCGGTTTTGATCCCCGATAAAGACCACCGTTCATAGCGAATTTCATAAGCTCACGAGCAATCTGCGCTTCCGCATCGTAGCTCATGGTGATATAGGGATTTTCCCAATCCCCTGTTACACCCAGACGCTTGAACTCAACCCGCTGGATATCGATCCATTCGGCAGCAAAATCTCGGCATTCCTGACGGAACTCCACAACAGGAACTTCATCCTTGTTTTTACCTGCCTTGCGGTATTTTTCTTCAATTTTCCATTCAATAGGCAAGCCATGACAGTCCCAGCCCGGAACATAATGCGCATTTTTGCCCTGCATCTGCTGACTGCGGTTGATAACATCCTTCAGAACCTTGTTAACAGCATGTCCCATATGCAGATGACCATTTGCATAAGGGGGTCCGTCATGAAGGACAAACTGGTCCCTGTCTTTGGATTGTTCCCGAAGCTTTCCGAAAAGATCCATTTTTTCCCAGCGTTCAAGAATTCCCGGCTCTTTATTCGGCAAGCCAGCTTTCATCGGGAAGCTGGTTGTTGGAAGGAAAAGCGTTGATTTATAGTCAGTGCTCATTTTAGCGAACTGATCCTAACAGTAATCTGAAATAGTAATGATTAATCAGGGAGAGAGGTCCCATTGCACAGCGACATTCGGGCATTAAAACCGCAAGCGCCTTACTTACCCGGCCTTTTCAGCAGAAGGCCGGGTCGATAATTCGACATATTGTCCCGCCAACAGGCAGGAGACGATTTAAGATACGCGGTTTGGTTTCCATGAACTCGTTGTACCAACTTGGAAAACTACTGTCGAGAATTCCTTTGACCAATTAAGGCTGTTTTACTCGTTTTCCAGCACTTTTTGACTATTTTTATCGGCATATCGGTCCTGCCGGTTATTGTCAGCGCCCAAAATCCCGCGTGCTTCGCGTGCATCTGCAGCAATTTGCGCTTCCAACTCTTCAATCCCGGCGAATTTTTTCTCAGGACGAATAAAATCCACGAAAGCAACCCGGATCTTCCGGCCATAAAGATCTTCATCGAAATCCAGAAGATGAACTTCAAGCAGAATATCTTTCTTGTCGAATGTCGGACGGTTACCATAATTGGCGACAGCATCCACCCAATTGGTACTTCCATCAGCATCGTGAAGCCCGACACGAACAGCATAAACACCCAATTTAGGATGGTGATAGTGCGTTATGGGAACATTTGCTGTCGGAAAGCCAATGGTACGGCCTCGCTTGTCCCCTTCAACAACACGTCCTTCAACCTCCCACCAGTGCCCAAGCAGGGTTGCCGCCTTGCGAGGATCACCTGTCGCCAGGCACTCCCGGATCGCTGTGGAAGAGAAGATAACAGTTTCCTCGCCTACAGGCTCAACGACTGTAACACCAAAACCGTATTTTTTTCCAAGCTCCGCAAGGATAACCGTTGTGCCCTGGCGCTTATGGCCAAAGATAAAATCATAGCCGACAACAACATGGCTGACACCATATCCGTCAACCAGGACATCCTTCACAAATTCCTCTGCTTTTTTTTGCGAAAACTCCAGATCAAATTTAAGGGCAACCATCACATCGATATTAAGCCAGTTCAAATGGGCTGCCTTGGTCTCCAGGTTGGAGAGGCGAAAAGGCGGTGCATCTGGTGCAAAGAATTCTCGCGAATGAGGCTCAAAAGTCAAAACGCCTGCTGGTACATCTCTTTTTTTTGCTTCGTCCTGAGCATGTGCGATAACAGACTGGTGCCCCCGATGAACACCATCAAAATTTCCGATCGCCAGCACGAGGCCTTTCACATCCTCCGGCACATCGGTGTATTTTCGCAAAAAGCGCATGACGTTAACTCCAGCTCTATTCTTATTGTCTTATGGCCGTTTGGATACCATCAAAGTGGCATCTCCTTCCAGAACAATAGTCTCACCAACGCGGCAGGCACAGTCAAAAGACACACGCCGGCCATTTATTTCCCGCAACGTGACTTCTGCGACCACAGTATCGCCGATGCAAACCGGTGCTTTGAAGACCAGAGACTGGCTCATATATATTGCGCCAGGACCTGGTAGCTTCGTGCCAAAGATCGTCGACAAAAAACTTGCCGATAGCATGCCATGGGCAATCCGCTCCTTGAACATCGTTTGCGCCGCGAATTCCGCATTCAGATGAACCGGGTTTGTATCACCCGAAACACCGGCGAACAAAACGATGTCAGCTTCTGTGACTGTTTTTGCAAATTGCTCTGCCATTCCGACAGAAAGATCTTCCAGAAAATAGCCATGCTGGTTTTCAAAGTCGGACATGGACGCCCCTCCTATACGTTTTTGCGGCGCAATATAAAGCCCTATTGCGGGGCAAGGCAAGTCTTTGCGCGTCTTTGGCACAGCTTCTGCCTGTTCAAAGGCTCTTTCAATTCAAGACAGAAGAGAAAGCGAAGAACTTTTGTTCACGAATTCAGCCCATTAACCATTTTTTTAGGTTCCCTTCGTACCTTTGCGGCTACGGAGAACGACACCGGATATTGACGGTTTCGGGTCCAATGTAGAAAAAGCATTATTAGAAGAGGGTATTTCTATGGCTGTCGACATGAACATGCCGATACTGATCATCGACGATTATAAAACAATGTTGCGGATTATTCGTAACCTGCTCAAACAGCTGGGTTTTGATAATGTTGATGAGGCCGCAGACGGTTCAGCTGCTTTAGCCAAAATGCGGACCCGCCAATATGGTCTGGTTATTTCCGACTGGAATATGGAACCAATGACCGGATTTGAACTGCTTAAGGAAGTTCGTGCGGATGAATCATTGAAAGCAACGCCTTTCATCATGATTACGGCGGAATCCAAAACAGAAAACGTTATTGCTGCGAAAAAAGCAGGTGTAAATAACTACATCGTGAAGCCTTTTAATGCTGCAACTCTCAAAACCAAAATGACGAGCGTCATAGGCGATTTCTAATGGCCGAAAAGGACGAAGTCACAGCACTGCGCGATGAAATCGCGCATTTGCATCAGGACTGTCAAGACCTTGTGGACTTCATTGTCTCCGCGCGCTCCGAGATTTCTCAGATTCGCCCCAATGATCTAAAGGCTGACAAGCTACCCCGTGCCGGGAAGGAGCTTGATGCGATCGTTATGGCGACCGAATCTGCGACAGATACCATCATGTCAGCGACCGAGCGGATTATGAGTGCTGGCGTCACCGACGCAGATGTCGTGAACGACGCCTGTATGGAAATCTTTGAGGCTTGCTCTTTTCAGGACATTACTGGCCAGAGGATCAGCAAAGTGGTCTCGACGCTGGAATATATCGAGAACTATCTTGATAAATTGACAACGGCCTGGGGACATAAAAAAGATGCGCCTGAAACAGTCAAGGTCGACAAGGATGATGAGGAAGCAGGTCTTCTGAACGGCCCGGCTCTGGCAGGAGAGGGTATAGATCAGAATTTCGTCGACAGCATGTTTGACGACGCCCCTGCCGACGCACCGGACGAAAAGAAAGCAGTCGAAGAATCGGAAGAAAAAGGAAAGAGCTCCGGCAATTCCGATTCCATTGATCAAGATGATATTGACGCCATGTTTAACTAAGTAAAAAGCCGCTTCCTTAACAAGCGGCTTTTTTATCACCAGGTCATATGTCCGGACACATAGGTGGGCGAAAATCCATGAAGGGCGGAAATTTCTTCAACCTGTTCCCGGCTCGGGATATCTCCTGATCGCAATCCCCACTCTTCAGCATGAATGCCGCCAGCAATCAGGACATTGTCAATTCCCATGCCATTCGCGCCCTTGATATCAGTGCGCATACTGTCACCGACAGCAAGGATTTTGGCGGGATCAGAAACACCCAGTTTCTTCATTGCAAGCTCATAGGCGTTTGGATAGGGTTTTCCATAGAGAGTAACCGGCGCGCCCAACTCCTCATACAAAGCTGCCAAAGCGCCTGCACAATAGAGCATCGTCTCACCTTTCATGACCGTCAAATCAGGATTGGCACAGAGCATGGGAAGCCCCAAAGCTGCACTTTTTGTCAAAAGGTCCCGATAAGCTTCCGGTGTTTCTTCTGTATCGTTGGCAAGGCCCGTGCAAATCAGGAAGTCAGCCTCCGCAAGATCATCAACCTTGAGATAATCCAGTTCATCTTCGATACCACGGTCTTTAGCCGCGCCGAACTGATAGAATTTTGGAGTTTTTTTCTTGAGGAATTCCTGTTCCCGATCAATCAGCACTTGCCGGGTCAAATCGCCGGATGTCAGGATATGATCATACAGCTGGGGTTCAATACCGAGGGTTTTCAAAAATCCTGTGACATGATTACTGGTTCTCGGCGCATTTGATAGAAGAAGCACAGGCCGTCCATCCTCACGCAATTTCGAGAGACAGTCCAAAACACCCGGATAAGGTTTCGTACCATCATGAACGACCCCCCAAAGATCAAGAATAAATGCATCATACTTCGGCGCAAAAGTGCTGAGGCCGGTTACAATCTGAAATGTCATGGGAACTCCGCAGAACCAGAAAATCGCCTGACCGTCTTAACCTTCCGCCCCGGCTGCGTCAAATCCTGTTTGGAAGAGGATGCTACACCGCGTCTGTTTTTTCCTGCGTTGATTTTTGCGGCGGCCTTGGGACACCAAACAAATATCCCTGCCCAAAACCAATTTCCACATCCAGCAGTCCAATAACAGTATCCTCATCTTCGACCATGCTCGCGATCAGTTCTATATCGGCGCGCGATAATGCTTCATGAAGATCTTCAGGATGAATATGCATTGGCAATCCGTCACCGCCCGGAAGAAGATCGGCAGCAGCAACTTTCAGATACCTGAAATTATCTTCACCCAGTTTTTTAAAATCCATATCCAGCCGAGTCACCCGGTCCATTGAAAAGGCGAATCCCATATCCGCAAGCATTTTCAACCCTTCACGAACCTGACTGGTTGCCTCATCGATATCCTCCTGGGAGAATTCCAGTATCAGGCTTTTATTCAGATCGACATTACGATCCAGGAATTCGACAAATTGATGGAAAAAAGCGGTATCCCGTAAAGTCCTTGCAGACACATTGACAAAAAACCCTACATCGCTGTTGCGTTGACGGACACGCCGGATCAGTTGAACACAGCGAATAAGCAGCAGATTATCGATTGTCCCGATTAATCCTGCTTCCTCTGCAATGGGCAGATATTGACCGGGTGTTATGATTTCCCCGTTTTGTCCGCGAATTCTCGAGAAAGCCTCATAGAATTTTGTGCGCCGCTGAGGCAATCGCACAACGGGCTGCAGATATAAATCGACGCGGTTTTCCTGAAGCCCCGCCCGTACAATCTCAAGAATCTCGTCGTCATCCGGTGTTGCTTCTTCTTTATCCGGTGCGGCGGCAGGTGTTGCGACAAGCGATGGACGGGTCCGGCGCTGATGACTGACTTTCTTGGTTTCACTCAGCGTTTTCTGGGGACTTGCCTTTTCTTTCTTCATTTCCGTAGAAAGCTGATTGAGGAGCTTTCGCAGCATCTTCATTTCATCTGCAAACCCGTCCATGTCGGCATCGTCGCCCGCGAGGCCACCAAGTATATTTTCAAAGCGCTCCAACCCATTTTCCGCATCAGAGAGATCCCGCTTGATCATCAGGATTTCTTTATTCATCACCGCGCGCTCCACCCGTCTCATAATAAATTCGTGAAGCAAGGCCGCTGTAAGGAAAAAAGTCCCCCCGATCCAGTAACCAAGAGTTGGGTCCATTTCAGGGAAGTAAACGGGCAGCTGCCGGGAAAGAACAACCGCAGTCAAAGCGTAGGCAGCGATGATCACGATATGATAGAGCACAATATTATCCCCTTAATGCCAGTAAAGCTGCGAGAAACGCGGCTCCCAAATGCCAATAACGCAGTTTTAATGTCCATTGTGTTCTTACAAATGACTGATTTCAATATGAAATATTTGGAAAATGATTTTATGGCCTGACTTTTTTCTTCTCTTGATGTGTGACTTTCCATTAGTCTTGTCGCTCAATCATAACAAGAAGGACCAGATTATGGGGAAACTCGACGGTAAAATTGCGATTATTACAGGCGGAACCAGCGGTATTGGATTACGGTCCGTGGAGATCTTTCAGGAAGAAGGAGCTACCGTTGTATTTTCTGGCAGGCGCGTTGCGGAAGGCAATGAAATCGCCGAGCGTCTTGGGGAGAATGTTCATTTTGTAAGAGCAGATGTATCGGTTGAAGAAGATGTCAAAAACCTGATCCAGGGAACTGCTGAAAAGTTTGGTCGAATTGACGCCCTTTTTAATAATGCAGGCGGCCCTGCCCCTGTAGGCAGTATTGAAACAGTGGACTATGAAAAAGCCATGCAAGCCGTCGCCGTTCTTTTTGGCGGTGTGATGCTGGGCACTAAGCATGCTGCGCCCATTATGAAAAAACAGAAATCCGGCAGCATCATTAACAATGCCAGTATTGCAGGACATCTTGCCGGCTATTCAACGTCCATGATTTACAGTAGTGCAAAGGCTGCTGTCCATCAGCTGACGAGAAGTACGGCCATGGAGCTTGGCGAATCCAATGTTCGCGTGAATTCTATTTCGCCGGGAGCAACAGCGACAGGAATATTCGGAAAAGCCCTTGGGCTCGAAGGAAAAGCCGCAGAAGATACAGCGAATATCGCTGCGGATATCTTACGGGCTGCACAGCCCATTCCGCGCGCCGGCCTTCCTGAAGATATTGCCCGCGCTGCTGTTTTCTTCGCGTCTGATGACAGCTCGTTTGTCAATGCTGCTGATCTGATAGTTGATGGAGGAATGATTGGAGGACGCCACTGGTCGAGCCATCAGGAATCCGTCCAGCAACTCGGATCTGCTTTCAAAAGCAAACTCTAGGTGGCGTAAAAAAGGAGGCTGAAAAGCCTCCTTTTTCTTAATTTTTTGAGATTTTGCTTAAGCGTTGCCTTCCAGCCGCCCAATAGCAAGAAACTTGCGCCGTCGCTCTTCGCGAAGTTCGCCAGGTTCCATTGCCATCAACAAATTCATTTCTTCTTCAACAGCGTCACCAAGCGCATCAATAGCGGTCGGAATATCCCGCTGCGCTCCGCCAAGCGGCTCCTCGACAATACGATCAATTACGTTCAGCCTAAACAGGTCCTGAGCGGTGAGTTTCATTGCTGTTGCGGCATCCTGTGCCTTGTCGCGGGTTTTCCAGAGGATCGCAGCGCAGCCTTCCGGGGAAATCACAGAGTAAATCGCGTTTTCATACATGAGGACCCTGTTCGCAGTTGCAAGCGCAACAGCACCACCTGATCCTCCTTCACCAACGATTGAGGCAATGACAGGAACACGAAGATCCAGGCTCACCTGGATAGATCGGGCGATCGCTTCCGCCTGGCCCCTTTCTTCAGCGCCAATACCAGGATAGGCGCCGGATGTATCCACAAATGTCAGCACCGGCACGCCGAACTGATCCGCCATCTGCATCAGACGCTGCGCTTTACGGTACCCTTCAGGGCGTGCCATGCCAAAATTATGCTTAAGGCGTGTTTCTATATCACTGCCTTTTTCTGTACCCATCACCATCACGGATTGACCACGAAAACGGCCCAGCCCTCCGACAATCGCATGGTCTTCTGCAAATCCGCGATCACCGGCGAGCGGCGTAAAATCATCAATTAGCTGGCTTGTAATATCCTTGAACTTTGGGCGATCCACATGGCGTGCGACTTGCGTTTTCTGCCACGGCGTCAACTTCTCATAGGTTGTTTTCAGAAGCTGTGACGCTTTTTGGCGGAGCTTGGCAACGTCCTCATTGATTTCGAGATCACTGCCATTATCAAGCCCTTCCAGCTCACGGATCTTTCCTTCCAGGTCAGCAATCGGTTTTTCAAAATCAAGAAAGTTATTCATTGTCAAACTCAAGTCCTTTCAGTTTCAAGCACCGATTAATAAATAGGCGCAACGGTTCCGTCAATGAACCGTTGCGCCTTTAAGTAAGTTCTGTCGGGAAAATTCCCAGAAATTTTATTTCCGTGCAGCGATAATATCCGCTTGCTGTACGAGTGCTTCAGCCTGCTTGATGGAAGCAATGTCAATCAAACCGCCATCCAGCGCGACAGCACCAGCGCCTTCTGCTTGCGCCTTTTCCATGGCTTCGAGAATACGGCGTGCTTTTGCCACTTCTTTCTCGTCCGGCGTGAAAATTTCATTGGCAAGCGGGATCTGGCTTGGATGGATGGCCCATTTTCCCTCGCAGCCAAGGATCGCTGCCCGATTACCGTGCGCTGTATAACCATCCGGATCAGAGAAATCACCAAACGGGCCGTCAATAGCGCGAAGACCATTAGCGCGCGCCGCAACCACCATACGGGCGATTGCATAATGCCACATATCACCCCAGTGATAATCGCGGGATCCATCCTCTGCTGGATCTGTCAGAACCCCATAAAGCGGGTTCGGACCACCAATTGACGTTGTCCGTGCTTTGGTCGATGCCGCATAGTCCGCAACACCGAAATGCAGGCTTTCGTTTCTCTTGCTCGCTGCAGCAATTTCATTGATATTCTGCATACCAAGTGCTGTTTCGATGATCAGTTCGAAACCGACCCGTTTCTTGCGCCCCACGGCTGTTTCAATCTGGGTTGCCAGCATATCCAGCGCGTAGATATCTGATGCGGTTCCCACCTTCGGGATCATAATCAGATCGAGGCGTTCGCCCGCTTTTTCAAGAATATCAACGACATCGCGATACATATAATGCGTATCGAGACCATTGATCCGGACAGACATAACCTTGTCGCCCCAGTCGATATCATGCAAAGCTTCGATAATATTTTTACGAGCCTGTTCCTTATCTGAAGGAGCTACAGCATCTTCAAGATCCAGGAAAATTGCGTCCGCATCAGATTTGGCCGCTTTTTCAAAAAATTTCGGGCTTGATCCTGGAACAGCAAGTTCACAGCGATTCAAGCGGGATGGACACAATTCCGGAATAGTAAAACTCATGACAGACCCTCACCTTCAATCTCTATCTGTTTTTGTTGTTATGCGGGGAAATTGCTGCAACTGCGTGATAGAGTCAAGTTTCGTGACAACTTATTTTGCATCTGCGAGAGGATGATGGTCTTTTACCAACCTCACCAAACGCTCTTCAAGGACATGCGTATAAATCTGGGTTGTCGATATGTCGGAATGACCCAGCATCTTCTGCAGTGACCGCAGATCCGCGCCGTTAGCAAGAAGATGGCTGGCAAAAGCATGCCGCAAGGTATGCGGAGAAACCTGGCTGGGCGCAAGGCCTGCATTGACTGCCAGATCCTTAAGCATCTGACCAAAACGCTGACGTGTCAGATGCCCCTCTTTCCCGCGGGAGGGGAAAAGCCAGGGTGAAAATTTTCCGTCCGGAAGGAAGCGGGTGCGAATATTCTCGTAACTGGAAATCGCTTTTTTTGCACTTTCATTAATCGGAACAAGCCTCTCCTTGTTACCCTTTCCCAGAATAATCAAAAAGTCCTGATCCTCTGCGCGAACAGGAAAAGGAAGTCCAACAAGCTCACTGACACGAATACCGGTTGCATATAATACATGCATCAATGCAGCCATTCGAATCTGGTCAGGTTCCTTCCCTTCAGTCGCCCTTAAAAGTGCATCAACCTCCTCAACAGAGAGATATCTCGGCAGCCTTTTTCCAAGCCTTGGAGCGTCAATATTCAAAGCCGGATTGTCGTCTCTGATATCATCCAGAAGGAGAAATTCAAAAAACTGCTTTAGCGCACTCAGTCTGCGCGCCTGCGTTGAAGGGCTGAGCCCAGCGGCATCCAGCTGCGCAATATACTCTGAAATTTCCTCTTTCCTGGCAGTTTTTACACTTTTCTTCTTACGGCTCAGGAAAGCGGAGAAATCCGATAAATCTCTCGAATAGGCCTCAAGCGTGTTCTTGGCGGCATTGCGTTCCAATGCCAGCATTTCAAGGAAACTTTCCAGAAGTTCCGCAGACATAGATCTACAGATTTAAATCGACAGCAGCTTCAAGTGCTAGTTGCCGTGCTTCGCGTTCCAGCCCCACTGCACGCAACGCTGTTGTTACGGCGACAAGCGAGGTCGTTGAGACATTCTCCGGCCCTGCATCACCCAGCGCCAGTAGTGAAAGCAGAATTGTTTCGCCAAGTCGCTTTTTCTGAGCTGCGGCAATTAAATTAACTTCCAGCGCATGGTTACTTTGCCCTGTACTTAACGGGACTGCTCGCCTGAGAAGGGCTTCCCAGTCCTTTTCGGTAACCGCATACCCCAACGCCTGCAACATGGAAAGGAGAAAGGTCGATTTCTGTCCTGCTGCGGGATCTTCTTGGACAGCGTTCATCCAGGAAGCAAAACTGCCGCTATTCCATCGGGCAATACCGTCAATTCCGGAAAGCAGGATATAGGCGTCAAGCCTTTGCACATCTTTTCTCGCCTGCAGTTTTTCTGTATTTGTCCCCTGGGACGCTGCTCGCCGGATAACCCGTTCCCATTTTTTTGCAGTTTCGTCCTGTTGAACCATCAACAGCATTTTAACCGCATTCATGTTAAAAGCAGGGTCGTAATTCTTGGGCGGGACAAGGGTCAAAATTTCGCTACTTTTCTGTGCGAGCTTGCCAATCTCTCCTTTATGCTCAGCCGTTTCCCAAATCGCGGCGAGCTCGGAAGCCGCCATATCCGGGGACGCAGCAGCTTTCGCTTTTTCAAATGCAGATTGATAAAAAGCACCATCCTGATCAGAAGCGGGGGTGACGCCCGCCTCATTCATCATTGACAAATGAAGAGGGGTTAAATTCCTGTTCTCGATCTTCTCTGGTTTAACGCCTCCCGCAAGGGCAGAGAATAACGTGAAAAAGAGGGGATCTTCTTCGCCTTGTTCTTCCAGCAAGGCAACAGCAAGTTCGGCTTTATCAAACTGTTTTTCCCGAACCAGGCAAAAGGCTTCTGATTTCGTCCAGAACGGGTTTGCATTCCCTTTTCCTGTTTCTTCAGCCACAAGGCTACAGAACTTTTCGAAATCAGACAAAGTGAGATAGGCATTTGCGATAGAAGTTTTTCTGCTCTCATTCAATCCTTCGCGCGGCAACCTGCCAGCAAGATCAAGTACATCTGCAGAAAATCCAGCTTTCCTCAAAATTGCAAAACGCAGATCAAGGATTTTTTCCGACGCTTCATTCTTTTGAGGAAGCTGAGCGCTTGTCAAAAGAAGTCTGCGCAAAAGATCCTGCGAAGCCATAGACCTATTCTCTACAGGAAGTTGAGAGATCAGATTTGCGATCAAAGAAGGATCGCTTCCTTCCCAGAGGCGACTTCCGAAACCGCCCTGTTCTTTCCCAAGGGTTCCGATTGAGCTGTTGCTCAAGGCATCCAGTGTCTGAATGACAAGACTTCCCCCTCCTTTCTGCTGGCTCTGGGGCGTCTCAAGCGGTTGAGCGGCGGGAGGACTGCTCACCTTTTGATCATCTGCAGCCTTTTCGCCATTCCGGGTCTGATCCTGAATAAACTGCGGGACCAGGCTTCTCGGTTTCTCCTGAGCAAATGTTGCAACAGGAAAAGCCAGTGCTGCCACAGCGACGAAAAGCGGAGCAATAAGAGAATTTTTATTTGGGGAACTGGTCATTTGGAATCACCCGTTCTACCGGTACAGTCGGTGCGGGAATATCCCACGCAGACAGGAATACGCCGCCGCCGACAATGGTGGCAGTGATCAGAAAGAGAAGAAAGAGTGAAAATTTTGACATCTTTCGTTGTTATACCCCTGTATTTTCTGCAAAATCCTAGCATATAAAAGCAATATTCTTGCTATTTGCTCTGCTAAGCTGCGATTATGGCATAAGTTTGGCTAAAACAATTAGCACGCCTTAAGGAAACACATCAACCGCCTTGCAAATCTTGTTGCAAGCTTTGGTTCGGATAACGAATAGTAACTATGATGACAAGTGAGAGTGACGCGGCTGCGGATCTCAGGGAAAAAGAGACTCTATCCGATCTTTCTTCTGCAGAAGAGAAATCAATTGTTCTTGTTGGACTGATGGGAGCTGGGAAAAGTTCTGTCGGCAGAAGGCTTGCGACTGCCCTTAACCTGCCGTTTAAGGATGCAGATACTGAAATTGAGATAGCTTCCAATCTAAGTGTACCGGAATTTTTCGAAAAACATGGAGAAGCCGCCTTTCGCGATGGTGAACGCAAGGTCATCGCACGGCTTTTAAGCGGACCTCAGCATGTTTTGGCAACAGGCGGCGGCGCTTACATGGATCCGCAAACACGATCCTTGATTGCAAAGCAGGGACGTTCGGTCTGGCTTAAGGCTGATCTGGATACATTGCACAAAAGATGCATGAAACGGAATACCCGCCCTCTGCTTCGGACAGGGGATCCCAAAAAAATACTCCATGACCTGATGGAAACCCGCTATCCGGTTTATGCCGAAGCGGACGTTACTGTCGAAAGTTCCGACGGGCCTCATGAGGCTGTTGTCGATCTCATCATCCACGCTCTCAAAGATTTTAATGGAGAGAATTCAGCCTGATGCTGAATTTAACAAGCATGACATCTTCAAATATTTCCCGGGCTGCATCACCCTCTGAAAAGCGCGTGCATGTAGACCTTGGTGATCGCGCTTATGACATCGTTATTGATGGCGGTTTACTTGAACGTTCCGGCGCTCTCATAAAAGAGGTTTTGAGAAAATCTCGGGTTGCCATTGTTACAGATGAAAATGTAGCAAAACTTCATCTTAAAACACTGCAAAAATCCCTGGATGAGCAGGATATTGATCATGTAGCAATCACACTGCCTGCTGGCGAGAAAACCAAAAGCCTTACTTTCTATGAAAAACTTTTGGATGATCTGCTCGCAGCACGTGTTGACCGTGATGAATGCCTGATTGCACTCGGTGGCGGCGTTACTGGCGATCTTACCGGATTTGCGGCATCAACGCTTCGGCGTGGCGTTGATTTTATTCAAATTCCCACAACTTTATTATCCCAGGTCGACAGTTCCGTTGGCGGAAAAACTGGCATAAACAGCCGTTTTGGCAAGAATCTTATCGGTGCATTTTACCAGCCGAAACTTGTCCTTGCCGATGTCAGTCTTTTAAACAGCCTGCCAAGGCGGGATGTGCTTGCCGGCTATTCGGAAGTCGTTAAATACGGCCTGCTCGGGGATTTTGAATTTTACAGCTGGCTCGAGGAAAAGGGTGAAGCGGTCGTCGGGGGGGACCTTGAGGCCCGTATTGAAGCCGTCCGGCGAAGTGCCCAGGCCAAAGCAGATATCGTTGGTCAGGACGAAAAGGAAAGCGGGGTCCGTGCGTTGCTCAATCTTGGGCATACCTTTGGCCATGCTCTGGAAGCGGAATGTGGATATGGGCCGGATCTTGTCCATGGTGAAGGGGTTGCCATTGGCATGATGATGGCTATGGAGCTCTCCCGGAAACTGGGACTTCTCTCTCGCCAGGATTGCGAACGGGTACGTGCTCACTATGAGCGCACCGGCCTGCCTTATCGTTTACCTGAAATCGCAGGCGTAAGCTGGAAATCAAATCGTCTGCTTGAACATATGTATCAAGACAAGAAAGTGGATAAAGGAAAACTCACCTTCATCCTCATGAAAGCGATCGGCGATGCTTTCACCACGCAGAATGTTGAAGAAAAGGACATTCTGGAAATACTGGATATCTTTGTAGATAACTCGGCATGGGGAGCGTAAAGCCTTAATTCATGGACACTGAAACGCTGCTATCGCTCATCGCGATCGCATTTCTCTTATTTCTTTCGGGATTTTTCTCAGGCTCTGAAACTGCCTTAACCGCTGCTTCAAGAGCCCGGCTGCACAAGATGGAGCAGTCGGGGGACAAGCGAGCCTCGATCGTAAATCAGCTACGGGCCCGTCACACAGACCTGATTAGCGCCATATTGCTTGGTAATAATCTGGTCAATATTCTGGCGTCCGCACTGGCAACCAGTATCCTGATTTCCCTTTTTGGTGAAATCGGGGTCGCTTATGCGACTATTATTATGACCGCACTGGTTCTGATTTTTGCAGAGGTCCTGCCAAAAACCTACGCCTTAAGACGCCCTGTCAGGGTTGCCAGGTTCGTTGCACCAATTCTGAAGCCAGCCGTTTTTATCCTTTCTCCCGCAGTTCTCGGTGTGAACGCCGTCGTTGATGTGACGTTACGCCTTTTTGGAGTGGGGCAACAGGAGCTCAACCCTGATACAGCAACAGATGCCGCCCAGGATGAGTTGCGCGGAGCAATTGATCTTCATTCAGAAGAAGCCGGTGTCATCACCCATGAACGGTACATGCTGGACACAATCCTGGATATGGATGAAGTGGAACTCAGCGAGATCATGATCCACCGTAAAAATGTTGAAACGGTGGATGCCAATACACCCATTTCAGAAATTATCGAGAAAGTCCTTAAAAGCCCCTACACCCGCTTGCCACTTTGGCGGAATGATCCTGAAAATATTGTTGGTATCATCCATGCGAAGGATCTACTTCGGGCGGTTATCCCGTTGCACGGGGATTATACAGGCCTGAAAATTGACGAGATCACGTCAGAGCCTTATTTCGTTCCGGAGACGACGACACTCCGCAGTCAGTTAAATGCATTTTTGGAACGTCATGCACATTTTGCCCTGGTGGTCGACGAATATGGGGCCCTGATGGGCCTTGTGACACTTGAAGATATTCTTGAAGAAATCGTCGGGGATATCGCGGACGAACATGATATTGAAGTGGCGGGTGTCCAG
>JAKSCD010000024.1 GCA_022360775.1 Sneathiellales bacterium | reverse complement strand
TTTCCCTGAGCATTACTCCGATTTAGAATAACTGTCACAGCCTGCTCTAGATTGAGATGCCCTGCTGAATAGGCTGCTGCAATTTCACCAACGCTATGTCCCAGATTGACACTTGGAAGAATACCCAGTTCTTTGAGTGTTTCGGTAATGGCGATCTGGATACTCATAATGAGTGGCTGAGCAACGGTGGTGTCCGCAATATGCTCTTCGGTAGAGGAGTTGAGGGTCTCTACAATGGACCACCCCGCCTTATCCTGAATGATTGCGTCAATTTGCTGAATTTTTTTATTGAATGTTGTATTGGGCTTGAGCAATTCCTTTGCCATGCCGACAAATTGCGAACCGTTACCATTAAATATAAAGGCTATCGGTTTCCTGTCCGAATAGGTGTGTCCCTGCACACCCAATTGGGTTGGATCATCCTGCTCTGCATATTGCAGGAGCGCATCTTTTATCTGTTCGACATTTTCTCCGTTTACCGCGAAGCGATGGGGAAAGTCTTCCCGATAGTAAATTGTTGACGCAGCAAGTTCTTCATAATCCCTGGTTGACAGGGACGGATCTGAAAGGATTTCGGCATATTCCAGACAAAGCGCTTTGAGGGAATATTCGGATTTTGCAGATAAAAACAGTGAAGGTAATAAAGGGCTGCCCTGTTGTCGTGTATACAGCTTTTCTTCGCTTGCTCGGGGTGATAGCGGGTCTGCTGAGCGTAAAATTGCATGGCCGTTTGCACCGCCAAAGCCGAAGGAATTTACACCAACCGTGACAGGATTATCCTGCTTATCCAGCTTATGCGTCCTGGTAGCGACTTCAATTTTATGGTCTGCAAAAGGAATATCAGAGCGAAGCTCGTTCACATGAATTGAAGGAGGCACGGTTGCGTTTTTGACAACAAGAGCCGCCTTGATCAGTCCGATCATTCCCGAACCGGCTTCCAGATGACCCACATTGGATTTTGCTGATCCAATGAGAAGAGGTTTATCACTAGATCGTGTTTCTCCAAAGAAACGACCAATTGCGCCCACTTCCGCCGCATCGCCAACTATTGTACCTGTTCCATGTGCTTCGATATAGGAAACATCATTTGTTGGGATCTTTGCTGATGTATAGACAGATCTGAGCAGACTCTCCTGATGTTCTGAACTGGGAAGCGACATACCATTTGTACGGCCATCGGAGTTGGTGCCAATCCCTGCAACTGTTGCAATGATCGGGTTGCCGTCTTCAAGAGCGTCTTCTACTCTTTTCAGAATAAGGACCCCACCCCCTTCGGATCGGACATATCCGTTACCTTCACTATCAAATGCCTTACAGCGACCATCAGGGGAGAGCATATTTGCCTGCGAAAACCCGATAAAGGGAAAAGGGGTCAACAGGATGCTGACACCACCACAGATCGCAAGGTCAGACTGGCCGGACTGAATGCGGTTGCAGGCTTGTTCAAGCGCATAAAGTGAGGAGGAACAGGCTGTATCAACTGAAAAACTGGAACCATGCAAATCATAGAAGTAGGATAAACGATTGGAGGCAATACTCATCGTTGTTCCCAGCATAAAGAAGGAATTCGCCCCAGCTGTATCGCCAAATTTGGTATTGCCGAAATCCGTTGATGATATACCGACACAGACGCTGGCATTTGTTCCCTGAAGGGTTGAAGGCTTGATCCCGGCGGTTTCAAATGCCTCCCAACTCATTTCAAGCAGGAGCCGCTGCTGCGGGTCCATTTGCGCAGCTTCCCTCGGGGAGATATTAAAAAAATCAGCGTCAAAATCCCACACATTGTCCAGTTGGCCTGCGGCTTTGGTATAGGATTTTCCGGCAATATCTTTTTGCGGATAGAAGTAACCGTCCGTATTCCACCTTTCATCACTGACTTCGGTGATCAAGTCCTTCTCGGTCAGCAACGCTTCCCAGAATTTATGAGATGAATCGCATCCCTTGGGGAGCCGGACAGAGGAACCGACAATTGCTATGTCGTTCAGATTTTCACGTATGATTTTTGAGCTTGCCATATAAAGAGTCTAAACTACTGTAATCTGTTATTCCAAGGGTAGATTAGCACTGTTTTTTATTCTAGCGATAGAATTTTTAACAGCACAGGAAATGCCCGTTCTGGTATAGAAGTTACCGTTCACAAGGCTTTCTTCGATCAGTTCGGATTGAAATCTGTACGCGAGATCTGATTTTGGTGTGGTTGGAGTGCTCCAAAATTCTTTATCCTCCATTGAATGGACCAGGCCCTCAATGTCATAGATCGCCTTTCCAAGTAACATCACCGGAAGGCCATTTTCCAGCGCCGTTATACCGACGGTGCTGTTTATTGTTACAACACCATTTACCTGTTCCAAAATCTGATTGAGATCACCGCCATCGATATAGGAGATGCGCTTTGAAACGCCCAAATCCCGGGCCAGAGTTTCAATTTGCCGTTTATAATTGATAAGACCATTATCAAGCGGATGATTTTTAATCAGAAGATGGGTTTCTGCTGGGCTGTGACGAGCGAAATCCTGAAGAACAAACTGGATTGCTTCGGGCATGGTTTTAAAAGGAGAATGGGCCCTCAGCTGAAAATCTGAATCCAGTTGCAGCGGGAAAAGGTACTTAGCTCCTTGCTTTTGAATAAATGAGGCGATGATCTTATCGGGTCGCTTGCGATCCAGGGTCAATTTGAACAACCTGCGGCTCCAACTAGCATATTCCTTGAGGATAGGATAGGGGCGGTGGGTTTTGTGATGGGGGAATTTCCATTTGAATGCGAAATTGGCGCCATTATAGACAAAATCATAAAACACTCTCTGTTTAAACCCGCCTGACATTTCGACATCAGGAGACAAGGGTTCTCCGGCATTTTCTGAATTCAGGCTATCACTGGAAAGCTGAAAAGGAGAATTTGCATTCACGCCTCCTTTTTCCAACGTGACCCAGTGTGGGCGAAGGTATCCTTCTTCAAAAACCCAGATATCGATGTTTTTCTGTTCTGCAGATGAAATAGCTTGCATGTGCCAGGGGCGGCAATCACCGAACAAAATGATATCCGATATGGAGTTTATTGTCAGGAATTCTCCCAGGAAACTTTGAAAATCTTCTGGATGTCCTGTGTAATTGGTTTCACATAATCCATGCCAGAAAAAAAAGTCACCCCCATTAAAGTTGATTTTGTGGACCGCATGACCTTCTCGCATAAGCGCCTTGCCCAGTTCCTTGAAAAACGGGCTGGCTATTGTTTGCAGGAATAGAAAATTTTTTTTCTGCAGTGCGGGCACTAGGAGTTCCACTTTATTCTTCAGTATTTATATGCATGTCAGAAGTGGCTGTTTCCTGTCAATTTAGAATGTTCAGAAACTATGCATGAATTTGTCCAAAATGAACAGCTTTGCCCTTAATAATCAAGGACGCTTTCTCTCTCTTGCAATGATATCCGTGCCCAAAGCCCGGTTTTTGCAGGATTTCTATAAGCTTTTACTGAAAAAAAAGATGAAACAAAGGGAAGATGACAGCTCGACTTCAGAAAAGCCAGAAATTCCAGGTGGTCGAGCTGTCAATTTGAGAGTTAGTCCTGAAGCGGAGGGGCAAATTCGGTCAGATCAATGCCTTTTACAGCCGCTTTATATTCGTCAATGCTCGGGGTCCTGCCAAGAATGGTGGAAAGAACCACAATCGGTGTTGAAGCCAGAAGAGATTCCCCTTTTTTCTCATCGGAATCTTCCACAACACGGCCCTGGAACAAACGAGTGGAGGTGGCCATGACGGTATCTCCTTTTTCCGCTTTTTCCTGGTTCCCCATGCAGAGATTACAACCGGGGCGTTCCAGATACATGGTGTTTTCATACTCGGTCCGGGCGGTTACCTTCGGCTGCAGGTCGTTAAATTCGTAACCTGCATATTTCTGCAATACGTCCCAGCTTCCTTCTTCTTTCAGCTCGTCAACGATGTTGTAGGTTGGCGGTGCGACAACCAGTGGTGCCTTAAATTCAAACGCGCCATTTTGCTCTTCCAGATTTTTCAGCATCTGAGCGACGATGATCAGATCGCCTTTATGCACCATGCAGGATCCGACAAAACCAAGATCGACTTTTTTCTCGGCGTTATAGTGGGAAATGGGCCGAATGGTATCATGCGTATAGCGTTTGGAAATATCCGGGTTATTGACATCCGGATCGGCAATCATCGGTTCGTCAATCTCATCAAGATCAACAACCAGCTCTGCGAAATATTTGGCATTGTCATCCGGAGACAGCGGCGGCTGTGCACCTGATTGAATATCTGCAATACGCTTGTCCGCTATAGCGATCAGACCCTGCAGGGTTTTGGCGTCATTTTCCATACCCTTGTCGATCATGATCTGAATGCGGCTCTTGGCGATTTCAAGAGATTCAATCAGTGTTGCATCTTCAGAAATACAGATCGAGGCTTTCGCCTTCATTTCCGCGGTCCAGTCGGTGAAGGTGAAGGCCTGGTCGGCCAGCAAAGTTCCGATATGAACTT
>JAKSCD010000025.1 GCA_022360775.1 Sneathiellales bacterium | reverse complement strand
TTACCAAGTTCTTCCAGACGGTTCCAGAGTTCGTGGCCATGTTCTAACGTTAGCATCTATGAGGGTCTTCCAAGGTAGGGATAGAGGTCAGCCAGTCAGCATAGGGACTGGATGTTGTCCGGTGATAGATATCGATGAGTTGTTGAATAGGGGATTTATCAAAATCAACGCGTAAATCTATCGGAGGTTTGCTTTTATGAACAATCTTGACAGCAGCAGATTGAAGTCCGCGAGAATCACCTCCAGCCTCCTGAGCTGCTGTGAGGCACCCCAGCAATCGGGTCCCGAATTCCATATCCTGATTTTGCTCATAAAAAGATCTCATGTCTTCCAAAACAGTTGGTCCGGAGAGCCAGTTACCGGTAAAAATAGCCTGGTTGGATTGGAGCGATCCCTTGTAGTCTTCGTTGTCATTCCCTGTGAAGGCTCGACTTTTCCCATCAAGGTCCAGGATGGCAAGCTGGCGACAGGGTTTACCTGAATCGGGTTTGATCAAGTCATCAAATATCTGATTGATCGAGTTCTTTTGCCGTAGCATTTGCAGGGCCTGGTCTCCCCAAAGGGGACTTACACTAAGACCCTGAGTCGCAACCGCACCCCCATCAGGTGCGGCCCGTAACACCCAGCCTCCGACACCGATATTGCCTGTGGCTGCAGCACATCCGATAACACCTGTTACAGTGTCTTTTGCCAAAACTGACAAGGTCATAAATTTTTTGCCCTTATTTTTCAATGTGTTTTCCTATTTATCATAATAAACTTGAAGCTGCAAATTTATCATGATAAATAGGTATGGCTATTTTAGGGAGGCCAATTCAAATGAAAATTATCTCGAAGCTCGTTAAGGGCGTTTTGGCTGCTGCATTAGTAAGTAGTGCTGCAACAGTGGTGGCTCAGACGCCGCCAAACGTTTTGGTGGTAGGCCAAATCGCAGAGCCAAAGTCTCTAGACCCGCAAGCTGTAACTGCGGTCAATGATTTCCGCATTTTGATGAATATGTATGACGGCCTTGTGCGCTATAAAAGTGGTACGTTGGAAGTTGAGCCCGCTTTGGCAACAAGCTGGACAATCAGCGAGGATGGAACCGAGTATACGTTTAAATTGCGAGATGGTGTCAAATTCCACGATGGAACCGATTTTGATGCGGCTGACGTAGAATTTAACTTTGATCGCATGCTTGATGAGAAGCATCCATATCATCATACCGGTCCTTTCCCGCTATCATTCTTCTTTTCTGCCGTAGAAGATGTCGAGGCGGTGGACGCTTCTACTGTTCGATTCAAACTGAACGCACCCTATGCACCGTTTTTATCTAACCTCGCCTATCCAACCGGTCTGATTGTTTCACCGGAATCTGTAAAGAAACATGATAAAGATTTTGGCCGCAATCCTTCCGGTACCGGTGCGTTCAAATTTGCTGAATGGGAGTCCAATGCCAAAGTTGTTGTAACGCGGAATGCTGATTATTGGGATGGTGCGCCGTCTCTGGAAGCTGTGGTGTTCCGTCCGATTACAGATGGCAATACACGCGTTGCGGAGATGCTGTCCGGCGGTTTGGATGTTATGGTGGAAATCCCGCCTGACTCTGTCGCTCAGTTTAATGGTAACGGCTTCAAGTTGCTGGAACAAGCTGGGCCACATCTTTGGTTCTTGATTCTGAACGCGAAAGAAGGGCCCTTTGCGGACAAACGTGTGCGCCAGGCGATCAATTATGCCATCGACAAGAAATCACTGGTGGAGCAGGTCCTGCAGGGAACAGCGGAAGTGGCATCTGGGCCGACGCCACCTGCATTCTCCTGGGCATATAACGAAAACCTGCAACCCTACCCATATAATCCTGAAAAAGCGAAACAGCTGTTAAGAGAAGCAGGTCAGGAAAATGCGAGCCTTACATTTTATGTAACAGAAGGTGGTTCGGGTATGCTCGATCCGGTGCCGATGGGAACAGCTATTCAAGCCGATTTGGCAAAGATCGGTGTGGACGTGAAAATCGAAACATATGAATGGAACACATTCCTTGGGAAAGTGAACCCGGGTTTGGAAGGCAAGGCTGATATGGCGGAGATGGCATGGATGACTAATGATCCGGATACATTACCGTATTTGGCTCTTCGGACAGGCGCCTGGCCTGATAAGGGCGGTTTCAACTCCGGTTACTATTCTAACCCGGAAGTGGACAAGCTGCTGGAAGCAGCTCGTCAGTCCACCGACCAGGCAGAACGTGCCAAGCTGTATCAACAGATGCAGGAAATCGTTTATGAGGATGCGCCTTGGGCTTTCATTGCCAACTGGAAGCAAAATGCGGCAACATCGGATGCTGTAAAAGACTTCGAGCTGCAGCCTTCTTTCTTCCTGTTATTGAAAGACGTGAAGAAGTAAGGCTAAGAGTGTAGGTGTCGCTAAGCTTAGCTGGAAATGAGGCCGGGTGAAGGTTAATTCATCCGGCCTTTTCTTTAAGTCAGAGGATAAATTATGTACATTTATCTCTTAAAACGGCTGATGTCTCTGATTCCTGTTCTGTTGGGGCTTACAATCATCGTCTTTGCAATTATGGCGATGATACCCGGTGATCCGGCGACT
>JAKSCD010000285.1 GCA_022360775.1 Sneathiellales bacterium | reverse complement strand
GAGAACGCACGAGCGCTTGTCATGGGACAGGCGGCAGAAAAGGTATATCGTTCACTTGGACCTGATACCTTGTTCAACAGCAACCTTATCGTCAAGGACCAAGCTTTTCTGGAATGGCTTCCTCAGGAAACCATCGTGTTTGATCAATCCCGCCTTCACCGTACGACCCGAATTGACATTGCCGATACAGGTCAATTCACGGGCGCTGAAATGCTTGTTTTCGGGCGGACAGCGATGGGGGAACGCCTCCATACCGGTCTTGTGCGCGATGTCTGGGATATTCGCCAAAACGGCAAAAGGTTATGGGCAGATGCCCTGCATCTCGATGGGGATATCACGGCAAAGCTTGATCATCCGGCAGGTTTTGACGGCGCACGTGCTGTTGCAACCTTTATTCATGTATCGCCTGATGCGGAAAAACACCTGGAGTTCGCCCGTAGCCTGCTTGATCAGGATGGCGATGTCCGTACAGGCGTAACAATGACAAATTCCGTTCTGGTCGCCAGATGGCTGGCTAAAGACACTCTGAAGCTTCGCTCATCTTTTGGAAATTTCTGGGCCACTTTTCGAGCTCATACACAGAATCTGCCGGGCAGGATGCCCAGGCTTTGGCATGTTTAATCGGGAGACAGGATAATATGCAACTCACCCCCCGTGAAAAAGACAAACTCCTTGTGGCAATGGCCGCCGAAGTCGCTCGCAAGCGGCTCAATCGCGGCGTTAAACTGAACCATCCTGAAGCCATCGCCCTGATTACCGACTTTGTCGTGGAAGGTGCGCGTGATGGCAAAACCGTTGCCGATCTGATGCGCGATGGAGCCCAGGTCATCAGTCGCGATCAGGTTATGGACGGCATTGCCGAAATGATCCACGACATACAGGTGGAAGCCACTTTTCCTGACGGCACCAAGCTTGTCACCGTTCACAATCCAATCCGCTGAGCGGCCAAGAAGGAGAGCAAAAATGATCCCGGGAGAAATCATCACTGCAGAAGGCGACATTCTGCTTAATGAAGGCCGCGATACCCTCACAATAACCGTTGCCAATAGCGGTGATCGCCCTATTCAGGTGGGCAGCCATTATCATTTTTACGAAACAAATGAAGCTCTGAATTTTGATCGTGAAGCGACAAAAGGCTTCAGACTGGATATTCCGGCAGGAACAGCCGTTCGCTTTGAACCTGGACAATCAAGAGAAATTCAACTTGTTACTTTGTCAGGCAATCGAATTGCCATCGGATTTAACGCGAAGGTTGATGGGAAACTGGAGGATTAACTGTGGCTTATTCAATAGATCGTACCTCTTACGCTTCAATGTTCGGGCCAACCGTTGGTGATAAAATTCGCCTCGCTGACACGGAGCTTTTCATCGAAGTGGAAGAAGATCACACTCTTTACGGTGAAGAAGTAAAATTCGGTGGTGGCAAGGTCATCCGAGACGGCATGGGTCAGGCGCAAGCCTCCCGTGAACAGGGCGCTGTAGATACAGTCATCACCAATGCACTGATTGTGGATTACTGGGGAATCGTTAAAGCGGATATCGGCATCAGGGGTGGACGCATTGTCAAAATTGGAAAAGCAGGCAATCCAGACACCCAGCCCGGCGTC
>JAKSCD010000026.1 GCA_022360775.1 Sneathiellales bacterium | reverse complement strand
TTGTCAGAGATGACGAGGTTTGGAGTCAACTTGTTCCTTCTGCAGATTCTGAAGCAGAGTTATTTGCCATATGGCGTTTTCATTTCCGGGAAGGAGATGATAACAGTGGCTTTGTTGGCTGGCTGGCTAACCACCTGAAAGAAAAGTTTGGCACCGGTGTTTTTGTCATTTGTGGTCAGAACAGTAATCGCGCAGGCATTTTTGATTATTGGGGTTGTCCAATTTCCCTTAGAACAGAAATTATTGACGAAGTGAAGCGATTGGTTACTGCTGATTAAGGCCAAGCCCAATATAAAGAATAAGGTTTTACCTCCTAATTTGGTTCCGACAATAATTAGAAAAATTACACTATTGACATAGTGCATCATTTATATAACCATTTAGTTATGGAAAAAATTAGTTATATAAAATCACAACCAAACCTTGATGCTGTTTTTGCTGCACTTGCAGACCCAACGCGCAGGGCAATCCTGTCGCGCTTAGCGGATGGTGAAGCATCAGTGAATGAAATATCGGCTCCCTTTAATATGAGCCAGCCCGCTGTTTCAAAACACCTGAAAGTGCTTGAGAAAGCAGGGCTTATTGAACGCGACATCGACCAGCAACGTCGGCCAGCAAGACTTAAAGCTGAAAAAATGGCTTTGGCTGTCGACTGGCTAACAGAATTCAAGAAGTTTTGGGAAACCAGCTTTAATCAACTTGATGATGTCCTCACCACACTGAAACGTAATGAAGAGAAAGAGCCTGAATGATGAGCGATTTACCAGAGTATGTATTAAACCGAACTTTTGATGCGCCACGTGAAATGGTTTGGCGTGCGTGGACGGATCCAGATCTGCTAAATCGGTGGTATGGCCCAGGTGCAGAAACAATCATTCATAAATTCGACCTTAAGCCCGGTGGGGTCTGGCTGAATGAAATGAAGTGGGGCGAAAACTCCAATTACCAAAAAGTAGTGTTTCAGGAAGTGGTAGAACAGGAAAAAATGGTTTGGCATCATTACTCTTCTACTGATGCTGACTGGAATAGTACACCTAGTCCCATGATGCCTGACTGGCCCAAATTGCTTTTAACGACAGTTACATTCGAAGAAGATGGCGACAAAACCAATGTACGGCTTTCTCAAACA
>JAKSCD010000289.1 GCA_022360775.1 Sneathiellales bacterium | reverse complement strand
ATAGCAACAGTGATGTGTTGAAATTCAAGCTTAGAAAGTTGTCCGGGCTCTTTTCGCACTGGCGGGAATATCTGGCTCTGGGAACTCCCTCTTCCCTCTCCTATGTCGGGGTGTCCGCCATTTCCGGCTGTATTGTCTACCAGCTTCAGGTCTGGAATGCGGGAACCTATGAAACCAGTGTCGCATCCTACGGAATTGTCAATCGCCTCTTTACTTTTGGCTATATGCCGCTTTTGGGACTGACACTCGCCCAGCAGGCGATTGTCGGGAATAATTTCGGGGCAAGAAACTGGGAAAGAGTTGTCGGGAGCCTCAAGATAACCCTTGGGATCTCCTTCATTTATTGCCTGATCCTGCAGGTAATATTTATCCTTTATGCAGGGCCGCTCAGCAGTATTTTTGTAGAAAATGATGCCATTGTTGCAGAAACCATTCGCATTTTACCGCCGCTTGCCGCCCTTTATATGGTTTTCGGGCCGCTTTTGATGTTCCCGAGTTTTTTCCAGTCCATCGGTGATGCCAAACGGGCCGGGTTGCTGGGATTATCAAAAATCTATGTTTTCAGTGTCCCGCTTATTCTCTTTCTGCCGCTGGCTATCGGCGAAATCGGGATCTGGTATGCAAGTCCTCTGACGGAGGTGCTCGGCCTGATGATGACCGGTTATGTAATCTGGCGATCCCGACTGTTCTCAAAAAAAGCTGGCGAGAATTTTCTGCCTCTGCCGGCAGAAGGGAAATCTTAATAAGCCCGGCTTCCAAAAACCCCTGTTCCCACCCGAACAGAGGTCGCCCCAAACTGAATGGCGGTTTCATAATCGCCACTCATCCCCATGCTGAGCTTTTCAAGCCCGTTACGCTTTGCAATACGGGCCAGCAATGCAAAATAGGGAGCAACCTGTTCTACATTTGGCGGAATACACATAAGCCCGATAATGTTGAGGTCCAGGTCTTCCCGGCATTCCCGAATAAATCCATCCGCCTCCTGCAGTGAAATTCCGGATTTCTGATCTTCCTCGCCAATATTGACCTGGATATAAAGGGGAAGATTCTTATTCGCTGCTTTCATTTCCCTGGCCAGAATTCGGGCAAGCTTGGGACGGTCAACAGACTGTATAACATCAAAAAGGACAACAGCCTCTTTTGCTTTATTGGTCTGTAAAGGACCGATCAGATGAAGCTCGATCCCGTTGAATTTTTCCCTGAATGCCGGCCATTTTTCCTTGGCTTCCTGGACCCGGTTTTCACCAAAAAGGCGATGACCCGCATCAAGCGCTGCCTCCACTCGATCGAGTGGCTGCTTTTTAGAAACAGCCATCAGGGAGATCTCTTCTGCCTCTCTTTGCCATTTCTCAGCGATTTTGGAAATCTTTTGCTGTATGTCAGCGAGATTGTCGGCAACCTCAGTCATGATATTCGCTCATTCGTCAAAAAGTCTTCAGCAAGGACATAGCAGAGGAAATTTACAAAAAAAACCTTTTAGCGCAGAATTGTCGATGATAGCGTCCCGGAATGTCTTTGCCACCATTTTTCTATTTTACGGACGATCAGCGAGGGGGAGATCCCCTTTATGTTGCCCCTCATCTGCCAAAAGGATGCGGTATAATTTTTCGTCACTACAATTCAAAAAAACGTGCAGAATTAGCTTTTTATCTATCAAAAATTTGCAAAAAGCGCGATTTATCCCTCTTTATTGCGAAAACACCTGAACTGGCACAGGAGGTAAATGCTGCAGGATGCCATCTTCCCGACCACAGGATATCCGCCCTGCCCGTTCTTAAGGCACAATATCCACAGCTCGTCTTTTCTGCCGCCTGCCATAGTGAAAGATCCTTACTCAAAGCTCAAGATCTGGGGGCGGCATTTGCATTTCTCTCCCCGCTTTTCGCAACCAGAAGCCACCCCGGTGCTTCTTCTCTTGGTGTCATCAAGGCGCAGAAAATAATTAAAGATATATCCTTTCCCGTTTTTGCCTTGGGCGGAGTGGGTTTCAAGCATCAAAATTGGCTTAAAAGTGCTGGTTTTGCAGGCTTTGGTGCCATCTCCGAGTTTGAAAAGACAGTACCGGCGCGCTAGAAACCGGACGGAATATAGCCGAACTTCTCCATAAGCGGTCGATGAGTCTGAACGATCTTTTTCACCTGTTCCTCTGTGAGCTTGGTTTTCCACTGCCCGGTCTTTCCGACCCGAAAAAAGGATCGGCTATGCCGGGACTTTTCGTTAAACCCGCCTTTCCTCTCCATATTTTTAAGGGCCTTGAAAGAGGATTGCTTAAGTGCCCGATTAAGTTTTTTGGGATCAGCTTTCGTTCCTAAAAACCCCAGAAGCCTTGAAAAACTGTCTGCCGGTTTTTCCTGCATATCTTCATATCGCATAACAAAGACCGGGAAAGGGGCCTGTTCGGTCCAGCTTTGAACATTGAGCGGCCAGGAACAGAAAATCTGCCGAACCATGGTTTCATTTGGCGCCGTACTGCCATTTGGGTTGGCAATAAAATCAATAGCTTTGTCCACGGAAAGACCGAAATGATCAGCAACAGAGAGCACCATATCCAGCGGATTACGCAGGATATACACCGCGCCATGGGTTACGGAGGGGGTAATGAGCGGAACATCGTGATAAGTAGAAAGGATATTATGGGTCTTGGCAAAAACCAGATGCGAATGGCGGGAAGCAATGAAGGCATGTGCACTGGGGGTCAGCTCCATAATGCTTTTGTCATCAAGCGCATCCACATTTCGGCTTGTTACCTCGCGATAGGAGCTTTTACTGGATCCACCATAAGTTGACAGATCCAGACTATTCAGATTCTGCTTCTCTTCTTCCCCCCAAAAATAGCTGTTGAGAAACATACGGACCCAGGTATTTCCTGATTTGGGATAAGAGGCTAGCCAGAGAATTTTTCCCATCGAATGCGGACCTCCTTAAAGATACCCAAGATCCGCCATCACGTCCTGATGGTCTTCCTTGATCCGATTGATTTGAGCGTCGCTCAGAACGGTTTTCCATTGTCCGGATTTACCGGAACGGAAAAACGCCTCTGCCTTATCCGATCTTTCATCAAACCCGTCTTTTTGCTCCTGCTTTTGGAGGACTTTGAAGGAAGAGAGTTTAATCGCCCTGTTCAGCTGATTTTTCGATATCTGCATCCCCAGGAATTTTGCCACATTTGCAAAGGTTTTCTGAGGCTTGTGGAGCATGTCTTCATATCGAACACGGTGCTGGAATTCAGGGTTGAATTTTTCCCAGCTTTTTACATGGGCAGACCAGCTTCCATAAAATTGCGGAAGCTTATACTCATCTTCAGGAGTTTCTGCTTTTGCATCTGCCATAAAAGCAATGGCATCATCCATAGAAAAACCGAAATGATGCGCAAGGCTGATCACCACATCCAACGGGTTTCTGACAATAACAATTGCGCCCGCCGTCGCTTCCGGGGTGATATAGGGCACACCCCAATTTGTTGCCAGATTATTATGGGTTTTCACAAAGACGGAGTTTGGGCTGGTTCGGGTTATCAGATCCTGGGCTCTTGGTGTAAGCTTCATAACCTCTTCAGGCGAAAGGGTGTCCAGCGGACCGCCATGAGCCTGTTCATACCAGAATTTCTGGCTATCCCCATAAGTCAGTTTTGCCAGCTCATTAATATGAACGGATTGAGACTTGTTCTGGATCAGATTGTGGAGAAAGGAACGCATCCAAGTATTGCCCGATTTGGGATAGGATGCCAACCAGATAATGCCACTCATTCTGCTGCCTTTAAATTTCTTTTCGGCATTTTAACGAGCAGGTTTTTGTAATCAAGGCAATAAAAAAGGGTGAGCCTGAGCTCACCCTTTCCAATAGGTTTCTACCCTTCAAATTAGAAGGAGAGAGCTGTACCTACGAAGAAGATTGTTGCATCTTCACCTTCAGAACCTGTGAGGCCATCATCGCCATCCCAGTACTGGATACCACCGAATGCTGTGATACCTGGGCCGAGAACGTACTGACCACCGACTACGAATGCGTGCAGTT
>JAKSCD010000027.1 GCA_022360775.1 Sneathiellales bacterium | reverse complement strand
GTTTCTCGCCGCCGGCGACCGCAATAACCGTCGCGCCCAGAGCCTTGCCGATCTCGATCGCTGCCGTTCCTACAGCCCCGGCAGCGCCGTGAATAACCAGAGTCTCCCCGGCTTTCAGTCCAGCGCGGCGAATAAGTGCACCATATGACGTTGTGTAGGACAGCACCAGCATGGCCCCGACGGCCGGATCCATATCCGACGGTATTTTATGGCAGCAAAGTTCATCCGCCACACTGTAACCGGCAAGGCCGCCGCTATCGGCGTTCAGCATGACATGATCCCCGGCTTTAACCCGGGTGACATCAGAACCTACCTTTTCAACGATGCCTGCATATTCAGGACTTGGTGTAAACGGAAGAGGGGGTTTGCGTTGATACTTACCGGCAACAGTAAGGGAGGCTGCAAAACTGACCCCGGCAGCAGTATTCCTGATGAGAACTTCGTTTGAACCGGGTTCGGGAATAGGGCAGTCAACCAGTTTGGCGACATCCTTATAGTGACCGAATTCTTCTACGACAATCGCACGCATAATCTCTCCTTATCTGCTGGCGCACAGAGTATTTTTGTTTTGGCAAGTATAGGCAGGACAGGAAATCCGGCAAGCAAAAGAAAAGCGATAGATTTTTATCACATTTTCGCCGATTGTGCGGGCGCTCACGTTATGGTGTCTATTGCCTGAAAAAGGATGGAAACAGCGCATTTCTGACACATATGGGAAGCATCTTTCAAACGGAGAATTCCCATGAAAAAGTTGTTTATCATCCTTGCCCTGCTGAGTGTCGCCGCTTGTACAACAACGACGTCCAAGCCAACCGAAAATTATGATCCGCGGGATTTCCACGGAAATTACGCTAAACCTTGATTTTGTCATTGTATCGCAAAAATGGAGTGCTACCTTAGAGGCTGCTAATTCATTGCCAGAAAAGATATCTGGATATGTCAAAGAAACTCACTTTGCTGCGTCATGCCAAATCCAGTTGGGACGATTATAAATTGCAGGATTTTGATCGTCCTCTTTCCCCTCGCGGGATTAAAGCTGCCCCCAGAATAGGCAAATTTCTTTTTGAAAAATCCCTTTTGCCTGATCTGGTCCTCTGTTCGCCGGCCAAACGAACAAGAGAGACATTGGCGCGGTCCCTGCCGCGGCTGCCGAAGGAAACGGAAATTCGTTTTGATAAAATGATCTATTCCGCCGGAATGGGGGATAGTGTGGTTGAGCTCGTCAAAACCGCACCGGATAACAAGCAGCATATTCTGATTGTTGGTCATAATCCGACAATGCAGGAGCTGGCGCTTTCCTTTCCCCTCTGGAACGAGGCACAGGAAGAAATTCGTCAAAAAATCCTTCGGAAATTTTCGACCTGTGCAGTTGCAAGTTTTGACGTGGATATCGAAAAATGGGAAGAGCTGGCTTTTGGAAAAGCAGAACTAACCCATTTTATTACACCAAAGTTGCTGACAAGTAATGAAGCCGGTGAAAAAGTTCATTCAAAACAATAAAATTGATACTCATTGTATTGTTGAAGGCGTGTAACAGCTCCTTTTCAAAATATTTAATAACTGTTGTTATTTATTTTGGAAAGAGAACATGGCTGAATTAAAGAATTTTAAAGCATTTATTAAACACCAAAAAGATGAATTAAAGAACGCTAAAGTTACTTCAGAAAAAGTTGGTGAAGTCGAGAAAATGGGGGAGAACGCTCGTTCGGCCTCCAATCAGCTTCGTACGCTTAAACGGGAAGACAAAGATAATATCCTAAAAAAAATAGTGGGTCTTCTGGAGAGTAATAAATCAACTATCCTGGAAGCAAATAGGGCAGATTTAAAGAATTTCGACGATCTGCAAGCAAAAGAAAAGGAGACACTTGAAGATGGTAAAGCACCAAAATACACAGCAGCGCTAAAAAGCAGGCTGGACCTTTTCGGTAATGATGAAAAATACTTTAAATCAATGATTGATAGTATAAATAGCGTTATTGGTCTGGAGGAAATTACCGGTACAAAAGTGGATGAGAGGACGCTGAAGTCCGGTATTAAATTATCCGAGCAATTTGTCGCTCTCGGGGTAATGTTCATGATTTATGAATCCCGCCCGAATGTCACAGCTGACGCCGCAGCGCTGAATATCAAAGCAGGGAATGCCTGTATTCTAAAAGGCGGTAAAGAAGCGATCAAATCCAATATGGCGATCGCGAATTGTATCAAAGAGGCGTTCAAAGCAGCAGGCTTTGGGCATCTTGAAAAAGTTGTGCAGATTGTACGCCATACAGATCGATGGATAACCGGCGCCTTTCTCAATATGGATGATTATGTTGATTTTGTTGTTCCAAGAGGGGGCAAGGGACTAAATTCCGTTGTTTCCAGAGAATCTAAAGTACCTGTCATTTATCATCTCGATGGAACCTGTCATATTTACGTTGATAAAGACGCGGACTTGAAAAAAGCTGTCGCAATAATTCTGAATGCCAAAACCCAGTCTTACGGGACCTGTAACACGGTTGAGAGTCTTATTTTGCATTCTTCAATCTCGGATAAGCTTCTCAAGCTTCTTTGCCCTTATCTGCGACAAGCTGATCGTAAAGGTCAGGAAGGCGGGATTGACGGGAAAGGTATTGTGATCAGGACGAACGATAGCCTGGCCGATCATCTGAAAAGTGTCCAAGGGTACCCTGAGATATTGGTTGAAGTGATAAAAGATAAAGCAGAGTATAGTAAGGAGCATTTATCGCCAACTCTGACCTTACTCACTGTTGAGAGCAAGGAAAATGCTGTAGAGCATATAGAGGAATATGGCTCTCATCACACCGATGCTATCATCACAGAAGACAAGAATACTGCCAAATACTTCCTCGACGCGGTAAATTCAGCTTCGGTCTATCACAACATGTCCACCCGCTTTGCCGATGGTTTCGAATATGGTCTGGGTGCGGAAATTGGAATTAGTACCTCCAAAATGAACCCGCGCGGCCCGGTCGGACTTAAAGGGCTGACATCACAGAAATGGATTGGGGAAGGGGATGCAAAAACCGGCAGCATTCGTGGCGGTTTTGGCTCGCTTGAGCAATTTAAAATCAAATCACTGGATGATATCGGTGAAGATAACTAGCTGATTTTAATCCGTTTCTTGCAAGTGAGGGAGGGGAATTCCCCCTCCCATTTTTATTGTATCTAGATATTTGATTGCAAGTTGACCACCATATTCTCTTTTCGAATGATTGAAGTACGTCCGTTGTATTTTAAGGTCGCTTCTATCTTCTCTTTGGATTGAAGACCTTTTATCATCTCAATTTCTTTAGAAGAATGTTCAACCAGACCACAACCGAAATGAAAAGGTTGTTTAGGGTCGCCGACGATAAAGATGTTAACAGCGTCTCCACGCTGTATATTTCCAACTGCTATATATAGATCATCTGGAAGTACATCTTTTGCTTGTCCAGGCGTTAAAGAGCCTTTTTTGAGTATGAGTGCTGCGCCATTGTTTGCCGTGGCATGGGTACTTATTAGATCAAGCCTTGTTTCCTTCGGTTTCCTGGAGGTTTTGAACCAGGTTGCTCTTGCTTTTCTTTCAAAAAGATTGGTGATTGCGTTATGCTTTGTTCCATCAGCGATGAGCATGTGACAGCCATACTGCTCGATAGCGATTTGCGCAGCAACGAGTTTTGTACGCATACCTCCGGTAGAAACAGCCGTTCCGGCGTCTTTACCAAATCCCTTGATTTCATCAGTTAATTTTGTGACTTCTGCTTGCCACTTTGCGTTTGTGTTTTTTCTAGGATCGTCGTCATAGAGTCCATCAATGTCTGAAAGAAGAATAAGCCAATTGGCACTTATTACACCGGCCACTAATGCAGATAGAGTGTCATTATCTCCATAACGAATTTCTGTCGTGGTGATCGCGTCATTTTCGTTGATAATGGGAACCGCTTTCATTTTCAACAGGCTTTGAAGCGTATCCCGGAGGTTGAGATTTCGCCTAGGCTCTTTTGTACACATCGGGGTGATCAGTACCTGGCCAATTTTTATTTCGTGTTCAGCAAAAGCTGCTCCATAAGCACTCATTAAAACAGGATTTCCACTTGTGGCAGCAGCCTGTTTGTCTCTCAGGGAGATATTGCCGCCAATTCCAATCCCTAACTCACCCTTTCCGGCTCCAACAGCGCCGGACGAGACAAGCACGACCTGGTGGCCTTTGTCTCGTAGGGATTTAACTTGTTGTGCAAGATTTTTTATCCAGTCGTGTTTCAATTCACCGGATTTTGTATCTACCAATAAAGCAGATCCGATTTTGATAACAATTAGTCTTGGTATTTCAAATTCACCAAGAAATTCGTTGGTGTATCTAGTCTTCGTATCGCTCATTTCTTTCGCCTTTACGTCTGTTTCATAAAGAAAAAAGAACGTTGGCTCAGGGGTGGTGTGACGAATAAGAGAAATTAAATAAGGGTGTGTGGAGATAGCGGCGCATCAGATTGAATTAAAGACAAGAGCTTTTACTTAGTTTTTATTTTGGAAAAACCATGTCTAAGTACAAAGTCTCTAAATTCCTGGGAATATTACAGAAAACCAGTCTTAATCCGGATAACAGCCCAATCCGTAGATTTGTGGAAAGTCTCGCGAAAACCGGGTTTAACCTAAATCGTTCCTCTGCCTTGTTGCTGGATTATGCAGTCAGGCAGGGGGGGCCCGGAAAGAGGACGGAGCAGTATTTTCTAAAAGTCCCTGAAAATGGGTTGCCGGATCGTGAGGCAATGAAGCAGGTTCTCAAATCCAGAGTAGAAGGAGGGCGTTCGCTAACATTATTTACATCTCCCGGGCGGACTTCCGTCATCATCGTTGATTTTCTTGAAGCCGGCGGAGAAAGCGGAGCCAATCTGGACAATCTGATTGTTCTGGATCCGCTTAATCCCTTCAAGGGTGATAGAGTTGAAGATCTTGAAAATAGTCTATTCGCGCAAACTGTTGATGATTTCCTCGCAGAGTTTGAAAAAGACTTCAACGAATTCCAGAAATTACCGGATCTTCTGGAAGCTGGCTTTGATATTTTTGAGAATAAATTTCTTAATCAGGACGCGCTTTTTGCCAAAATACATGGATTTCAAAGTAATCAGCCCTTGATCTGGATCTCAAGGGAGGGAAGCGGAAAAGGGGATCAAGAAAACAAAGCCCCGCAGGAAATAAGTCTTCCTTCAAAGCAGGCCCAGGGCGTGTTTCCAGGAATATCCGAGAATAATCCTCTCATGATTGTCTCCTTCGGCCATATGGCGAAATCCATTTTGAATGGTCTGGTTGGATTAGAGTATAAAAACGTTCATATCGTCAGCCCGGCCCGGAATAAGGGGGATCCTGCGGCCGATAAAAGACGCGATACCAAAGACAAGGAAATCGCCGAGCAATATCCGGGAGCATCTGTCTATTCTGCCGATAAAATTAACAAAAATCTCACCCCGTCTTTTATTCTGATTGCTGCGAAACCGAAGATGCTAATGGATTCAAAGGATATGGATGGGCTCGCAAAATATTATGCACCTTTTTTAAAGGACACGGGGAATTGCGTAGTGATTTCAGTGCTCGCGGGTACCAGCATCGCAACAGTTAAAGATGCATTCGGTAATAAGAAAGCGGCTGTCGCGCGGGTCATGCCAAATCTGGCTGCTTCCGTTAATGAAAGTGCCAGCACGCTTTGTTTTTCTGAGGAAGTCGCACCGCAGCAGAAAGAGACAGTCGCGAGAATTTTTAACGCTATCGGATCGGTTGCCGAGGTTCCTGAAAAAGATATGGATATTATGACTGCCATCGCAGGATGTGGCCCTGGCGTTGTTTTCGCCCTGCTGGAAGCCTACCTGGCTGCCTGTTGTCGGGTGGTACAGGAAAAAAAGGTCCAGCTTAATGAAGGACAGGTAAAATCCGTCCTGCTGCAGGTCTTCTCGGGGGCAGTGAAGATGGCGAATAAAGGGGAGGTAGGACTCACCAGGCTTCGGCAGAATGTCTGCAGTGCAGAGGGAATGACTGTGGAGATTGTCGCTGAACTTCTGGGAGGTGTTTCGCTTGCTCAACTTGAAGCGGATAAAAAAGGGGAAGCCAAGCTGGATATAAATAAATCCTATCTCTCACAATTGATAAAAATAGCCCTTGATAGAGGTGTGAAGAGAGGTCAGGAGATGGAGAAACAGGAAAAACCAAAAAATGTTGATGTGCCGACCTCCAAAGGCTGGAAGCATTAAAGTTATATATATCGCAGGCAGTTACGCGTCTTTCGTAGCTGCCTGTTCGCCATATACGTTCATTTGATCCCATAAAATTTTACTAAAAAAATAAAAGCAGTCTTGACTGTTTTTATTTATGACAATACTGTTACATTCGAAATAACTGAAATGGAGGTGAGGTTATGGGTGTTTTGGGAAGCGCAGTGGACCGGCGGAAATTTGGCAGAAAAGCCATAATCGCCCTGTCTGTAATGTCTGTTATGGGTCTTGCTAGCCAATCGGGGGACGCGCAGGCTGAGGAAAAATGGAACCTTGCGAATGCTTATGGTGCTACAAGTATACATGCCGAGGGAAACAAGGTTTTCGCGGAGGCTTTGGCGAAGTCCTCAGGACGTAAAATCGTTATTACAGTGCATCCGGGGGGATCGCTCGGGTATAAATCCGTAGATCATTTTGATGCGGTTGGTGATGGTGCTGTTGAAATTGCAGATACGCCAGGGGGATTTCTGGGAGGGATCGACCCGCTGATGCAACTTTCTTCACTGCCATTTTTGGTAAAGTCAGTTGATGAAGCCCTGATCCTTATGGAAGTTGCCTTTGAAGAATATTCGAAGGTGTTCGAAAAGAACGGACAAAAGCTCCTTTACGCGTCACCATGGCCGGCATCCGGGATCTGGGCAAAGGCGCCAATTAAATCTGCTGGTGATCTAAAAGGACTTAAAATCAGAACCTATGATCCAGGCGGAACGAAAACATTTGCCAATATAGGGGCGGCGCCCATTCAGCTCGCTTGGGGAGATGTGGTTCCCCAGCTTGCTACGGGAGGCATTGAATCTGTTTTGACTTCCGCTGAAGGCGGGGTCGGGCAGAAGTTCGTTGAGCATACACCCTATTTTACCGAAATAAATTACGCCCTGCCGCTTAATTTTGTCCATATGAACCGGGATATCTATGAGGGGCTGTCTGCGGATTTGAAAAAAGCGGTTCACAGTGCAGCTGCAGAAGCGTCTTCTCGAAACTGGAAAGAGGTTATCGGGCGCACAAATCGCAATTATGACAAGCTGAAGGCGGATGGCGGTACCGTTGTTACAGATGGAACGGATAATCTGCTCGTTGATATGTCCAAGGCAGGCAGCATTATTCTTGATGACTGGCTTCAGAAAACCGGTGATCGCGGTAAGAAAATCATCGAAGCCTTTCGTGCGAAAGTAAAAAGCTAACCTTTCAAAACTTTAAAAAGAGCTAGGTATCTGCCTGCAGTCCAATGCGCCGCAGGCAGATAAAGGGGGAGGAGTATCATGTCCGGATTGATAGACAATCTGTGCCGAATAGCGGCCGTCAGCGCCTGTGTCATCCTGGTCGGAATGGTTGCCTTTATTCTTGTGGAAATTGTTCTGCGCAGTTTTTTTGACGCCTCGACTTATGTGCTGGACGAGTTCGTCGGTTATGGCGTTGCGGTGATGACTTTCCTGTCTTTTTCGCTGGCTTTGCGGGACGGCGTGTTTATTCGGGTTAATCTCGTGACAGCCAATCTAGGCACTAAAGCCCGGCAGGTTCTGGAGATAGTATCCTGTGCTGTCGGCACATGTCTTTTCGGATTTATTGCCTTTTATCTTGGGCGGCTGGTGCTTCGGAATTTTGATCGGGGAGTGGTTAGCAATTCGATCGCCGAGGTTCCGCTTTGGATCCCGCAATCCTTTGTCTTTCTCGGTCTTATGCTGCTGGTCATCCAGTTTGCCAGTCTGACAGTTAAATATGCCTCAGGTGCACCGGTTGTAGACCGGCATGAAGAATTGTAGGAGGGCGTCATGACAGAGCTTTTTGCCGGTCTTATTGTTCTTTTTCTGATCTTTTTCTATCTGGGAATGGGGGTCTGGGTTTTTGTCGGCTTGATCCTGGTCTCGCTAACCGTTCAGTTTTTTGTACTTGATATGTCTTTAATCCGGATAGGCTCGATTGCCTCCGGAATAATGCTGAGGAGCTCCTCCTCATGGGAACTGGCAGCAATTCCCATGTTTATCTTGGGAATACATGACCAACTCACCCTTGCTCTAGCCTGCATGCAAAGTTTGAAGTGCTAATCCAGTCTGCGTGTGCCCACACAGTACTAATGATGGTAACATCATTAGCACCCATCAGTGTAATCAGGTTCATTTCATATGGTATACAGAGGGATGGCAGATATAC
>JAKSCD010000028.1 GCA_022360775.1 Sneathiellales bacterium | reverse complement strand
TGACAATGGCAGCGTCTATGAAGGCTCTATCGTTAATAACAAGCCTGATGGATATGGCGACTATAAAAGGGCGGACGGCGCACGATATAAGGGACGCTTCAAGGCCGGGAAAATGGTCGGCAAGATCGAGATGACCTACCCCGAAGGCACCCGATATATCGGCGAAGTTGAAAATTTCCTTCCCAATGGCAAAGGTGTCCTGCGTTTTCAAAGTGGCGCACGCGTTGTGGGGAGCTTTAAAGACGGGAAATATAACGGCAATATGCAGATCTTTTTCGCTGACAAACGTCTGTTCAAGGCCTATTACAAAAACGGTAAAATCACCCGCATGGGCTCGTATTACAATAAAAAACGCGAACATTGCTTAGGCTATTTTGACGAAAGCTTCAGACTTCTGGAACCCGGCACACTCTATGCCGGTCACAGAAAAATCGGGCGCTGTTTTATGAGAAACGGCGAATTGATTTTCGATTACAACTAGATCAGGAAGGCTCCCTCACCCCTTTTTCACAAAAGTCGCCTCCGCCATCAGGATCAGTTTTTCTGTATAGCGTTCCGCTGACCAGCCGCAGTCCTGGGTCAGTTGTTCCCAGTTACGAACGGACATCATGGTCCAGAGAAGATCCGTTGCCTCTTCAACCGTATAAAGATCCGTGAGGCAATCATCCCGCTTTAAGGCAAGGATCGCGGCCTCACAGCCTTCACGCATATCCTGCATTCGCTGGGTCCAGGCGGCCTTTGCCTCCTCATCACTCTCGATCATCAAAAGAAACGCTTTCGCAATGCCGTAAAGAACCGGCAAATACGCGCCCCAGGCTCGCATATAGGCATCCAGTCTTTCCACCCCAGTGGTGGCCGCCCGACTGGGCGCCAGATGCTCTTCCGTGCCTTTCAGATCATCGAAATAGAACGTGGCTTCAATCAGAAGCTCCGCTCGGGTTTTGAAATGCAGATAAAGCGCCTGGCGAGAGATCCCTGCCCGTTTCGCAATATCTGACATGCGCACATTTTTCTGCG
>JAKSCD010000029.1 GCA_022360775.1 Sneathiellales bacterium | reverse complement strand
TTAGCAACCCACATGGAAGAGGCGGAACTGCAACTGGCTAGAATATGAGGTGCGGATTGCTGCACCTTTGACAGGATTTCCTCGTCAGCACCGGTGAAACCCAGTTTTTTAAGGCTTGGGATATGGGGACGCTCCAGCGGTGGGAGCACGCCTTGCTGAAGCCCCATATCGGCAAGCGCTTTCATTTTATGAAGTCCCTGAAGCGCAGCAGCCCTGGGGTTCGAGAAACTTTCTGCATTTTTGGCCGATGCGATATTGCCAAAGGAAAGGCCCGCAAAATTATGGGTTGGCCCAACCAGTCCATCAAAATTAACCTCACTTATACGCATCAGAGTGTAATCCCGGGGCTTAAGGTCTCAGGAAGATCGGCTTTTTGCGCTTCAACCGAGGCAACAGGATAGGCGCAATAATCCGCTGCATAAAAGGCGCTTGGGCGATGATTGCCACTAGCCCCGATGCCGCCGAAAGGGGCAGCGCCGCTTGCACCGGTAAGGGGACGGTTCCAGTTCACAATTCCGGCGCGCGATCGAACCAGAAATTTTTCATATTCCGCCTCGTCATCACAGATAATACCTGCGGAAAGACCAAAACTTGTTTTATTGGCTATTTCAATTGCAGTATCCAGATTGTCCGTGCGAATGATCTGAAGGAGAGGCCCGAAATATTCTTCGTCTGGCAGGTCCTCGACATCCGTTACATCAATAATTCCAGGGCGCAGGAAGGGTTTGCCTTCGATCAATCTGGACAGCGAAATAAGAGATTTTCCGCCTAATCGAATAAGATTTTGCTGTGCTGCAAGTAAGCCGTCGGCTGCCTTGTTGGAAATAAGACTTCCCATAAAGGGAGGCTCGCCGTCATTATCCGGTCCCACTTTCAAGGCGCTGGTGGCCTTTAACAACAGATTGAGGAATTCATCTGCGATATCGCTCTTGGGGAGAATAAGGCGGCGAGCACAGGTGCAGCGCTGACCGGCAGTAACAAAAGCCGAATGAAGGCTGTGATAGACGGCTCCTTTAACGTCAGAGACCTGGCTCACAATAAGCGGGTTATTCCCACCCATTTCGAGGGCAAGGATCTTGCCGGGCTTTCGACCAAATTCAGCATGGAGCAGCGCGCCTGTCCTGGAACTTCCAGTGAAGAAAAGGCCGTCAATATCATCATGGCAGCTGAGCGCGATACCCGTATCGGCAGCACCTTGTATGAGATTGAGGACGCCGTTCGGTAATCCTGCCTCCTGCCAGAGAGTGACCATCAATTCGCCAACAGCGGGTGTGAGTTCGCTTGGTTTGAAAATAACAGTATTGCCTGCCATCAGGGCCGGAACAATATGGCCATTTGGAAGATGTCCTGGAAAATTGTAAGGACCAAAAACAGCAACGACACCATGAGGCTTGTGGCGAAGGCGGGCCATAGCTCCCGGGATTTGGTTTTCTTTTTCACCGGTTCTTTCTTCAAAGGAGTTTTTGGAAAGGTTGATCTTGCCCACCATCGTTGCAGCTTCGGTCAGAGCTTCCCAATAGGGTTTCCCTGTTTCATCAGCGATAAGATGTGCAATTTCATCCTTCTTTTCTGTCAGAAGCGCCTGATACCGATGAATAATTTCAAGTCTTCCTTCAACAGGACGGAGCGCCCATTTTTTAAACGCATCGCGAGCCGCCTGAACCGCTAGATCCACTTCTGTGACAGTCGCTGAACAGGCAGACCACAGCTGTTCTCCGGTTTGTGGATTTTCCGATGTGAATTCAGATCCCTGTCCGGAAACCCACTGACCGTTGATAAAGAGTTTTTCATGTAACATGGAGCGATCCTTAAGCTGCAAAACTGACGATCTGGCCTTCGGTGATTTCGAGGGCATCTGCGGTTTCCCGGCCAAGCGCGACGGAACCTTTATCCAGATGAACAATTGTCCCGCGGACGAACCGGTAGTTATTGAGATCACAGTTACTGATCATATAGATCTGTTCCTCGTCATCAGGAAGCGTCTTGGTAATTTTCTGCACCTCAGCCCGATGACAGTTCTTGACAGTTTCAATATTGCGGATTTGACATTGCACGGTGGGCCCGCCATCAAAAATGTCCACATATCCGCTTTTTCTGAACCCTTCTTTTTCAAGCAGTTTCAGTGCGGGTTTTGATGCGGGGTGAGCAACACCGATGGCCTCTCGCGCTTCGCCTGGGAGCAAGTCCGCATAGATGGGGTGGCGAGGCATGAGATCCGTGATAAACTGATTGCCTTTAACTGCACTCATAAAATCTGCATTTTCAAAGCCCAGGCCGAAGAATTTCCGCCCCAGCTGCTCCCAGAAAGGCGAATGCCCTTCACCATCCTGCCAGCCTCGCATTTCAGCAATAATGGTCTCACCGAAGCGCTCAGGAAAATCCGCCAGCATGAGAAAGCGGCAGCGCGAGAGAAAACGGCCATTACCTTTGATCCGGTAGTCAGGATCCAGATAAAGAGAGCCGATTTCTGTACTGCCCGTGAAATCATTGACCAGATGCAATACCTCCATCTGATTCTTTTTCTCCAGTTCCTTGGAAATGGAAATAAGCGTGGAGACCTTGTAGGAATAAAAGGGCTGATCCAGACCGACACCGGCATAGATCGCTGTTGTTCCAACTATTTTTTCGGTTTCAAGATCCTCCATCACCATGAAATAGGTTTCGCCGGCGGGTTCCGAGACGGCTTTTTCAAAGCTGTTTTCACTATCCTGCAATTTGGACTGCCACTTACCAAGATTGGTGGGCATGGAAGACATTCCACTTCCTGTTGCCGTTGAGATATCCATCAAGCAATTGATATCACTCATTTTTGCCTGGCGAATAACAATCATTGGACGGTCTCCCGTTCAGGAAATGAGGCTTCCCCTGAGGCCAGTTTGTGAAGGAGGAGGGCGGTCAGTTTCGCGCGCTCTGTAAGGCTGTCCATGATCATATATTCCTGATCAGAATGGATGTTTGCCCCTCTCACACCAAGCGTGTCAATGTTAGGAAGACCGGCGGCAGCCAGGTTGTTCCCGTCACAGCATCCCCCGGTTGGTTTTTGAGAGATCTCGATCCCAAGATCGCTGCCACAGGACTTGAGAAGATCAAAAACCTGTTCCAGAGGTTTGGTCATGGGTTTTGGGGGGCGTGTAAATTCGCCGTGAAACTCTGCTGTTATGCCATCTTTGTTATTTAATTCGGTTTCAATCGATTTGACCTGATTTAAAAACCAGGTCTGATCTTCCGGCGCCTTGATACGGACATTCAGGCGGCAGATAGCGAGGTCCGGCACAACATTAAGGGCTCCACCACCTGAAATATGCCCCACATTGACCGTTAGATCCGGCCTGCCTGCTGTGAGCCGGTCCAGCTGTGTGATTGCGTGCGCAAGAGATGCTATTGCATTGCGGCCCAGATGGTGATCGCGCCCGGCATGAGCAGCCTTTCCTTTAACGATCAGAGAAAAATTACCGCTGCCCTTTCTCGCGCCCGCAAGGGTTCCGTCCGCCAGTGCAGGTTCATAAACCAGGCCAAGGTCAGCATTTTTTGCATGATCAGTGAGAATTTTCCGTGAGCCGAAGGAGCCGATTTCTTCATCGGCATTGATAATCACATCCCATCCTATCTGAGTATGATGCGAGCTTTTCTCAAATGCACGAAGGGCGGTGAGGATCACCATTAATCCGCCTTTCATATCGGCGACCCCTGGTCCTTTAAGACGTCCATCACCAAGGTCTGTACATTCTTGAAAAGGAGAGGTTTCTGGGAAAACCGTATCCATATGCCCACAAAGCAGAACGCGGCGATTTGCATCCGGGCGCATGGAAATTTTGAGGATCTTGCCGGTTTCCTGGTGCTGTTTCTCTCCCTTCTCTGAGATCTTGGGCATCTGATCAGAAGGAAGGAGCTGCACATCGCCCCCGGTTGCTGAAAAGGCCTCTGCGAGAAGGGTTGCCATTTTCTCAAGCCCAGCCAGATGAAAACTGCCGGAATTGACATGAGACCAGGTCCGGACAGTCCCGATCATTTGATCGCGTTCCTCATCAATCCAGTTCAAGAAGGAAGGAAGTGTCATCTTTTCTTTATCCCCAGTGTGCGCAGGTTTTGTCGAGAATCTCGAGAGCTTCTTCGATATGCTGATCCGTGAGGTTAAGTGGTGGGAGAAGGCGAAGAATATCGCTGCCTGCGCGACCGGTCAGGAGTTTTGCATCCCGTAATCGGGCCAGCATTTCGGTATTGGGGACATGACATTTGATGCCAAGCATCAGCCCGAGCCCCTGAACATCACCTAAAATAGCGGGATGTTTGCCAGCAAGCTGTTGCAATCCTTCTCTGAGTTTTAGGCTTTTTGCTGTTACCTGCTCCAGAAAACCGTTTTCTAAAAGCAGATCCAGAACAGCATTGCCAACGGCGGTTGCAAGCGGATTGCCACCAAATGTTGAGCCATGGGTTCCAACAACCATACAGGAGGCCGCTTTTTCCGAAGCAAGGCAGGCTCCGACAGGAAAACCACCACCAAGTCCTTTAGCAGAAGACAGAATATCCGGTTCAATGCCAGCCCATTCATAGGCAAAAAGCTTGCCCGTCCTGCCCATTCCGCATTGAATTTCATCGACCATTAAGAGAATGCCATGTTGATCACAGAGATTGCGAACAGCTTTCAGATATCCTTCAGGGGCAGGAAGAATACCCCCTTCTCCTTGCACAGGTTCCAGAATAACGCCGGCTGTTTTTTCTGTGATTGCCGTTTCGAGAGCCTGAATGTCGCCAAAAGGAACATGGTCGCATCCCAGATCTCCTTCAAAAAAACCTTTCGTATGAGAAGGATTGCCCGCCGCTGCAACAGTTGCGATTGTCCGGCCATGAAAGGCGTTATGCATGCCGATGATCCGGTTTCGCTTGGTATCCCCGCGATCGAAGTGATAGCGGCGCATCATTTTGAGACCGGCTTCTACGGCTTCCGCGCCGGAGTTTCCGAAAAAGACCCGATCTGCGAAGCTGTTTGCGCAAAGCCTTTCAGCAAGCCGTTCCCCATGTTCGACACGGAACATGTTGGAGGTATGCCAGTATTTCTCTGCCTGGTTTTTTAGGGCGGCTACCAGATGCGGATGATTGTGACCAAAAGCAGTGACTGCAATTCCGGAAATAAAATCGAGATAACGATCGCCCTCCCTGGTAATCAGATAGGCCCCTTCGCCCTTTTCAAACAGGATTTCCGGCGGGGCATAGGTCGCCATAAGTGATGAATGAGGCATTGCGGCAATTCCCTTTTATTGCTGAATGTAAATCGATCCCAAGTCAATAATGCTATCAGGAACGTTGAGAAATAGGCTGTGGTTTTGAAGGTCCATCACAGAATATTCTTTAAAATAAGTGTTTTTCTCCGAATTTTATTCGGCTATATGAAAAATCATAATGTCAGAGATGATGCAGTTGATCAGGAAGTCAAATTTGCTTGATTTCAGCACTTTAATAGGCATTATTTTTCCCAGTCAGTTGATTTTTGGAGGGTTAAAGTGGCTCAATCTGTTAAAAAGCGAGAGCTGGACAAGATTGATCAGAATATAATTTCGATCTTGCAGGGAGCTGCCCGTATTACCAATCTACAGCTAGCCGATAAGGTTGGTCTGTCCCCCAGCTCCTGCCTTGCGCGGGTTCGGAAGCTGGAAGAGGATGGCTGTCTTGGGCCCTATCAGGCCAGTATTAATCTCGACAGACTGTGCCGTTCCATAACCTGTATTGCGATGATTACCTTGGAAAATCATCGGCAACAGGACTTCAGGGTATTTGAGAATTTTGTTGAAGCTTTACCCGAGGTCGTTCAATGCGACACGGTAAGTGGAGGATGTGACTTTATCCTGCGCGTCGTTTGTGCGGATATGGAGCGGTATCATGTGGTGAATGAGATGTTACTCAATTCCGGCGCCAACGTTGTCAATATCAAGACCCATGTAGTGATGACCGAAAACAAGAAATTTTCAGGCTTTCCGCTTGATGAGCTGCTGGGATAGATCAACTGAAATAGAGTTCGAAAACCGCGATCTGGACCAGAATAACAAGAATAAATTTTCCAAAGGCGAGAAGTCCTGCGATCCCCCCTGAAATTCGAAGTGTTTCAGTGATAACAAACCAAAGAAAGACGTAACTGAGGCCGATATATATCAGGGAAAAGAGGGCTGTTGCTTCTGGTCCCATTAATCCCAGGATGAGAATATAAAAGGGAATCCAAAAGAGATTGATGGCCAGATAAGCCCAATTGAAAACGATTGTGAAGACCCCGAACTTCCCGGTTTTAAAGACATATCCGTCCAGCAAACCGACCAGAGCAAGGTATCCGAGCCAAGCGAGGGCAACAATTGCAAGTTTGATAAAAAGGAAGGCTGAAAAACCGATTTTCGGGTCCATTGCCTTAAAATCAAGATAGCCTTCGACAAACAATACTGGCACGATCAGCAACATTGCGCCAAAGGAAGTCCAGAAACCCGAGGCGGATAAGTTGAAATAGCCGAGAGCATTGTTGTCTCGCAGCGCAATTCTGTAGCACCCGTATAGCGACCAGACTATTTCGATAAGATTAGGCATGTTGCTTTAAGCAAAATATCCTTCAAGAATGGATGTATAGATATTAGCCAATTGCTCGATATCGGCAACACTCACATGTTCATCAATTTTATGCATAGTCTGGCCTACCAGGCCAAATTCCACGACCGGGCAGTAGTTTTTGATGTAACGGGCATCAGACGTTCCCCCTGTTGTCGAAAGCTCTGGTTTTGTTCCAAGATGCTCCTGAATGGATCTTGAAACAAGTGCGCTGAAATCCCCTTCCTGGGTAAGGAAAGGTTCGGAATTTTTCAAAACTCTAAGTTCGTATTTTGCTCCGCGTTCTTTGGCAATCCTGTCCAAAAGGTCACGTATACGCTCATCCAGGCCATCCAGGCTGTGAAAGGTGTTAAAACGGATATTGAAAGTTGCTCGGGCAGAAGGCGGAATAACATTTGTTGCCGGATTACCCACATCAACTGTTGTGAATTCCAGATTGCTGGGCTGGAAATGATCGCTGCCCTCATCAAGATGCATTTCATCTAGCGCCGCCATCATGGCCACCAGATGAGGCACAGGATTATCAGCCAGATGAGGATAGGCCACATGGCCTTCCGTCCCGATGACGCTCAGGAATCCTGTAAAAGATCCACGCCTTCCGATTTTGACCATATCGCCAAGCTGCTCGGGATTAGTTGGCTCGCCAACCAGGCAGTGATCAATATGCTCCCCTTTGG
>JAKSCD010000277.1 GCA_022360775.1 Sneathiellales bacterium | reverse complement strand
GGTCGCCGGCGGCGAGAAACACACAGAAACCGCCAGAAAGCATGGCGCTGACTATGTCATCGATCATCGCAAGGAAGATTTCCGCGAAAGAGTTCTGGAAATCACAAATGGCCGCGGCGCCGAAGTTATTTATGACAGTATTGGCGGTGATGTTACTCATAAAAGCCTGCGCTGCATTGCCTGGGAAGGGCGGTTACTGACCATCGGCTATGCCTGCGGTACAATCCCGGAAATTCCAGCCAATCTATTACTGCTTAAAAATGTGTCCGCCATGGGTTTTAATCTTGGGCATTTTTACGGCTGGACGCCGGGTACAAAACGGTCCGATTTCACCGAGGCACTGGATGAAATGATCGGCGGCCTTATCGATCTTTATAATGAAGGGAAATTAAAACCTGAAGTCGGTGCGCGTTTTCCGTTACATCAATTTCATGATGCAATGGATGCCGTGATTAACCGGACTGTTGACGGAAAATGCGTGGTCATGCTGGGAGAAGAGGATTACTGATCCTCACCCTTCGCGCCAGGCTTTTTCTGCCGTTTCGCGTATGGGCTTGATCAGATAGTCAAGCGGCGTGGTATCGCCTGTCATGATAAAAACATCGGCAGGCATTCCAGGCTGCAGAACCTTGTCGCCCAGCCGTTTCGCCTCCTCTTCAGTGATTTCAATACGCGCCATAAAGACAGGCATTTTGCTTTCCGGATCAATCAGGCTATCTGCTGAAACATAAATCACCTTTCCTTCAAGCTTGGGTGTGGTGCGCTGGGAAAAAGCGGTAAACTGAACTTCTGCTGGAAGGTCAAGGCGTACATCATCAATGTCCGTAGGCAGTACTTTTGCCTCTACCACCAGAGTGTCGTTATCCGGCACAATTTCCAGCAATGTTTCCCCGGGCTGCAAAATACCGCCCACTGTATGAACGGTAAGACCAACAACAGTTCCTTTTTCCGTTGCCCTGATTTCAGTTTGCGAGAGCATATACCGGGTAGCGTTCAGGCGTTCCTGCAGATCAAAAAGCTCCCCTTCCTTTTGCTGAAGTTCGGTAACGACACCTTCGATAAATGCTTTCTGAATTTGAATGATTTCAAGACCGGCTTCACCAATCAGGCGTTTTGATCTTGCGATAGCAGCAATATGCTCCCCCAGCTCCCCTTTCAATTCAGCGGTTTCCCTTTTCAACGCCAGAATTCGGGTAAGCGGCGCATGCCCCTTTTTATGAAGTTCCTCAAGTCCTTTCAATTCATCCCCGATCAGCTGTATCTGCGTTCTTTTCGCTTCTTCCTGCGCTTTTAATCCGGTAATTTCCTCTTTTAGCTGCTCTATCCGTTCCCCGACCATGGAGGTTTGCCCCTCCAGACTCTCTTTTCGCGCCTGAAAAAGCTTGTTTTGGCCCGAAATGATCTCCTGAAGCGCCGGGTCGTTTTTATCCATCCGCAGGTCAGCTGGGTATTGTACTGCCTTGTCGCCGTCCCGTTCGGACTTTAACCTGGCGATCATGGCGCGAGAGGTATTGTAGTTGCTTTGGATGATGGCGTGGGTAGCCGCTGTCTGCGTCTGATCCAGTGTGACAAGAACATCACCAACATTCACCTTGTCCCCATTTTTCACGGCAAGGGTTTTCACTTCACCCCCGCCGAGCGTCTGGACCTTCTTGCGGTTGGAGAAGACCTTTACTGTTCCTTGCGAAATAACAGCCGAGGAAAGCTCGGCAATCGTCGCCCAGGCCGCAAAACTGCCAAAACCAAAGACAATCAGAAACAGTCCCAGGATAATCGAGGCTTTTGCGCTGGTTGGAACAACGGCGGTTTTCTTTTCGTCTGTCATTTAAGCCTCCACCTTTTCTGGTGTTTCCACTGGTCTGGCTTCAGGTTTTCTGACCGCCCTGGTCACCTGACTCAGGACCTCTTCTTTCGGGCCATAATTTTCGATCATACCACTTTTCAGGATCAGAACCT
>JAKSCD010000355.1 GCA_022360775.1 Sneathiellales bacterium | reverse complement strand
TATTGTGGCAGCCCGGAACCGACCATGCCGGCATCGCCTCCCAGATGGTGGTGGAACGCCAGCTGGCGGAGCAGGGTATTACCCGCCATGATCTGGGGCGGGAAAAATTCATCGAGAAGATCTGGGAATGGAAAGAGCAATCCGGAGGGTCGATCATTGGCCAGCTGCACCGTCTCGGTGCATCCTGTGACTGGGACCGGGAACGCTTCACCATGGATGAAGGCCTTTCCAAAGCCGTTCGCAAGGTGTTTGTTCAGCTCTATAAAGAAGGTCTGATTTATCGCGACAAGCGCCTGGTCAACTGGGATCCCAAATTCCATACGGCGATATCCGATCTGGAAGTGGAGCAAAAAGAAATCAACAGCCATATGTGGCACTTCAATTATCCGATTGAAGGCGAGGATGGAAAATACATCACCGTTGCCACAACCCGGCCTGAAACCATGCTGGGCGATACAGGCGTTGCTGTTCATCCTGACGACGATCGCTATAAAGACCTGATCGGCAAACATGTCATCCTGCCGATCGTTGGCCGCCGCATTCCGATCGTAGCCGATGACTATGCAGATCCCGAGCAAGGCTCCGGTGCGGTGAAAATCACGCCAGCCCATGACTTTAATGACTTTGAGGTTGGTAAGCGTACCGGGCTTGAGGTTATCAATATCATGGATGAGAATGCTCATCTCAATGATGCTGTTCCTGAGAAATACCGGGGCATGGAACGTTTCGCTGCGCGTAAAGCCATCGTTGCGGAGATTGACGCGCTCGGGCTTCTAGACAAGATCGAGGATCACACCCATATGGTGCCTTATGGCGACCGTTCCGGTGTGGTGATTGAGCCTTTCCTCACAGATCAGTGGTTTGCTGATGCCGCGACAATGGCGCAGCCGGCGATCCGCGCGGTTGAAAGTGGACGGACCAAGTTCGTTCCGGCCAAATGGACCAACACCTATTATGACTGGATGCGCAATATCCAGCCCTGGTGTATTTCCCGTCAGCTTTGGTGGGGGCATCGCATTCCGGCCTGGTTCGGCCCCGATGGCATGATCTTTGTTGAAGAAACCGAAGAAGAAGCCCTGGCCGCGGCGAAAGCGCATTATGGCAAAGATGAAGAGCTGACCCGGGATAATGATGTTCTGGATACCTGGTTTTCCTCTGCGCTTTGGCCATTTTCCACATTGGGCTGGCCCGACAAGACGCCGGAGATTGAAAAATACTATCAGACTGATGTCCTGATTACAGGGTTTGACATTATTTTCTTCTGGGTTGCCCGGATGATGATGATGGGGCTTCATTTTATGGATGATGAACCGCCATTCCATACGGTCTATATCCATGCACTGGTGCGCGATGAGCATGGCGCGAAGATGTCCAAATCCAAGGGCAATGTGGTCGATCCGCTGGACCTGGTTGAAAAATACGGTGCGGATGCGCTGCGTTTCTTCCTTTCCGCCAGTGCAGCGCAAGGACGAGATGTCCGCCTTTCTGAACAAAGAGTGGAAGGCTACCGGAATTTCACGACAAAGCTTTGGAATGCCGCGCGTTTCTGCGAGATGAATGAATGTGCGGTACCGGACGGGTTTAATCCGTTTGCCAGCAATCAGCCGGTCAATCGCTGGATTGTCGGTGAAGTGGCCAAATGCGAAGCGGCGGTCCGCGAAGCGCTGGAGGGAAAACGTGATGGCTATCGCTTTAATGATGCATCGAACGCCATCTATTCCTTCACCTGGAATGTGTTTTGCGACTGGTATCTGGAATTTGCCAAAATCCCGTTCCAGGGAGACGATGCGGCTGCAAAAGCAGAAACGCAAGCGACAGCGGCCTGGGTTCTGGATCAGATCCTGAAAATCTTGCATCCTTTTATGCCTTTTGTAACAGAAGAACTATGGGGGTCACTGGGCGCAAATCGCGCGGCGGACCTGATTGTCTCTGACTGGCCGGTTTATCCTGAAAATGCGGTGAATGAGGCGGCAGATAACGAGATGACCTGGGTTCAAGGGCTGATCAGCGGTATCCGTGGCGTTCGAAGCGAAATGAATGTTCCGGCTGGTGCAAAAATCCCGATGATTTTCAATGAAGCAGGGGACGCTCATAAAGCCTGGCTTGAAGACCATTGGGATATAATCTCCCGCATGGCGCGGCTTGACAGCAAGGCTGTTGATACCGCCTTTGCGAAAGGAACCCTGCAATTTGTGCATGATGGCGCAACAGTTGGACTGGAAGTCGCAGGCTCCATGGATCTGGACGCGGAAAAAGCGCGCCTCACAAAAGAAATGGGTAAACTGAACGGCTATATCACTGGCTTGAACAAGAAGCTCGGCAATGAAAAATTTGTGAGCGGCGCCCCTGAACATGTGGTCGCAGCAGAGCGCGAGAAACTCGGTGAAGCAGAAGTGAAAATGGCGAAGCTGAAAGACGCCGCCGACCGGTTAAGCGAAATCTGATCGCACAAGAGCTGAAAAAGGAAAAGGCGGCCGATGAGCCGCCTTTTTTATTTATCATTTTTGAAAGCTGATTCTGAAAATAAACTCGAGAGCTCTTCAAAATCTACAATTATGTCTCTGTTTA
>JAKSCD010000030.1 GCA_022360775.1 Sneathiellales bacterium | reverse complement strand
CGTTTTGGCGAGGTGTTTATTTCGAAAACACGGGATGAGTGGTGTGAAATCATGGAGGGAACGGATGTTTGTTTTGCACCTGTTCTCTCGATGGATGAAGCGGCCAGACATCCGCATAATATTGCCCGGGAAACCTTTGTTGATATTGATGGCGTTGTTCAACCAGCACCGGCACCAAAATTTTCTCGCACCAAATCCGAAATTCAGGGAGCACCCTGTTCTCCAGGACAGCATACTGATGAGGCGCTCGGAAGTTGGGGGATCTCTGAAAGTACAATCAGCTCCCTTAAAGAAGCGAATGTTATTAAATAAAGTGAAGAGAGCGGTGCAAGCCGCTCTTTTTATTTGATGCGCTAAAACTTGACGGATTTACATTAATACCGGAACCTGTCTTTAAGAATGTTGGAGGCAGGAATGATTTTGAAGCATCCGGATGCAGATCGGAACCAGGACAGTAATGACGCACCATTGGTTCTTGGATCGCATGAAGAGCTAAAATCCGAGAATAGAAGCCAACGATCTGCCATTATTGCAGTCACTTTGGTTAATCTGCTTACGATCCTGTGGCTTGGATTGGTAACAGTTTATGTTCACAAGAATATCGGTTGGCCAAATCTATGGAATCTCCTGCCCCATGAAATCGGTGCGTTTTTTGCGGGCGCTTTTACGCCGGTAGCTTTCTTGTGGCTGCTTCTCGCCAATATCAAACGTAATCGCGAAAACAGGCTGACCGGACGCGCATTGGATAGCCTGATGAAGGATCTTGGATATCCAAGCCCGGAAGCAGAAGCCCGGGTTGCCAGCCTCACCCTAAGTCTGCGTCGGCAATCACGTGAGGTGCAGGCTGAAACAGAAAATGCGGCAACCAGAATTGGCGATGCCAGCAGCAATCTCGAACGGCAATCGGAAAAGGCGGAGGATGCTGCAAAACAGCTCCTCAGCAATGCGGATCATTTCCAGGGGGAAATGGATCGGCGCCTCAAAATCGTGGAAGCATTGATTACCGAGGGCGGAAAACAGAAAGGGGAAATCGACGGCATTATGGTGGAGCAGGCCGCCCTTTTCTCAAATGCATTGAAAGAGGCAACAGAAAAAGGTGAAAGCCTGAAATCAGCGCTATCTGAACAAGTGGAAGCTCTTGAAGAAGCCGTTGGCAGTT
>JAKSCD010000031.1 GCA_022360775.1 Sneathiellales bacterium | reverse complement strand
TTTGGCTATAACCTGTTCCTGATGCGGGCCATGGCTCCGCCACAGATCAGCCTTAAAGATATATATGGATCGATTTTGCCATTCGTAATGGTGATGGTAGCTGCACTGGCTGTCATTATGGCGTTCCCGGAGATTGCTCTGTGGCTGCCTAAAACAGTGTATGGGAGGTAACGGGAAACCGTTTTAGTTAGTTAAGCTGATTACAACTGTCGTTAATTTATTGAACGAACTCGGAGGTAGTTATGACAACTCGGCGTAATTTTATTAAGGGGGCAGCGGTTGCCGCACCGGCAGCTGCTTTTGCAACACCTGCAATTGCCCAGTCAAAAATCAAATGGCGTATGCAGACATATGCGGGTGCAGCACTTGCAGAGCATGTGATCAAACCGGCGATCGACAGCTTCAACAAAATCGCTGGCGATGAGATGGAAATCGAGCTTTATTTTGCGGATCAGCTTGTCCCGACAGGAGAATTGTTCCGGGCGATGCAGAAGGGCACCATTGATGCGGTTCAGTCCGATGACGATTCAATGGCGTCACCTACCGAGGTAACTGTCTTCGGTGGTTATTTCCCGTTTGCATCCCGTTACTCACTGGATGTGCCGGTTTTGTTCAACCAGTATGGCCTTAACGAAATCTGGGATGCTGAATATTCCAAGGTGGGCGTAAAACACATTTCTGCCGGAGCCTGGGATCCTTGTCACTTTGCGACAAAAGATCCGATCCGCAGCCTGGATGATCTGAAAGGCAAACGCGTCTTTACTTTCCCGACAGCGGGTCGCTTCCTTGCCCAGTTCGGCGTGGTTCCGGTAACCCTGCCATGGGAAGATATTGAAGTTGCGGTTCAGACGGGTGAGCTTGATGGTATTGCCTGGTCCGGTATTACCGAAGACTATACTGTTGGCTGGGCTGATGTGACCAACTACTTCCTGACCAACAATATTTCTGGTGCCTGGGCGGGATCCTTCTTTGCCAATATGGATCGCTATAATGAGCTTCCTGCTCACTTGCAGGAACTTCTTAAAGTCTGCATGGACCAGAGCCATTATTACCGTCAGTGGTGGTATTGGGGCGGTGAAGCCAATCTGCGTGTGAACGGCACGAAAATGGAGCTCACATCCATTCCGGATGAAGAATGGGCAACTGTTGAAAACGCAGCCCTTAAATTCTGGGACGAGATCGCATCAGAATCCGAAACCAAGAAAAAGGTTGTGGATATCTTCAAGAAATATAACGCAGATATGCAAAAAGCCGGTCGCCCCTACCGCTACGGCTAGTCCATTACTTTATGTTGATGACGCGCCGGGGGAGAACTCTCCGGCGCTTTTTTATGCGATTTTTTTCTGTTTCTGAATTTCTCCGACAGCATCCCTTAACTGTTCTTCAGTGAAAGGTTTTGTCAGCACATCATTCATTCCGGCTTCTTTGAAATATCCAAGACGTTCTTTAAAGGCTTCCGCTGTCAGGCCAATGATCGGTAACCTGTTACGGTCCAGATTTTTACGGATGTTTTTTGTCGCTTCAATTCCGTCCATTTCCGGCATATGCACATCCATCAGGATAAGATCGAAAGTTTCATTCTGTGACTTCTCCAGTGCTATTTTACCATTTTCAGCACGCACTGAGGTGTGGCCGAATTTTTTCAGGAAAGCTTCGGCAATCATTGCATTTACATCATTATCCTCTGCCAGAAGGATATGCAGGGGCTCAACTGCCTCTGTCGCCCTTAAATTTGCCTCGGGCGTGTTTTGGGTCGATGTTGATACTGCTTCCTGGAAGGGAAGAAGAACGGTAAAGCAGCTTCCTTTATCAAGCTCACTCGTGACGGAGATCTCTCCGCCCATAAGTTCTACCAGCTGTTTCACGATGGAAAGGCCAAGGCCTGTCCCGCCAAAGCGTCTGGAAATGGACGTATCTTCCTGGGCAAAGGCTTCAAAGATATGGGGAAGGCGATCTTTGGCAATACCACCGCCTGTATCCTGAACGGTGATGATACAAGGAGAGGTGAGGGAGACATCCTTTTTACGCACTGTAACGGTTATGCCGCCATTTGCAGTAAATTTAATCGCGTTTCCGATAAGGTTATTGATGATTTGCCTGATGCGGATTTCATCTCCGCGAATATGGCGGTAGCAATCCGGGTCGATCTCCATCTTGAAGAAGAGGTTTTTCTTCTCTGCCATGATTTTAAAAGGGGCAAAGCTGGATTTCAGCATTGTCTCGAAAGAGAAAACTGCTTGCTCGAGATCCAGGGAGCCGCTTTCGATTTTACTCATATCGAGGACATCATTGACGAGGGACAGGAGGTTCATACCCGACGAAAGCAGAATTTCCACTTTTTCTCTTTGGTCATTATTCAGCTTGTCGTCCCGCAAAAGCTGAGACATCCCGATAATACCATTGAGCGGTGTCCGGATTTCATGGCTCATGGATGCCAGAAACTCGGTTTTTGCCTGACTGGCAAGTTCGGCTTCCTCTTTCGCCGCTTTTAAGGATTTTGTCCGGTTCTCGACCTTGTGCTCAAGACTTTTATTGAGCTGCTCCAGCTCGCTTTTCTTGGTCTCGAGTTCCTTTTGGGCAAGAGTGAGTTCGGTCAGATCCTGAAGAATGCCGTAAACCTTGATCGGGTTCCCATGTTCATCCTCTTTTACTTCCCCATGACTTTGTACATAGCGGATCAGGCCATTCTTATGCTGAATACGGTACCCTATCGAAAAAGGTTCCCGCTTTGCGACTTTTGCTTCCTGGGTCTGGATAACCCGTTCCCTGTCATCAGGGTGAATACAGGCCTTAAAACCGTCATAGCTGGGTTGGGTGTCGTGAGGAAGGCCATAAATATCATAAAGTGTATCGGACCATTCTTCTGTGGACTGGACAAGGTTAAGATCCCAATAGCCGATCTTGGCGATAGTCTGAGCCCGCAGGAGAGATTCATTCTTTGTATCCAGCTCCTCTGAAATTTCCATTCTGCTGGAAATTTCCGTTTCAAGATTTCGAAGGGTACTCTCCATCCAGATAACCATGGCATTAAAGGAGG
>JAKSCD010000168.1 GCA_022360775.1 Sneathiellales bacterium | reverse complement strand
CAAAAGCTCTCAGCCCCTTTTCTTTCAAAATTTCTCTGTTTGTGATCACATACATCTTCAAGCCCCCTCGATGATAGAAATTTCCTACAGGGTAGAAAAATACATCCCCATTAACAACGGGAAAAAGAAATCTGCCGCGCTCTCTCCTTACAATGAAAAATAGTTTTTTCTCTTTCTAAGTTAATTTTTTAATGTTTATCATGAAATTTATCTTGTTTTTCGAAATTTTAAATGCCATACCCTGTTTAAAGTTATTAAGGAGATTGTGATGCTACATTCGACACCGGCCATCAGAAGCATGGCAAAAAAAGCCCGTATTGTTCTGCATATCCTGTTTGCGCTTTCTCTTCTCGGCTGGGTCATGCCGGAGTTCCTGGGACTTGGTGGCATTGATATATCCGTCACGGAAAAAGCAATCACCGTAACCAATCCGAATATTCAGACTCGATCCATGGATAGCGAGATTGCAATGATTGAGGTTCCCGTCTGGTTTGACACCTTTATGATCACCACAACACTGCTCTCGATCCTTCTCTGGATTATGATTATCTATCAGATAGATCGGCTTTTTTCAGCTTTTCAGCAAGGATCACTTTTCAGTTCACGAACAACCCGGCGCCTAAGCAATATCGGCTGGATTATGCTGGCAGCAGCGCTTCTCAGTTCTGTTCAGGAAATTACCGACGCCCAGCTTTTCGAAAGCCTTATGGCCGCTGCAGGTGAACAGGCCCTGAAAGGCGTCTCGACGTTATTTGCGACTGCTTCTATCGATTTTCCTGTTCTGATCGGCGCTCTCGCTATTACGGTGATCGCACGGGTCATGAGAAAGGCAGCAGAGCTGCAGGATGAAATGAATAGTGTGATTTGAGGGAGTAGCGCAATGATCATTGTTAATCTGGATGTGATGCTCGCTATGCGGAAAATGTCTCTCAACGAGCTTTCGGAGAAAGTAGGAGTATCTGTCCAAAATCTTTCTGTCCTGAAAACTGGAAAGGCCAAGGCGGTTCGTTTTACAACCCTGAATGCTATCTGTACGGCCCTTGAGTGCAGCCCGGGCGATATTCTGGAATTTCAGGCCGATTAAAAACAAAGGTGCAACAAAAAGGCGTCCCTTCCCTCTCAGGTAATTGCAAAAGACATTCTTAAAAATAGGCTCTTCCTTTTTAAGCGTAAAGGATAAGCCCTATGGGACAGCTTTCCGAATTTAGAGGTTCCAGTGTCTGGTTTCGATGCCTTCTCACCGGTTTGCTGGGCCTTGTTCTTTTCAGTCTTGCAATGATTTTCTGGCCGGTCGGGATCCATCTTCTATTTGACTGGATCGCCTTTGAAGGTTCACCCCCACCTCCTCTTATGGAACCGGCAGCGCGGGAATATCTCGGATTTGTCTACGGGGTTATGGGGGCCATCATGCTCGGATGGTCCGGAACACTTCTTTACATTGCAAAGGGACCGCTCCGAGACGGTAAGAACTGGGCCTGGAATGCAATTGCGCTTCCCTTGACCTTATGGTTTATCGCAGACTCCCTTCATTCCATCCTTACCGGTTTTTGGCAAAATGCCGTCTTTAATCTTGCTTTCTATATTCTTCTGGGCCTGCCGCTTTTGCTGTTGAAAAAAGGTGCAGGCCAATCCTAATATCCGCTTGTCCGCTGTTTTAAATCAATTCCCACCTTCTTGGCGAATGTTAGTATTCAGGAATACAAGTCACCAAGGAAGGAGTGGAGTATGGAACAGACCTCGGCACTCAAGAGACGGCTAACCCTACCTTTGCTGGTTTTATACGGGCTCGGGGTGACAATTGGCGCCGGGATCTATGTTCTTGTTGGCGAAGCGGCTGCAGAAGCCGGTATGTATGCGCCGATCTCCTTCCTTTTGGCGTCTATCGTGGTGGCTTTTACCGGTTTTTCTTATGCGGAACTCTCGACCCGCTTTCCTGTCAGCGCGGGAGAAGCAGCCTATGTCCGTGAAGGAACGAGCTCACGTCCGCTTGCAACCGCTATTGGTCTTCTGGTCGTTGCCTCGGGCGTTATATCCTCAGCGACGGTTTCCCTGGGTGCAGCAGCCTACCTGAATACACTTATTCCTGTTCCCAATACGCTTCTCATTATCCTTGTTGTCTTGATTGTGGGCGCCATTGCTATTTGGGGAATTCTTGAATCAGTCGCTCTGGCCGCCCTTATAACACTTGTAGAAATTGGCGGCTTGGCGCTGGTTATCTATTTCGGGTTTTCGTTAAAGCCGGATCTGTTGCAGAATTTTGGATCTGTCCTTCCGGATTTTTCAGGGGCTGCATGGGGCGGTATTTTCGGTGCCGGCCTGCTAGCCTTCTTCGCCTTTATCGGCTTTGAAGATATGGCAAATGTAGCAGAGGAAGTGAAGCAGCCAGCGAGAAATATGCCGCGCGGAATTTTGCTGACCCTGATTATAGCAACCCTTGTTTACTTCATTGTTGTTTCTGTTGCAGTTCTTGCCGTTCCTATGGAGGAACTTTCATCCTCCTCTGCCCCGCTCGCCCTGATATTTGAAAAAGCACCGGCTTCTGTTGGTCAGTTTTTCGCCGTCATTGCTTTTTTTGCAACCCTCAACGGCGCATTGATCCAGGTGATTATGGCTTCAAGGGTGCTTTACGGCCTTGGCAAGCAGGAACTGTTACCGCAGTTTTTCGCGCGCGTAAATTCAGTCACAGGAACCCCTATTCAGGCCACTCTTGCCATAACCGGGATCATTCTGGCGCTCGCACTTTTTTTCCCGTTAGGCGGACTTGCAGAAATGACGTCAGCTGTTGTTCTAGTCGTGTTTATCACTGTCAATATTGCGCTGATCCGGATCAAGCATTCTTCCAGCGCCGAACCGGTTTCAGGCGAATTCTTCAAGGTTCCTTTATGGGTTCCGATCCTCGGAACCCTGACTTGCCTGACTTTGCTCGGTGTACGCCTCAGTCAGCTTGTCTAACTGTGCTCAATGATCCAGGACGTCTTTTTCGTTTAGTTCAGGCTTTCCATAGAGATCCCTGGCTCGTCCTTCAAAGGCCGCAATCATGCGCTGAACGGCTTCGTTAAACAGCATACCGATCGTTTTCTGCAAGAGCATGGATTTAAATTCGAAATCCACAAAGAAATCAATATTGCATCCTT
>JAKSCD010000032.1 GCA_022360775.1 Sneathiellales bacterium | reverse complement strand
CTTCATGCTGGCTCTTGCCACAGAAGGAACAATACAGGGTATTTTTTGAATCTCCGCCACTCGTCTTGCTCATAGGCACTCCAATTATTCGCTGGACAATTCATATTAGCCGCCGACTGAACCGCCGACAACAAGAATGTTAAACTCTTGTGACGGTCGGGATACAAACGCGGTTTTATGCGTCCAAGGAGGCCATTCTACGAATGACCGCCTCAATTTTTCGTTAACAGCTAGATAATAACGGTGAGGTAGAGAGACAAGTTCACAACTTAAAAATTAAATGTGATTTACTTGCCTGACTTCTCGTTATTGTCAAGAGAGTCCGGGCGCTGAGAGACTACTTCGTCAATCAGACCGAATTCTTTTGCTTCTTCTGCTGTCATGAAGTTATCGCGTTCCATTGACCGTTCGATCGTCTCAAGATCCTGGCCTGTATGCTGAACATACAGATCATTCAAACGAGCACGGATTTTCAGGATTTCCCGAGCCTGGATTTCAATATCTGTTGCCTGTCCCTGCGCCCCGCCAGAAGGCTGGTGGATCATGACGCGGGCATTTGGAAGTGCAAAACGTTGTCCTTTTGTGCCTGCAGTCAGCAGGAAGGAACCCATAGAAGCAGCCTGACCGATGCAAACAGTCGCGATTTCAGGCTTGATATATTGCATGGTGTCATACATCGCCAGACCAGAGGTCACGACACCGCCTGGAGAGTTGATATACATGGAAATCGGCTTGTTGGGATTCTCCGCTTCCAGAAAGAGAAGCTGCGCGGTGATCAGGCTGGCCATACCGTCATGAACCTGGCCTGTAATAAAGACAATTCTCTCTTTCAACAGACGTGAGAAAATATCATATGCCCGCTCGCCCCGTGCTGTTTGCTCCACAACCATAGGGACCAGAGTGTTCATATAAGTATCGATCACATCGACCATTGCGCATTTTCCTCAAAAAAAATTAGGTGGTCATTTCAATTTGCATATCGCAAAAGAAATTTCCACCTAAATTGCGAAAATAATTTTTAGAAATTATTTTTCAGATTTTTTTGCAGCGGCCTTTTTCGGCGCAGCTTTCTTTTTCGCTGCCGGCTTTTTGTCATCATCTGCTTTTTTTGCTGCTGCCTTTTTAGGAGCCGCTTTTTTCTTCGCAGGTGCTTTCTTCGCCGCCGGTTTTTTCTTTGGTTTCGCTTCAGCCGCTTCGTCCGGATCCGCGATCAGCTCATCATAAGAAACTTTCTTTTCGGAGACTGCCGCAAGCTCGGAAATGAAATCAACAACCTTGTCTTCGAAAATTGGTGCCCGAAGAGAATTCTGCATTTCAGGGTTTTTCTGGAACATTTCGAAAATCTGCTGTTCCTGCCCAGGGAAGTTGCGAGCCTGGGCGATCATTGCCTGCTGAACTTCCTCGTTGCTGACATCGATATTATTAATACGGCCAACTTCAGCGAGAAGCAGGCCAAGACGCACGCGGCGCTCAGCAATATCGTTATATTCTGCCTGAAGCTCTTCTTCCGACTGATCCTGGTCTTCCAGCTTTTCACCCTGACGAACCAGTTCCTGCTTGAACTGATCCCAGATGCTGTTGAATTCAGCTTCTTTCATACCGGGAGGGACTTCAAAGTCATGACCGTCAGCGAGAGCATCCAGCATATTGCGCTTCAGGGTCTGACGGGAAAGCTGACCATATTCGTCTTCCATCCGACCACGGACCGAATCCTTGAGGGCAGCAAGGTCATCAAGACCCATTTTCTTGGCAAATTCATCGTCAATTTCCACATCAGCAGCTTCATGCACTTCGTGAACCTTGACTTCGAATACTGCGTCTTTACCCGCGAGGTCAGCAGAACCGTAATTCTCGGGGAATGTCACATTAACCTCAAGCTCATCACCGCCTTTTTGGCCGATCAACTGATCTTCAAAGCCCGGGATAAACTGGCCGGAACCCAGTTCCAACTGATGACCTTCGGCCGCACCACCTTCGAATGCAACGCCATCAACCTTTCCAAGGAAATCGATAAGCAATGCATCGCCTTCTTTGGCTTTGCGGTTACGGGCAACCTTCTTGAAGTTTTTCTGCTGGGAAGCAATTTGGTCAATTGCCTCATCAACCTTGGCATCCTCAACTTCAGAAACCAGTTTTTCCAGTTTCAGTTTTGAGAAATCCATAGGTTCAAAATCCGGCATCACTTCTACTTCTATGGTGAATTCAAGATCTTCACCTTCGTCGAATTTTGTGATTTCGATTTTCGGCTGCTGTGCTGGGCGCAGCTCATTATCGTTCAGCGCCTTCTGGCTGGTTTCGTTCACTGTCTCTTCGAGGATTTCCCCCATGACAGAACGGCCAAAGCGCTGGCGCAGGATATTCATGGGAACTTTGCCTGGACGGAAACCTGGCAGTCTGACCTGCTGACCGACAGTTGTCAGTTTTTCCGTAACCTTGCTTTCGATTTCAGCGGCTTCAACGACAACAGTGAAATCCCGCTTAAGCCCTTCAGAGCTTGTTTGTGTAACCTTCATGAACGATTACCTGCTAATTCAGTTTAAGTTTATTCGGCACCGGCAACCGGCCTTTAAGCCAGCTGCGAAAATTCTATGGTGCGGGTAGAGGGAGTCGAACCCCCACGCCTCTCGGCACCAGAACCTAAATCTGGCGCGTCTACCAATTCCGCCATACCCGCGACGTCCATGAATCTCGCTAGTTTTCATAGCGTTTCCCACATGGAGCGGCGTTCTATAGCACAAGATTTCTTCCATTGACTAGGGGAATTGTGAGCTTGATCAAAAGAAATGTTCTCACAAAGGTAGAGATTGGCAGTTTTCCGGGGTTGAATGCCAAAAAAAAGCCCCGTAATTTTTATCTACGGGGCTGTCTTTTTTGGATTATTCAGCAATTCAGTTTGTGACGTGATACTCTCTTGCAAAAATATCAAGGGCAAGAACCCGAACCCCTTGTGGATCTTTATAACCACTTCCGAACAATGTTCTTTCAAATCGTACATGGGGAATGCCTTGTTCATCATCACATATATCAACAACGCGCGCCTCTTCCTGGCCACTCAATTTGATATCGCGGTAAAAAACGTCACCGGTTTCGATCTTCTCTCTCAGGTTACATTTTCTGAACAACATAGCTAATCCACATACGCTTAAATCGTCTAATATCCTGAAATATAAACAAAATAAGTAAAAAAACCCTTTACAGTAGTTTTTACCGGTTTCACTATTCAACATCACCTGAGAGATATTGATCAAACCATTGTAAAATATAAGGTATTTCTTTCTCTATATCTTCTGCAATCATTCCTCTGCCACGGCGGAGAGCTGCTTCGCCATGGATCCAGGCAGCAGCGGCAGTTGCTAGAAAGCTATCCATCCCGGCGCTCACCAACCCCATAATAATACCCGCCAATGCATCACCAGACCCCGCGGTCGCAAGCCAGGGGGCTGCGTTGGTGTTAACAATCACCTGACCGCTCGGATTGGCGATAACTGTGCTGGCCCCTTTCAGGAGAATAATAGCTCCTGATTTTTGTGCAGCCTTTCTGGCACGCTCTACTGAAGGACCTTCTTCCTTGAAGAGCCGGCAAAATTCCGCTTCATGCGGCGTCAGAATAACGGCGTTTCCCGGTTTTACTTTGATCTGTTCGAAAAGATGCTTCGGGTCATCTTTGAAAATTGTCAAAGCATCAGCATCGAGAATAACCGTATTTTCTCTTTCCAGCGCAGTTTCCACAAAATCCCTGGTTCTTTCAGTGACACCATTTCCCGGACCTAACAGGACTGCATGTATTCTCTTTTCATCGAGCCACTCCCCAAAGGCTTCCTTTTCTGCCACAGAAGAAACCATGACCGCCTCCAGCGTGTGTGCATAAACGCTAAGGGCAGAAGGAGGAGATACGACCGTGACTGCGCCTGAACCACTTCGAAGTGCGGCCCTTGCTGCAATTCTTGCGGCGCCGGTAGCGGAAATCCCGCCGCCCGTCACAGCTGCATGCCCTCTGGAATATTTATGTCCTGTCTCGTTCGGTTGCGGCAAGTCCTCAATCCAGAGATCGGGATTGTTTTCAAAAACAATGCCTCCAAGTTCCTTAAGAACTTCCTCGGGAATTCCGATATCGATAATTTCAAGGAGCCCAAGATATTGCCGCGCAGGATATAGAAGATGCCCGAGTTTTGCTTTGAAGAAGCTGACGGTAAGATCCGCATGCGGTGTCCCTTCGGCGATCTCACCAGTGGTACCATCAATTCCACTCGAGACATCTATCGCGACAACAGGTGTATTCTTCAGTTGAACTTTTTCAAAAACTGCGCGAACAACAGAGGGAAGTTCCCCTTTAAAACCGGCACCGAAAAGTGCATCAACAATCAGGTCTTCACTCAACGGAGAGTTTGCTTGAAGGATTTCAACATCTCCATCAAACTGACGATACATTTCAAGGGCGTCACCGTGAAGGGTGTCAGGGTCATTCAAGGCAAGGACCTGAACAGACCACCCTGCTTCTGACAGGGACCGCGCAACAACATACCCGTCCCCGCCATTATTTCCAGGCCCGCAAAGGATTGTCACAGGACAGGGATCCCAGCCCTGCTCGATATGAGCGGCGACCCCCTGCCCTGCATTTTCCATCAACTCAAGTCCGGAAATTCCACCTTCAATAGCCAGCCGATCGGCTTCATACATCTGTATTGTCGTGAGGATCGCTGCGCTGGTCATTATTTACCCCATTACAGAAGTTTGGACATATCCGGACGCAGCCCCGTGCCAGGAGAAACAGCTTCAAAAGCAGCGGCAGCTTCCAGTACCAGATCATCCCGGTGCATCGGTCCGACAAATTGCAAACCAACTGGCAATCCGTTTGGCGCCAGACCGCAAGGTACGGAACAGGCAGGCTGCTGCGTTAAATTAAAAGGATAGGAAAAGGGTGTCCAGTCGACCCAGTTTCCTTCTGTAAGATCTGTATCCGGTGTCAGTTGAGATACAGGAAAGGCTGTCACTGCCAAAGAGGGCGTGACCAGCAAATCATATTCCTCATGGAATTTTCGCATGCGCACGCCCAGTTCTGTCCGCGCAACAGATGCATCCATCATTTCTGCCACACTGATTTGTGATCCCTGTTCCACGACTTTGCGTAGGCCGGGATCAAGAAGATCAAGGGCCGCGTCATCAGCATCTTTCATCGCATACCATGCGCCGGAGAACCAGAGCTTCTGAAAGATCTCGATGGGATTTTCAAATCCCGGATCCACTTCAACAACATCTGCGCCGAGATCGCGGATCAAGGCAACAGCTTCTTCCACTTTTTGGGCAACACCAGCTTCAACCCGTGCATATCCAAAATTCCGGCTGTAAGCGATTTTCTTGCCTGAGAGACTACCCGATACACAGGTTCGGTAATCAAGATCTGTCGTCGGCAGGGAGTACCAGTCCCGGCTGTCATATCCGAGCATTGCCTGGAACATCAATGCGCCATCCGCGACAGATCGGGTCATTGGTCCTACATGAGAGACCGTTCCAAATGCGGATGCAGGCCATACCGGAACCCGGCCAAAGCTTGGTTTCAAACCAAAAATCCCTGCAAAAGCGGCTGGAATACGAATGGATCCACCGCCATCGCTGCCTGTATGAAGGACACCCATTCCCGCTGCACAGGCAGCAGACGCCCCGCCGCTGGACCCGCCTGGGGTCATATCCCGGTTCCAGGGATTTCGCGTTGCACCACTTAGAGGACTGTCGGTAACCCCTTTCCAGCCGAATTCCGGGGTTGTTGTCTTTCCTATAAAAACTGCGCCATTTTCCCGAAGGCGCTCAACTGCCGGGGCATCATCTTCCCAGGGGCCTTCTTTGGAAATCAAACGCGATCCTTTTAATGTCGGATGACCTTTCATCAGCATGATATCTTTGATTGTCGTCGGGATACCATCCACGAGGCCTTGCGGTTCTCCCTTCATCCAGCGCTCTTCTGATTTTCTGGCAGAGGCAAGCGCCCCCTCTTCATCAACAAAGACAAAGGCATTTAACGCCCCATCATATTTTGCAATCTGATCCAGAGCAGCTTTGGTCGCTTCAACCGGCGACACTGATTTGTTTTTATAGCCCGCCAGCAATTCCTCAGCAGATGCGAAAGCCAGATCTTCAGACATTATAATCCCCCGTTTTTCTTTATTCTTTAAGACAAAACACGCACACAGATTTAGCAAGAATAGGTTTCCCGCCCTTGCGTTGCAATCAAAGAGCTGTGAAAGTTGCAAGAATATTCTTTCAATATCCTAGACAAGTCCATATATGCTTGAAGAAGTTTGCGTGGATTACGGGGCGTATGGACAGATTTAAGAAAAAAATAAAAATTCCAGGAAGGAAATCACATCGATTACTCCTTGGATGGGGGCTTATGTTCGGTGGCATTTTCGGCTTTATGCCAATTGCCGGTTTCTGGATGCTCCCCCTCGGAATTCTTGTGCTTTCCGTTGATTACCCCTTCGCCCGTCGCCTCCGCCGAAAAACCGAGGTCTGGTGGGGTAGAAGAAAAAGACGAAAAGCTGTTCTGAAACTTGAAAATACCCCCGCCGAATAAATAATCCCCGAAACCAGTTCTGGCTCCGGGGATTTTCTTATGATCACTTTAGATCGTTACGACCAGGTCGCTGCCAGATCATCCTGCAAATCATTATAGGCCGGATCAGAGAGATCGGTCGCTCCAGCACCCGGTGGCGAGAAGGTTGCCATCGCGGTCACCAGTGTTTCAACTCCGGTGATATCGATTGTCATACCATCGCTGGCTTCAATGCTTTCAACCTTGTTGTCGGCTGAGGCATACCAGTTATCAATTGTAACCTGGTCCGCGGTCCCGATTACAGAAATCAGCAGATCGTTACCGGATTGTTCAAACCAGAGCTGATCATGATTGATGGTACCACTTAGCTCCAGTGTATCGCTGGATCCATCAGACGACGTATCATCAATAACATCTGCACCATCCCCTCGTGAGAAGGCATAGGTATCCGCCCCGTCACCGCCCTTCAAGGTATCAGCCCCAAGACCGCCTGTGAGAATTTCATCTTCATCCGTACCGATCATGACATCATTACCATCAGTACCGTCGAAAGAGATATTGGCTGAACCGTCATAAACCCGCTTGTAGACGCGATACCCGCTTGCCCCGTCCTGATCCCTCGAGGACCAGGACACCACAAATCCGCCTCCTGCAAGCGCCGCAACAGAAGGCGCATTCTGGTAGCTCGCTGTATGCGTATTGATCTGGAATTCACCACCAACTTTAACTCCGCCGGCATCATATTGCTGACCAAATACACCATCCAGATCACCATCCTGTCCGTTGCCCGATGTCCAGGTAACAACAAACCCGCCATCATTTAGACCGGTGACAGAAATCTCGTGCTGTGGCCCGGATGTATAGCTATTGACAACAAAATCCGAACCAACCTTGGTTCCTGTATTGTCAAATATCTGACCAACCACAGCATAATTACTTCCGTCTGCGACATTATCTATCCAGGTCGCTATAAAGCCACCTCCTGCAAGGGCTGCGGTTGCGGAATATGCCTGGGTGAAGTTTTGGTTTGTATTGAGAACAAATTCACTACCAATTGCATTTCCATCGCTATCGAAAATCTGGCCGGAGATGCCGTTGCCCGAAACATCCGGACTGGTCCAGGTGACAATAATATTTCCATTTGTAAGTTCGGTTACGTCAGGAGCCTGCTGACGGTTCAATGTGACAGTATTAACTTGAATTTCACTGCCAACTTTATTGCCAGCGCTATCAAATCGCTGCATCGCAACTTCCTGATAACTTCCTCCAGTTTGATAGGTTTCCCATACAACGACAAAGCCACCATTTTCCAGAGTAGCGACAGAAGATTCCTGCTGCGTGTTATCGGTATACGAATTCACAATAATCTCGGATCCGACCTTGGCTCCGGTACTATCGAAAATTTGGGCACCTATACCCGAACTTCCATCAATCCCTGAAGAGTCGTAAGTGACAACAAAACCGCCATTACTGAGCCCTGTCACAGAAGGTTCATTCTGGGTCCCTGAGAAATGTGTATTCACAGTCACTTCAGATCCAACTGCATTTCCATCCGCATCAAAAACCTGTGCTGCCACCTTATAGCTGTTACCGGTACCGTCTGCACCATAGGTCGTGTAAGTCACGACATACCCACCACCAGTGAGGCCAGCACTATCTGTCTGATATTGAATGCTGCTTGTCGTGACACTCACAATCTCTTCCGGATCATCCCCAATGGTTCCAGGATAAATGGACACATTCATCGTCGCGATGGTTGTGTTTCCGTCGGGATCAGTAACTTTATACTGGAAGCTATCCTCACCGGCATACCCGCTTGTCGGTGTATACGTATAGCTGCCATCTGCATTGATCGTCACAGTTCCATGTGAAGCACTGTTTTCAAGACTAAACGTCAACAACGAGGTTGCGGATTGATCATCGCTTCCGTTCAGGACCCCTGTCACAGCGTCATCACGGCCGGTGATGATTGAGCCATCGGCAACGATTGGACTATCCGGATTATGATTGACGGTGATTGAGAAGGTATCAGTAACTGTATTCCCTGCCCGATCCGTTGCTGTCACAACAATATTATATGTCCCCGTCTCATAGTTATTTGGGGTTCCGCTAAAAGTGCCATTTGAAAGGATCAGCCAATCCGGGATCTCTCCACCGCCGACAAGTTCAGCGCTATAAGTAAAGCTATCCTCGATGTCGGCATCACTGAAAGCGGTCCCGGGTATGGTGATTGATATATCTTCATTCCCTAGCCCAACATAGTCGGCAATCCCCTGATCAACCGTAGGCGCAGTTGTAAAATCACTAACGATTGTCTGATCAGCAAATTCCAGACGCTCGATATTTTTAAGAATATCCGTCCCGTCACTTCCGCCGGCAAGATGGGTCACAGTCCATTCATCGTTTGCCGCATCATAGGTAACAGAGTAATCCGCATAATTTCCACTATATCTGGCTGTATCCTGCCCGGCATTACCATCAATTACATCATTACCGCCCTGCCCGGTCAGAACCTCATCAGCGTCCGATCCGATCAGAACATCATTTCCATTGGAACCGGTGAAATCAGTTCCAGATGTTCCGTCCATGACACGGCTATATATACCGTCACCACTTCCATCCTGTCCGTCAGACATCCAAGTGACAACATAACCGCCCCCCTGAAGAGCTGTGACTTCAGGATGGGTCTGTTGACTTGTCACATACTGATTGATCAGAACTTCTGAACCGACTTCTGTCCCTTGCGCATCAAACTGTTGCGCCCAGACGTCATAGCCGTTGGATCCATAGCCGGACCAGACGACAACATACCCACCATCAACAAGGCTGGTAATTTCAGGATAGAGCTTGCCGGTTCCTCCGACCTGATATTCGCCACCAACAGCATTCCCATCATTGTCATACATCTGGGTATGCACGCTATAGGCATTGCTCGAAACCTGGCTTTTTGAATTCCAGCTGACGACAAACCCGCCCCCTTTCAATGCTGTAACAGCAGGATCATACTGGTTGTTCGTCGTAAAGCTATTGACCTGAAATTCAACCCCGACCTTGGTTCCATCTATATCAAATATCTGCGCAGAAACACCGTCACCAGCGCCATCAATATCATCCGATTGCCAGGCATAAATCAGATTGCCATTAGAAAGCTGAGCAACAGATACTTCATCCTGAACACCTGTCTCGTTGGTATTCACCTGATACTCGGTCCCAACCAATGTACCATCTGACGCAAACCTTTGTGCAACGATACCATGGCTATCAGTGTCATACTGGTTGGCTCTTGCTGTCATTATAAAGCCACCGTCTGAAAGCGCAGTTAGAAGTGGGGCACCTCCATATCCGGAGCTATTGGAGTGCATCAGGAATTCACTCCCCAATGCCACACCGGAAGAACTGAAGCGCTGACCATAAATGGTCTTAGAAGGATGAGTATTGGACCAGGCGACGACATAGTCGCCGTTACTAAGCCCTACCACATCTGCATAATACTGATTACTTGTCGTATAGGTGTTTACAAGCGTTTCGGACCCGACTTTTTGACCTGCAGCATCGTAAAGCTGCATCGCAACTCCTCGTGCAAAACTATCGCCTGTAATTCCAAGACCATGCCAAACAACTACATATCCACCTGTAGTCAGACCAGCAACAGAAGGATATTGCTGAAGATCGG
>JAKSCD010000187.1 GCA_022360775.1 Sneathiellales bacterium | reverse complement strand
TCTTCATCTTCATCATCGAAAAACTCATTGTCTTGCGACCGTTGGTTTCGCCTCCAGATGATCGGGATTTTATAGCCCCACACCGTCCCTACTTCACCGGGAAACCCTCTTGGCACAAGTATCGCCTGTCCGTCATTTTCTCTTTCGGCGTAAAAATAGCAGGCCTGATAGGCGACAATGTAAGTGGAGGTGTTATGCGTTCTGTTTAAGAGCAACCAGCTGTTATTGAATTTCGACCAGAAATGCGCCGGAACCTCTGGTGTCCCTGCAGTTAATAAACGCGAGATATCAATCCGTCTCATTGCATCCTCTCCATCCTTGCATGTGGTAAATAATTCGCTCAAAGAAACGGAGAGGCCGGGCGGCTGTGAGATCCGGACATACAGAAGATATCGGTAATTTCAGGAGGTCTGATCTGCCGCTCCCCGCCTCTGGAAATCAGCTCTGGATTTCCGCTCCCTCCTCTTCAAATCGGGAAACATCACAAAAGGCGACAAAATTCATGGGCCGGAGGCATTGATCCCGTGGGAAAATTCTATAGTCTGAGCGCAAAGAAAAAACGCGAGAGGAATATCATGTCTGCAGCCTTACCAGAAAACAGCTCCGCATCGGACAGGTTACGTGTTGACATCAAGGACAAGGTTGCCACCCTGTGCCTGAATGATCCGTCTTCAAGGAATGCGCTCTCCTCCCTGATGATGCAGGATATCGAGGATACCCTGAACAGTCTTGGGGAAAACCCCGATGTTCATGTTGTGGTGATCGAGGCAACAGGCCCTGTTTTCTCCTCCGGTCATAATCTGAAAGAAATCATGGGCGACAGCCGTCAGGAAATCATGCTCGCGCTTTTTAACCAGTGCAGCGGTATGATGCAGACGGTAGTTCATCTGCCAAAGCCGGTCATTGCCAAGGTCAACGGAATGGCGACGGCCGCGGGCTGTCAGCTGGTGGCAAGCTGTGATCTCGCTTTTGCCAGTCATAAATCGACCTTTGCAACCCCGGGGGTTAATCTCGGGCTTTTCTGCTCGACCCCGATGGTGGCGCTCAGCCGGAATGTCTCTCCCAAACACGCCATGGAAATGTTGCTGGGCGGAGAATTTATGGATGCCGAACATGCCATGCGGATCGGCCTGATTAACCGCGCGGTCGAGGAAGAGGCGCTTGATGCAACGGTGCAGGAATTTGCCAGCCGCATTGCATCCAAATCACCGCTAACCGTGAAAACCGGTAAAACAGCATTCTACCAGCAACTGTCCATGCCACTTCAGGACGCCTATGCCTTTACGTCAAAAGTGATGGCCGACAATATGCAGACGCTGGATGCCCAGGAAGGCATTTCCGCCTTCCTGAATAAACGCGACCCGAAGTGGCAGGGGAAATAAATGGATCACGAAAGTTACAGTGACAGTTATATCAGCGATATCCTTGAGGATGTGAAAACCATTGCCGTCGTGGGGGCGAGCGACAATCCGGTTCGACCGTCCTATTTCGTTATGCGCTATATGCAGCGAAAAGGATATCGCATCCTGCCGGTTAATCCCGGCAAGGCAGGCAGCGATCTTTTGGGAGAGAAGATCTATGCCTCACTCGGTGACATTGATGTTCCGGTGGATATGGTGGATTGCTTCAGAAATGCCGAAGCGATCCCGGGCATTGTGGAGGAAGCAAAATCCATTCATGCCAAAGTCCTCTGGATGCAACTTGGTGTCACCAATCCAACAGCGGCGGAAGCTGCTGAAGAAGCGGGCATGCGGGTTGTGATGAACCGCTGTCCAAAAATCGAATTTGGACGCCTTACCGGCGAAATCGCCTATATGGGCGGGCGTTCAGGTGTGATTTCGTCTAAAAGAAAAAAACTCCTTGGAAAGAAAAAATGACTGAACCGAAATTTGAGACTCTCTCCGTTCATGCAGGCGCAGCCCCGGACCCGACGACCGGCGCGCGGGCAACTCCCATCTACCAGACCGCATCCTATGTTTTTGACGATGCCGATCACGCTGCGGAACTTTTTAATCTGCAGGCCTTTGGCAATATCTATACCCGCCTGACCAACCCGACCAATGCGGTCCTGGAAGAACGGGTCGCAACACTGGAAGGCGGCGCAACCGGCCTTGCCGTCGCGTCCGGCCATGCGGCGCAGATGATCGTTTTTCACACCCTGATGGAGCCGGGGGACGAGTTTCTTGCCTCCAGCCGTCTTTATGGTGGATCGATCACCCAGTTCAGCCAGTCTTTCAAGAAGTTCGACTGGAATGCGACCTTTGTTGATCCCGCCGATCCTGAAAATTTCAGGAAAGCGCTCACACCAAAATGCAAGGCTATCTTCATTGAAAGCCTGGCCAATCCCGGCGGTGTTGTGACCGACATTGAAGCCATTGCCAATATCGCCCATGAAGCGGGCATTCCGCTCATTGTCGATAACACCATGGCAACGCCTTATCTCTGCCGGCCCATCGAATGGGGCGCGGATATTGTTGTCCATTCAGCAACCAAATTCCTCGGCGGTCATGGCAATTCCATTGGCGGCCTGATCATTGATTCCGGTAAGTTCGACTGGAGTGCGAGTGACAGGTTCAAGACCTTGAGCGAGCCGAACCCGTCCTATCACGGCCTTAAATTCCATGAGACGTTTGGCGAGCTGGCCTTCGGTATTGCCTGCCGTGCACTTGGCCTTCGGGATCTCGGCCCTGCCCTTTCCCCCTTTAACGCCTTCATGATTGCAACCGGCGTTGAAACCCTGCCCCTTCGTATGCGCCAGCATAGTGAAAATGCACTTAAGGTTGCGACTTACCTTAAAAATCATGACAAGGTGTCTTCCGTTTCCTGCGCCGGGCTGGAAGACGACCCCTATCACGGCCTTGCGAAGAAATATATGCTCAATGGCTGGGGCGGCGCGGTCCTGACTTTTGGCATCAAGGGCGGCTATGACGCCGGTATCAAGATGGTCGAGAATGTGGAGATGTTCTCTCACCTTGCCAATATCGGCGATACCCGCAGCCTGATCATCCATCCCGCCTCCACTACTCACCGTCAGTTGAGTGAAGAGCAGCAGGTAGCAGCGGGTGCAGGCCCTGATGTAATCCGCCTGTCCATCGGTATCGAAAATGCAGACGATATCATCGCCGATCTGGAACAGGCTTTGGCCAAAAGCTAAACGAAAAAACCCAAAAGAAAAGCCCGGCTCGTCCGGGCTTTTTTATGCGCACTTAGCTATAAACAGAAAGCTCCACCAGATTAAGATCCGGATCGCGAACATAAACCGATTGAATAGGCCCCGTCGCGCCCGTCCTTGGAACCGGGCCTTCCAGCAGCGGAATTTCAAAATCGGCAAGCCGCGCGATCATGGCGTCCAGACTGCCTGACAAGATAAAGCAAAGATCCGCCGTGCCGGGCCGGGCAAGATGAGCTTTTGGCTCCAGTTCTTTTCCGGCGATATGAAGATTTATTTTCGAGGTGCCGAAATTTAGTGCCTGACGGTTTTCACCAAACTGAACAAACTCCATTCCAAGGCAATCCTCGTAAAACCGCCTGGTCGCGTCCAGATCCTGAACGGTGAGAACAAAGTGATCCAGACGGTCTATCATGAGTATCTCCTTAAAGGCGGCGGGCACTCATTTCATGAACGAGAGAAACGCTTAAAGCAAGGACTACCAGCCCC
>JAKSCD010000144.1 GCA_022360775.1 Sneathiellales bacterium | reverse complement strand
GCGGTTGCGTCACGCTCTACCAATTCAAGAATTCCTGAAAGTAGTGCTTCTTCTTGATTTCTGCCTGCTCCAACACCATTGCTGAGCGCCGGATTTCTCGCGTTATTCGATGTCCGTGGGCTGCGTAAAACCAATTCAGCGGGCATTAGAAATGAACCTTTATGTCCGCATGATTGTACTTCAACACACTCATCTAATTTGCCAGAAGGATCGCTTTCTCGTCCGAGGATACCATTGATCCATTCCTGTTCCTCCTGTTCACCTTTCATTTTTGCTGTATGACGCATAACCAAAGGGTCTCGTTCTTGTCTTAAAAAAGACAAGAATTCTGCTGTCTCTCCCATACAGGTTTCGAATGCTTGCTGAGCATTCAGACCTTTGCCATTACTGCCGTGGAATGTTTCAGGATGTTTGGTTAAACCAAAATATGAAGGGGTCAAGAGAGTGCCAAAGAAATGGATATGCTCGATATCTGGACTGAAAAGCGGAAAAAAATCTCTGCATCGCGATGTCAGGTTCAGCAGAGCAAAACGGTTGGAAACTGTGCTTTTCGCATGAGACGTTGGAATTAAGCGTGATGTGGTGATCTCAATATCAAGATAACCTATATCAAGAAGAAACGAAGCAGCCTGTTTCTGACTTGTCGTGAGCTCAGGGGAATCCATCCGAACGTCATCAGATCGGGTTAATTGGTTGAGAAAAGTTCCCGCTATTTGCCAATACTGGGCCATCTTAATAGGATTCTAAAAGGAGCATATTCAAGCATTAATAGCATTTTATTCTGAAAATGCTGAATTTGTTTCGATAGATTTAAGCTCGCTGGAAGGAACGGAGGAGCCGAAATACTTTAAGCTAATCCGAAGAAGAAATGTCAACTGGTTGGCAGAATAAGGTCGCTTCATTTTCTATAACAAGAAAAGAGGCGGATCTATGCCGTGCGGCCGGAAAGCATTTTTGAAAAAAACCTAAATGCAGCCAAGAGCCGAACCAGTGAAGTACCGATCTGAAACCTGACATATTAAACTGGGGACAAGGAGAGATATTTGAGGCACCAAAAATGAGAGAAAATTCAGTCAACCAAGATCTGTTTGAGGGGCAACTGACATGGAGCCATGCTCTCAACGGGCTGGATAAAAGGGTTCTGACAAAACTATCCCGGTCGCAAAGAGACAGATCATTAAATGCGGGAGAAAATTTGTTCCGTCAGGGAGAGCTATCTGAAGAGTTCTACATATTAAGGGAAGGGCGCGTTCGGGTTTACAAATGCCACGAAAGTGGCGAGGAATTCACCTTTAACCATTGCCAACCGGATACAATGCTTGGTCTTGCAGCCTTTTTACTGAAACGTCCGAATGCAGTTTCTGCGCAGGCGGTTGGGTCAGTTTGGTTCTCCAGTATTACAAGGCAGGATTTTATAGAATGCATTGAAATAAGTCCCTGCTTTCATAAAAACATTACTGAGATCGTCGCGTCTCTTGCTCTTGAGAGCATGACCCATACAACGCCACTTGTTCTCGATACAGCGACTGCGAGACTGGCAAATGTATTGCTGAAACTTTCCCGGCGAAAAGCAGATATCCTGTATGAGGATGAGACCCTTTCGAGCGGTTTGCAGGTCTCGCAGGAAGAATTGGGAAGAATGATCGGCACCAGCCGGTATTGGGTGGGGGTTACACTCAAGAAATTTGAGCAGGCAGGCTGGATCTCCAAATCCAGGACATCCATTGTCATTAAAAACCGCCTGAAGCTTAGAAATGTGGTCTATTCAGATCGACTGGGATCACAAATAACATAATAAAAATCAGAGGACTTGAAGATGGGTGTTTATATAATTGCGCAGCTTAGATTTAAGGATATCGAAAAATACCGCACATACCAGAATGCATTCCCTGTAATATTCCATGAGTTTGCAGGTGCTGCGTTAGTGGCTGATGAAGCTCCTGAAATTGTTGAAGGTGAATGGCCTTTTAATAAAGTCGTGATTTTATATTTTTCCGCGGAAGAGGAAGCAAAGCGTTTTCAGTCTTCACCCGAATATAATGAAATTGCGAAAAACCGAAAAGCAGGTGCGGATGCAACGGTCATCATTGTAAAAGGAGCCGATATCAATCCGCATTGATGTGATACCAACTCCTCAGCAGATTTATCGAGGAGAGAGAGGGTCTGAGAGTTTGAAAGGGCAGGGCTATCGTTTCAGGAAAAAACCGGACTTAAGCGGTGCGAATTCAAGATTGTCTGCACCAAAAAGCTCCGTCCAGTAGGCTTTCTGTTGGTCATCCCAGTCTGCATAGATAACAATTTCTGTTGGTGAAGACAAAATACCGTTGCCCAGCTTTGCAATATGGTTTTGAACATGCGGGTTATCGAGATGGGCTTGTAACGCCTTTGGATTTTCAAACACTTCCAGCCATCGATAGGTGGTTTCCGTTTCAGAACTGGAAATTTTTGTTAATGCGTGAACCAGCATGCCAGGTTCTGTTTCTCTTACACGATCATCAATATCCTGGCCCATAACTTCATATTCCGCAGTGCGCTCCGTGTGGACATGCTCAAAGGCTTCCAGTGCCAGAATTGCAGAACTGGTTGCGGGTGGTTGATTATTGTTACTCATGGGCACAGACCTCTGTTGTGGATCAGGTGCATCAACGTTGATACGAACTTGTTTTAATTACAACAAAAAAATTTAGAATTGTAACAGAATTGGGAGAAGCTTCCGTCAAATTACAGAGTAAGCGGGCCATCTTCCGTCAAAATCAGGTCGAAATCATTTATCTGCCCAAACCTGGCTGTGTGGATTTTACCGATTTTGCTTTTATCGATTACCAGGATCCTTTTGCGTGAGTTTGCCATAGCCGCCCGCTTTTGCGGTACTTCCTGGACAGCAGTACAGGTTGCGCCCAACTCGTTATCCAGACCAGCAGCAGTGAAAAAGCCGCTGCCAATGACCAGATCCTTAAAAATAGCCTGTGTATCCATGCCAGAAAAGGAAGAGGTGGTTGTATCGTAAAAACCGCCAACAACAAAAAGCTTCAAATTCGGTTTGCGGATGGTCAGATCAGCGATATTGAGTGATGAGCAGACGATGGTGAGTTCCAGATCCTCCGGGATAAGCTCCAGAAGCTGTTCAAGCGTGGTGCCGCAGTCTACATAGATTGTTTTTGTATTCTCCAGATAAGGCAGGCAATGCTTGCAGGCTTCTCGTTTTTCTGCCCAGTGGCTTTGAGATGCGCGATGAAGGCTGTAATTTGATTGCCCCTGTAATTTATTGGGAAGGACAATATGACCGCCCAGATAACTGAAATCATCCGGGTTTTCACGAATATCACGCCGTATGGTCATCTCGGAAACCTGCAAGAGATCTGCAGCATCACTTAAATGTAAACTGGCGCGCTTGGTAATCTCCTCACGCAGTTTCGATAATCTTGTATCTTTTCTGGCACCCACCGGCATCTCCATGTGAGGTTAAGCAACACATTGTCCATATTCTGGCAGCACAAATTATACAATGCCAAAGATGAATGAAATCCACATTTCATTAAAATTCAATTTTCACAGTGTTGATATTAAAATAACACAAAATGTTATAATTATAACAAAAATATTTACAGGATCTAAAATCTGTGAAATGCTCGTAGACAAATGAAAATAAGCAACCGGGATAAAATGTCCAAAAAGGCAATGCTGCATATGGCGAAAAGCAGGAATAGTGTGAGTGAGGCAATCGATATAAGGGCTTCTGAAGAGCATGGCTGGCCAAGGAACCCCGGAATGGCGCTGGATTTGTCCCTGGTAAATTCCTTGCCCGTCAATAAATCTGCTGCAGAACGACGGATTGCGGCCTTGCCCGGTCGGCGCTCGGTAAAAAAAAATGCACAGGCAGCATGGCTGGTGAATGCTGTTTCCTGCATGGATCTTACAACCTTGAACAGCGATGATACGGAAGGGCGTGTTCGCCGGCTATGCGCCAAGGCCAGACAACCGGTTCGTCCTGATATTCTGGAAAAGCTTGGCCTGCAGGAACTGGAACTGAAAACCGGCGCGGTCTGTGTTTATCACCGCTTTGTTGATTGCGCGGTGGGGGCATTGCAAGGATCCGGCATTCCTGTAGCAGCCGTTTCAACTGGTTTTCCTGCCGGATTTACACCTCACGAGCTGAAAATCAAAGAGATAGAATTTTCAGTTGCTGCAGGGGCGCAGGAAATTGACATTGTCATCACGCGAGAACATGTGCTTCGCGGGAACTGGCAAGCCCTCTATGAAGAAGTTCAGGATTACAGAAACGCCTGCGGTGATGCTCATATGAAAGCCATCCTTGCGACCGGTGACTTGAAGACTTTACGGAATGTGGCGCGCGCCAGTCTCGTTTGCATGATGGCCGGAGCGGATTTCATCAAGACATCTACTGGCAAGGAAAGTGTGAACGCTACGTTACCGGTTACCCTGATTATGCTTCGGATGATCCGGGAGTATGAGCATATGACCGGGTTCAAAGTGGGTTATAAACCTGCTGGTGGTGTTTCAAAAGCCAAGGATGCTCTTGCTTATCAGACATTGATCAAAGAGGAACTCGGCCGGGACTGGCTGAAGCCTGATTTGTTCCGGTTCGGGGCCTCAAGTCTCCTGGCTGATATAGAACGTCAACTCGAACATCATGTGGACGGTGCCTATAGTGCTGCTCACCGTCACCCGATTGGATAGGCCCATGGATG
>JAKSCD010000033.1 GCA_022360775.1 Sneathiellales bacterium | reverse complement strand
TTTTTTATAAAAAAGGTCTCCGATAGTGAAGCGGGCATCGGGATCAGCAGCCAATATGATGGTCTTGCTGCGCTTGGAGAATGGAACCGGATTGCTGTTACATTGGAAGATAATGGCGATGGCACTTCTTCAATGGTGAAATATATCAATGGCGCAATGGTTGGTGAACAGGTAGAGGATACCAGCCGCTACACCATTACACGTGAAGACGGTTTTCTGATCCTGACAGATGAAAGCAATGAAACCTTCAACGGCTTTTTAAGCAGCTTCGTCTTTGTTGACCGTGCTCTTACACATGAAGAGGCCGCAAGTCTTGGACAGCCGGATAATAATGGCATCCTGGGCAGAGAAATCGCCGGAGCAAATGCTGTTGAATTCGGTTTTGATGGGAATTCGCTCGGTGTGACGGTCGGCACCGGAGAAATCGAGCCTCAGAATATCACACCAGAGCTTGGCACTGCAGCAGACCTTTCAGTTGATGAAATCCCAGAGGATGCAGGCGTCCTTGCATTTCCGTCTTCAACGCCAGAAGGCGGGTTCCTCGTTAAGACCGGCGGTGAAAATCTGACCAATTTTTCATTGGTCTATGATCTTTATACCGCAGGTGATGAGGTTGTGAGTGGTTATGCCGGATTGTTTCAGACAGATCCGGGCAACAGCAGTGATGCGGATTTCTTCATGAATTTCTCTTCGCCAACCACATTCGGACTGGGGATCAGCGGTGACTATGAAGGAAATGGCGCAGTCGACACCTGGCATCGTATCGGTGTCACTGTTGACGATCAGGGAGACGGAACTTCAGTTCTGACGGCCTATATTGACGGTGTTAAAGTCAATGATGTCGAGGTTGATACAACGCGCTTTACACTAAGCGGTTCTGACGGATTTCTGATCCTTACCGACGATGGCGGAGAGAGCAATCCGGGTTATCTCAATAGCTTCCTGGTCAGCGAAGGGGTATTCACAGAACAGCAGATGTCGGATCTTGGCGGCGCAAAAACCGAGGGTATCCTGTCGCTGCCGATGAAAGATGTTAGCCAAACGCAGTTCGACTTTGACGATGAAACACTGGAGCCGACATTCGGAACAGCTGTTCTGGTGGATCGGATGAACCCTGCAACTGGATCAGACCCGGTTAAGGTTGCCAACGCCATTAAGGATATCATGGTAACGCCAGATACGGACAATCTGGTCATTGATCTTGCTGGTGTTTTTGAAGGTGAAAACCTGACTTATTCCGTAACAACAAGTGATGGTGATGTTGTCTCCATAATTCCTTCTGCTGAAGGAACAATCGAGCTTGATTTTGATGCGCTGGGATATTCAGACATCAAGGTCACTGCAACAGATGGTGATGGAAATGAAGTAACGGATTGGTTCCGTGCCCGCGTCGCAGGCCCAAATGCCTATACAATGGCGGTTCTGCCGGATACGCAAAACTATACGGATAATCCGTCAATCGCGCCAACTTTTGGAAAAATGACCCAATGGCTTGCTGATAATGCAGATGAAAAGAACCTGGCTTTTGTGATGCATGTGGGTGATGTCACCTCAAATAACACAGCATCTGAATGGCAAATTGCACAGGAAGCCTATAACAAGCTTGATGGTGTTGTTCCTTATTCTGTTCTCGCAGGAAACCATGATCAGGGACCGGGGGGCAGTGCTTCCGACTTTAGCAGCCTGATTACCGATTACTTCCCGATCGACAAGTTTTCAAAGGAAAATGGTGGAACACTTGGTGGCGTCTATCAGGGGGATATGGCGAATAATTATCATACATTTGAAGCCCCGGACGGGACTAAATGGCTGGTTCTGTCCCTTGAATTCGGAACGCGGGATGATGTCATAGACTGGGCCGGATCGGTTATTGAGGACCATCTGGATCACCGGGTCATCCTGAACAAGCATTTCTATATGAATTTCAATGACCGCGGTAATCCGCTTTCAGGTCCTTTGTTCCAGGAAGGGACAGGACATAACTATGGCATCGTGAATAGCCCGGAAGGAGCAAGCGACGGGGAGGAAGTCTGGCGGGATCTGTTGAGCAAATACCCGAATGTCAGCTTTACATTTAGCGGTCATGTTTTTGGCGATGGCGCAGAAACACTGGTCAGCTACACCGATTATGGAACACCGGTTCATCAGATGGTGGTGAATTACCAGAACGGTGTTGATAGCGAAATTCAGACCAATGGCGTGGCTGGCCGCGGTGGTAACGGCGGGAACGGCGCTATTCGCCTTCTCACCATTGACCCGGATAATGATACAGTCTGGACAGAAACCTATTTTGTTGAAAATGACGAATATCTGACCAGTTCTCGCGAAAAGGAAGAGTATGACCGCGATGGATTGACCGGGAAATATCGGGAACATGAAGAGGTGTTCACCAATATCGATATTGAAACACCAACCCTTTACGCCAAGGCGAAGGCTGGTGATGACCAGTTTATTGATGCGGCGGATGGGGAGAAACAGGCGAGTGTTACACTGGATGGCAGTGGAAGCATTGATGTAAATAACGAAATTGTTTCTTACGAGTGGATTGATGCAGAGGGGCGCGTTATTGCCATCGGAGAAACAGCGAATGTTGATTTAGACGCTGGTAAGCATGACCTGATCCTTCGAACAACCGACGTTAATGGCGTTATCAATGAGGATGATGTTCGTATCGTGGTTTCCACAGACAACACATTACTGATGGATAACTTCAATGATGGCAATTTCGACGGCTGGGAAGATCGCAATCAGGTCAATGAGTTGCCGCTTGGGGATCAGATCGTTGTTGATACGGTTACCAATCTTGGTCTCCCTGAAATTCCAGGAGGGACTGGTGTTGTTGTCGGTTTCCCAAGAGCAACTGACAATCAGGGCTATGGTGTTAGTGTTGATTTTGATCCGGAAGCCGGGGAAAAATTCCGTGAATACAGCATGGTGTTTGATATCCTGTTTCCTGAGCAGGACGGAACCTATGCCGCTTTCTTCCAGACCAACACAGCGAATGTGGATGACGGCGATGCGTTCTTAAGAGTGGGGGACGGTATTGGTATTTCCGGCCAGTATGAAGGGGTGTTCAATTTCAATACCTGGCACAGGGTTGCTTTCACATTTGAAGATAACGGGTCCGACCTCACTTTACGTAAATATATTGACGGTGTGAAAGTCGGCGAGCAAACCGTTGATCCTGAAAGATTTTCTATTGATCCGGATACAGGCTTCCTGATCCTGACAGATGATCACGGGGAAGTATTCAGTGGCTATATGAACAGCTTCCTGTTCACAGCCAGCCATCTGGATGATGATGCGATTGCAGCGCTTGGGGGTGTGGATGCTGATGGGATCCTGACAGCAGAGGAAGCAGGACCGAGAGCTATTCAGTTTGATTATGATACCGGTTTTGGCCCGACATTCGGTGCGGGTTCAACTTCTGTAGTTGAGCTGACTTCTGCAGAAGACAGGGCAACGTGGAAAGTAAAGGGAACTTTCGCCAGCCGGACGGATGAACATCCTGACCTGCCCGCTGTTGAAGGGCAGCTATACGAATATTCTGACGGGAATGCCATTCTTGTTTACAACAATCCTGACGCCCTGAACTGGACGGATTACAGCATGGATGTCACCATGCTTTCACAGGATGATGACGGTCTCGGGGTTGCGATCCGTTATGTGGATGAAGAAAATTATTACAAGCTGACCCTGAACGTCCAGAACAATGAACGTATGCTGGTAAAAGTAAAGGATGGTGCCGAAACTATCCTTGCAAGCAGCAATCACGGTTTCCCTTTCAATGATGAAATGGAACTGAAAGTCGCGGTTGTCGGAAACATGATCTATGCCTCTCTTGACGGGCAGATCCTGTTTGATGGCCCGGTTAGTGATGACACCGACCCGATTTTAAGCGGGACCGTTGCCTTGCTTTCCGCCGGACAATATCAGTCTATCTTTGATGATGTGATAATTCAGAAAGCCGTAGTCACTGCCAATGCTGGCGAGAATATACAGGTCGTGGATGCCGATGGCGATCATGAAGCTGCAGTGATGCTGGATGCGTCAAGTTCCTATGCACCAGACGGGATTGTGTCTTATGTCTGGAAAGACGGTGATACTGTTCTTGGAACCGGTCAACAGCTGACCATTGATCTTCCAACAGGACCGCATGCCTTGACTCTGGAAGTCACAGATGCCGAAGGTGAAAAGCACTCTGATCTTGTGAAAGTTGATGTTTTCAACAGGGATCAAATCCTTCTGAGTGATAACTTTGAGGATGCAGATGCGTCTTCCTGGACCTTTATCGATGAAGGCGAAAAAGGGGATGCTGCTGACTGGAGTGAAAGTGAAGGAACGCTCACACAGTCTGCCAATACCTATAGCCGGGAACTCGCCCCCACCTCTGAAGATGGAGGTGTCTGGAGAGAATATTGGAGCCCGCATGGCGATGGCTGGCATATTCTCCGTAAAGGGACGTTTGCCCTTTATGATCAGGCTGAAGCTTATGATTGGACTGACTACTCTTTTGAGACCAGTTTCAACGCAGCAGATGCTGGCGGTATTGGCCTTCTGTTCCATTATCAGGATTCAGATAACTATTATAAACTCGAACTGGATAGCCAGGATCGCTTCGCTCAACTGATTGTCCTGGTGGACGGGATAGAAAAATCCCTGATGCTCACAAGAGATACTTTCTCACTGAACGAGGATCACAACTTGCGCCTTGAAATTCGCGATAACCGGATCCAGGCCTATCTCGACGGGATGGCGTTGTTTGCCGAGCCCATTGAAGATCGAAACTTCACCAAAGGAACTGTAGGGCTTTATTCCTGGGGAACAGAAGGGGTGAGTTTTGATGATGTTCTTGTTCGGGAACTTGAAGCTGCTGAAAGCAGCGATCCGGTTGTTGTGATCCCGGATGGAACATCTGGAGATGACACACTGACCGGTACGGATGAAGAGGATGACATCAACGGCAAGAACGGAAATGACGATATTTCCGGCAAGGACGGTGATGATAATCTGAACGGTGGTAATGGATCTGATAACATTCAGGGGGATGAAGGCGATGATGCTGTCAAAGGTGGAAACGGTTCTGATGATCTGAATGGAGGTGCGGGTGACGATGATGTCAGCGGTGGCAACGGATCTGATAATCTATCCGGCGGTATCTCCGGTGATGATCTCCTTAAAGGTGGAAACGGCAGCGATAATCTGGAAGGAGGCGCTGGTGATGATGTTCTGAAAGGGGGGAACGGAAGTGATAACCTTTCAGGTGGTGCTGATGATGATGAACTGCATGGTGGTAATGGTTCTGACAAACTTGCCGGCGGTTCCGGGGATGACGTGTTGAAAGGCGGTAACGGCAGTGATTACCTGAACGGCGGTAACGGAGATGATTATATGAAGGGTGGAAACGGCCTTGATACTTTCGTTTTTGACGCCGGCCATGATGTCATTGCAGATTTCAAGCCAGGCAAGGAAACAATCATGCTGGACGGCTTCGATGCAACTGAAGTTGAAACCGCCTTCAATTCAGCTGAAGAGATTGACGGTGATCTTGTTCTTACTTTCGGTGAGGGCGGGGATTATAGCCTGACACTGAACGGCCTGGACAAGGATGACCTTGATGAAAATGACTTTGTCATCATGATGTAACCGAACATTCATAATCTCTATGAAGGAAGCAGCCCAAGGTTGCTTCCTTCTTTATTTCTGGAATTTGCAGGAAAGTTACCATGGCGGGCGCCCATAAAAATTCGGTGCTGAAATCAACCCTGTCCAATGTTCGCTCCATTTTCTGGGCGGTGGGGCTGTTCAGCTTTTTCATCAACCTGCTGATGCTGGTTGGCCCGTTTTACATGATGCAGGTCTATGACCGTGTCTTGACGTCCGGCAGCATTCCAACGCTCATTTTCCTGACAATTGCGGCGGTGGGCCTAACACTCCTGAGTGCGATGCTTGAATGGCTGCGAAGCCGCCTTCTTGTGCGGATGAATGGCCGGCTGGAAACCGGGTTGCGCCAAACCGTTTTTTCCGGTTTGTTTCGGGCGTCTTCGCAGGGCAATCAGATGGCGCAACCGTTAAAGGATCTGGAAACAACGCGGGGATTTTTAAGCGGCGCCGGATTGGTGACTTTTTTTGACGCTCCCTGGGCCCCCGTTTTCCTCGCCCTTATCTTTGTATTTCATCCAATTCTCGGCTTTATTGCGACGGCAGGGGCAGTTCTCCTGTTTTTGCTGGCCATCGCCAGTGAATTTCTGACCCGAAATATATTAATGAAATCCTCAAGCGATACGGGGGCTGCGAGCCAGTTCGCCCAAAGTGCGCTTCAGAATAAGGAAGTGGTCATGGCGCTGGGAATGCTTCCCGGAATGTATAATCGCTGGAAGGAAAAATATGACAGCGGTCATGCATTGCAGGCCAAAGCTGCTGATCGATCCGGTGTTCTGACCGCGATTTCAAAATTTATCAGGCCCATTCTTCAGGTTGCGATGCTCGGAACCGGGGCCTATCTCGCGCTTCTGCAGGAGATTTCACCTGGTGTGATGATTGCAAGCTCCATCGTAATGGGACGCGCGCTGGCGCCGGTTCAGGGCGCCATTGGAAGCTGGAAGGGGTTTGTTCTTGCCCGCAGTGCTTTTAGCCGCCTGAAGGAATTTTTGAACGGGCTTGAAGAAACAAAGCTACAGTCCCGTCTACCTGATCCCAAAGGGGTCATTTCTGTGGAGCGCGCAGTCGCTGCAGCACCCGACTCCAAACTCCCTGTTCTCAAGGGGATTTCCTTTACCATCGCTCAGGGGGAGAGTGTTGGTATCATCGGCCCGAGTGCTTCCGGAAAATCCACGTTGGCAAGGCTGCTTGTTGGGCTCTGGACGCCTACAAGCGGACAGGTACGTCTTGATGGCGTAGAGATTGCCAAATGGGACCCGGAAGAGCTTGGGCCGCATATCGGTTATTTACCGCAAGATGTTGAGCTTTTCGAAGGCAGTGTGTTCGAAAATATCTCCCGCTTTACTGAAGGAGATCCTGAGGCGGTTATTCAGGCGGCCCAAAAAGCGGGCGTTCATCAGCTCATTCTCGGGCTGGAGCAGGGATATGATACCAATATCGGTCCTAATGGATGTGTTCTTTCTGGCGGACAGCGCCAACGCATTGGTCTTGCCAGGGCCCTTTATGGTAATCCGTCGCTTGTTGTTCTGGATGAGCCGAATTCCAATCTTGATGCGGAAGGGGAAGAGGCGTTGCGTCAGGCACTGCTTGGACTGAAAAAGGAGCAAGTGACCACAGTTGTGATTGCTCATCGGCCGTCGGTCATCAATGTCGTCGACAAGGTTCTGATCCTTAAA
>JAKSCD010000034.1 GCA_022360775.1 Sneathiellales bacterium | reverse complement strand
GCCGTTTCAGTCCAATCCTAGATATCTTTACGACCGGACAGTGGAAAGCCTTGGCCTTCTTTATCAGATGCACTGGCCCTATCGTCAGCCGGAAACAGCCCGCAATGTCCGAAAGTCAGCCTTGCATGATCGTCTCGAAAAAGCGGGGGCCTGCTTTGGCGAACTCGCAGGATGGGAACGTCCCAACTGGTATGCCAAAGAAGGAATGAAAGCAGAATATGAGTATAGTTTTGGCCGCCAGAACTGGTTCGAATGTGCGCAAGAGGAACATCTTGCGGTCCGTCATGATGTAGGCCTTTTTGATCAAAGCTCCTTCGCCAAATATCTGGTGGAAGGAAAAGATGCAGAAGACTTCCTGAACCGGCTTTCCACCGCCAATTTGTCCGTCCCTGTTGGAAAAGTTGTTTATACCCAATGGCTGAATAACAGAGGTGGTATTGAATCGGACCTGACCATCACAAGAACAGGCCCGAACCAGTATCTGGTGGTAACCGCCTGCGCTTCTGAAATCCGTGATCTGCACTGGATCAACTCTCATATCGGCGAAGACGAACATGTTGTCGCTACCAATGTCACGTCAGGGTATGCGGTGCTCGGGCTGATGGGTCCTAAATCCCGGGATTTGATTTCCTTATTGAGCGAAGATGATCTCAGCCATGAAGCTTTTCCTTTTGCAACCTCCAGAGAAATTGATATTGCATATGCGCGCGTTAGGGCAACACGGATCACCTATGTCGGTGAGTTGGGATGGGAATTGTATATCCCTACTGAATTTGTACAGGCTGTCTATGATGCTCTGGTGACAACGGGACAACAATTCGGCCTCAAGCTTTGCGGCTATCACAGCATGGACAGCCTGCGCATTGAAAAGGGATATCGCCATTGGGGCCATGATATCACGGATGAAGACACGCCCCTTGAAGCGGGCCTTGCCTTTACCATCGACTGGGACAAACCGGGCGGTTTCATCGGACGGGAAGCTCTCTTGCAGCAAAAAGAGAAAGGGTATTCAAAACGCCTGCTCACCTTCACGTTAGAGGAGGAGAATGCCCTGCTGTATCATGATGAGCCCATATGGCGAGATGGAAAACGGGTCGGCTATATTTCATCAGGTGCCTATGGCCATGAAATCGGCAAGCCTGTTGGCCTGGGATATGTGAAATATGACGGGCGATTTGATAAAGAGGCTCTGCTTTCAAGTCGCTATGAGATCGAGATTGCAGGAATTCGCCATCCGGCAAAAGCAGGACTTGCCCCGCTCTACGATCCCAAATCCTCTAAAATCAGGACCTAGGGGCTCGCTATTCCTCTCACTCTCCCCTAGAATTTAGAAAAAATAATAAAGGGGAGAGTAAATGTCCTGGGAAAAAGAAATCACCGAACTGCGTCATCGTCAGGATCTTGCCAAGAAAATGGGCGGCGAAGAAAAGGTTGCCCGTCATATTAAAAACGGGAAAATCCCGGTACGGGAGCGTGTGGATCTGCTTCTTGATGAGGGCAGTTTCCACGAGGTCGGATCAGTTACCGGCAAGGTATCCTACGATGAAAAGGGCAATATCACAGAGATGCAGCCTGCGAACCTGATTACCGGCCGCGGGAAACTTGGCGGCAGGACTGTGGTGGTCGCTGGGGACGACTTTACCGTTCGCGGCGGGGCCAATGATGCAGGCATTCGGGAAAAACTCACCCATGTGGAAATGATGGCCAATGAACTGGAGCTGCCTCTGGTGCGTCTGGTTGACGGGACAGGCGGCGGGGGCTCGGTCAAAACCATCGAGACCGAGGGCCGCACCTATATCCCGGCTGTCCGGGGGTGGGAGGTTGTTGTCGATAATCTTTCCAAGGTCCCTGTTGTCGGGCTTGCGCTCGGTTCCACTGCCGGGCTCGGGGCTGCACGGGTTGCTGCCACCCATTATTCCATGATGGTAAAAGAAACGTCCCAGATGTTTGTTGCAGGACCACCGGTTGTTGCCCGTATCGGGGAGGATCTTGATAAAAACGAGCTGGGTGGATCAGAAATTCACACCCGAAATGGCGCAGTCGATGATGAGGTCGCTTCAGAACAGGAAGCTTTTGAGCGTACAAAACAGTTTCTTTCCTATCTTCCACCTTCCGTCAATCAGCTCCCCGAAAGGACAGAGCCGACAGATACGCCGGATCGAAAAGATGACTGGCTGATTAAGGCCATCCCGCGTAATCCCCGCCAGGTGTATAAAATGCGCAAAATCATCAAGTCAGTGATGGATGAAGACAGCTTTTTTGAAATGGGCAAGAAATGGGGACGGTCCGTCATTACAGGATTTGCGCGCCTGGATGGCTGGCCGGTCGCGGTCATGGCAAGCGATCCCTATCATTACGCCGGCGCATGGACAGCCGATGCAGCCGACAAGGTCCTTCGTTTTGTAGACCTCGCCGAGACCTTTCATCTACCTGTCGTCCATCTCGTTGATATTCCGGGCTTTCGGGTGGGCCGTGAAGCAGAGGAACAGGCGACAATCCGCCATGGTGTACGGGCTATGAGTGCAGTTTTCCAGGCAAGCGTGCCCTGGTGCAGTATTATTTTGAGAAAGGCCTATGGCGTCGCCGGTGCTGCTCATATGAACGCTTCCCGCTTTAACCTTCGCTATGCCTGGCCTTCAGGGGATTGGGGCTCTCTTCCCATCGCTGGTGGCCTGGAGGCCGCTTATAAATCGGAAATAGAGGCTTCAGATGACCCCGAAGCCAAACTACAGGAAATTGAAGAAAGGCTGGATCGGTTCCGTTCTCCTTTCCGTACGGCAGAACGGTTTATGGTGGAGGAAATTATCGATCCAAGAGACACCCGAAAACTTCTCTGTGAATTTGCAGAACTGGCAGCACCGCTTCGCAAGACAGGTCGTCCCAGTTTCGGCGTACGGCCTTAAACCCGTGGGTCAAGGCGATGTTCCCTTAACTCCCATGGAAGGGATTTTCTTTCGGGCGGTCCGGCGGGAATTTGCAGGCTCCTTGCTCGATCCACCGGCAAAACAGAGCGCTGGCCGTTATCACCGCCCGGGAGAGGCGACGCTTTACATGAGTCCATCTCAGGAGTGGTCCCGCATAGCCGTCTCCGGCTATATGCGAGAAGATAATGAACCCCGCCTCATCTTCCCGCTTAAAGTCAGTCTGGCCCACATTTTTGATCAGCGGGACCTGGAAGCCTGCAAGGCCCTTGGCATTGACCGGGAACTTTCCAACCAGTCCTGGCGCAACGCGCTGCAAGAAGGAAGAGAACCGCCTTCATGGAAAAATGCAGATGCTGCCAGACGCCTCTTGGCTGACGGGATTATTGATCGTTCCCGCCATATCCCGGAAGGCTGGCATCTCAATCTTTTTCGCTGGAATGATCTGGGCGGTCCCACCGTTGTGATCGCTGGCGATCCCCGGGAAGTTGCCATAAAAAAAGACGGACCGAAATGGAGCTAGTAGTGCTGCGATTACAAACCAGCTGTAATCGCAGCATTTGACTTATCAGTCCAGAGATAGCCAAAGCCTGAGAAGATGTCGTTTCTTTTGAGGATCTTCATGATCCACATAATCGGTTCTGGCATGTAGATTGGTATGGTTTGACAGAAGCTGGATATCCCCGGGCTCCAGATCCATATCCATTAGCAGATCAGGATCTGCGGCAATCTCTTCATACAGATCCAGGAGCTCCTGTTCTTGAGCGTCAAAAGCCCCGATTTCCTCATGCCGAACTACAGATCTGAAATAGTCTGCATGATAGAAGGTCTTAAGTTCTCCCTCCGCGTGGGTGCAGGGCGTGACCTGAATGAACTTGCGTCCCCCTTCCTTGGCTTCATTCCGTATATCAAGAGGACGGGCTTCAAACAGTTTTTTTGCAAGCTCCGGACGTCTTTCATAAAGTTCGTTGAAAACGGTCACAGAACTGACGATCCGGCTTTGACCGCCGGATTTCGCTTTATTCAGACAAAGAAGCCCGACAACATCCGCGCCATCACAATGATAATCGATATTGGCGGCTGTTGCATATAGCCTGGAAAGCGGGTCTTCCTTCGCGGCACCGGTATCCGTAACATGCCCCAGAAGATCCCCCTTTGCATTCTGGGCTCCCGGCCTTCCCAAATGAAGACCAAAACACCAGAAGAATAACTCTGCATCTTCCTGGCTCCAGCGCCCTACAGGAAGGCCGCGTATCACCTGAAAGCCACGCCCGGATTTAATTTCCTTACGCCAGCGCGCAAATTTCTCAACAAGATTGGCAAGCGGGAAATCCTCTCGGGTGAGTTCCTCCGTCGGAACAGATTTCTCTTTCGCATGTTGAATAGCCGCTTCTATTTCAGCGATATCCTCTTTAGTAAAGATCTCGATCCAGTCTGTAGTTTCGCGAAGGTCTTTTCCGGCCCAGGCCGCCTCGCCCGAGATTTTCCCTTCCGGTAGGGAAGTATGCGCGCGATTAAAGTAATGACGGGTCTGGTCTCTATAAGACAGAAAGTGAGACATCCGATCAGTCTTTCTTCAATTTCACAAGAAAACTCATTTCCCCTTCCATAAGAAGCTCGTTTCGCTGGTTATGGACGGTGGATTTCACGGTGACCACGCCTGTTTTGGACTGCTTCTTCAAATTGGAAATGACGAGCATCGGATAAACTGTATCACCGGCAATGAGGGGTTTCAGGAACTTGCTTGATTGTTCGATAAACCCGATCATGCAATCACCAAGAACATGCGGGAACAGCCCTGCACCCGGACAAGTCTGGATCAGAACCTGGAAACCATGGGCCAGAAGACCGTCATATCCCAGCTCCTTACAATATTCCTCATCATAATGAATGGGGTGATTATCGCCGGAGGCGAGCTGAAAAGCTGCGAAATTCGCATCCCCAATGGTGCGGGAGGGAATCGGAAATTTGTCCCCGATTTTCAGCTCTTCAAATCCTTTGGTTTCCACCAGGGTGTGTTGAAACGGATCGTACCTGTCCTGTTTTGAGGAAGTGTTTGTCATCTTGTTTTCTCCTGCAGTCCTTGCATTGTCGGGATGCCTGGTCTGCCGCGTTTGTTATTGTTTATTATGCGCGTCCGGTGACAATCGTTGTGCCACACCCTCTTCCTAGCAAGGAAACAAAGTCTCTTCAATATGATTCCCGCAATCCGCTCTTCAAGCGCATCTTGAAAGCCCTGTTTCTGAAGCATTTATACAATCAGTCCTGACGATCTGGCAGACCTGGGAAGAAAAGTCTGTTATTTTGGGCAAATTCGCCCTGATTCCGGTTTTTGAAATAAAAACTTCATTCTGTTCATTGAATCATGTTGACTTACAAAAGACCATAGATATATTGCGGCGTTCAATCGAGGTGCGCAGGGAAATACGTCCCGGCGACCGTTCATTATGTTCGAAACGGATCAGCCATGTTTGCAGTGATCAAAACAGGCGGCAAGCAATATAAAGTCGCCAAAGACGATGTTATCAAGGTAGAACGCCTGGCTGGTGAAGCTGGCGATACCGTTCAGCTGGACCAGGTTCTCGCCGTTGCGGGTGACGATGGCGCGCTGACAGTTGGTGCACCAACTGTTGAAGGTGCGACAGTTTCCGCTACTTTGCTGGAACAGGGCCGCGCTGACAAAATCGTCGTTTTCAAAAAGAAACGTCGTCACAACTATCGCCGGAAAGCCGGTCATCGCCAGGACATCTCTGTTCTGCGCATTACAGATATTTCTGCTAAAGGTGCCAAGAAAGCGGCTCCTAAAAAAGCAGCAGCCAAAAAAGCAGCCCCTAAAAAGGCAGCGACAAAGAAAACCGAGGAGTAAGCTAGATGGCACATAAGAAAGCTGGTGGTTCATCCCGTAACGGTCGCGACTCAGCTGGTCGCCGCCTTGGTATCAAAAAATATGGTGGTGAAGCCGTTATCCCGGGCAACATCATTCTTCGCCAGCGCGGTACAAAATGGTACCCGGGTGAGAATGTTGGCATGGGCAAGGATCACACCATCTTCGCCGTTACTGAAGGTAAAGTTACCTTTAAAAAGAAAAGTGGCGGAAAGATCTATGTATCCGTAGAAGGTCAGGCATAACGCCACCGACAACGGTTAGAGATTTGAAGAAGGGGAATGGTCCAGCCATTCCCCTTTTTTCGTTTGCGCACTTTTTAACAATAGGGCCGGTTAATCGGTAAACATCATGAAATTTCTTGATCAGGCAAAAATCTATCTGAAATCCGGGAATGGCGGACCTGGCTCCCTCTCCTTCCGGCGCGAGAAATATATCGAATTTGGTGGCCCGAACGGCGGTGACGGTGGCCGGGGAGGTTCTGTTATTGTTCGTTGCGTTGACGGGCTCAACACGCTGATTGACTATCGCTACCAGCAGCATTTCAAGGCGAAAAATGGCGGACATGGTATGGGCCGTGACCGCACAGGTGCGGCAGCTCCCGATGTAATCTTGAAGGTCCCGGTTGGCACGCAAGTGCTGGAAGAAGATAACGAAACCCTGATTGTCGACATGACAGAAATCGGCCAGGAACTGGTGCTTTGCAAAGGCGGTGATGGCGGCCGCGGTAATGCGGCTTTTAAAACTGCAACAAACCGGGCCCCGCGCAAGTTTGAACCCGGCTGGCCAGGCGAGGATCGCTGGATTTGGCTGCGCCTGAAGCTGATCGCCGATGCGGGCCTCGTGGGCCTGCCCAATGCGGGTAAATCGACTTTTCTAAGTGCTACCAGCCGGGCAAAACCCAAAATTGCCGACTATCCTTTCACAACATTAGTGCCCCAGCTTGGCGTGGTTCGGGCCGGAAACCAGGAATTTGTTCTTGCAGATATTCCGGGCCTAATTGAAGGCGCTTCAGATGGAATTGGCCTCGGACACCGGTTCCTCGGTCACGTGGAGCGATGCCGGGTGTTGCTGCATCTGATTGACGGCACTGAAGAGGATATTGAAACTTCCTATAAAACCATTCGCGGGGAGCTGGAAGCCTATGCAGAGGATCTGGCGAAAAAGGAGGAAGTTCTCGTCCTGAACAAGATCGATTCTCTTCTTGATGAAGAGATCGAGGAAAAAACTGCATTACTGGAGAAACTTTCTGGAAAGAAGGTGATGACCATCTCTGCGGTCACTGGCGATAAAGTAGATGAGGTGCTGTTTGCCCTGATGGACATCATCAACGCAGACAAGCAGGAAGAACAGGAACATATAGAAGAGGCTGAACGCATAGAAGCCGGCGAAGAAGAAAAGAAATGGCAGCCTTAAGCGATCGCTTTTTAAACGCCAAGCGCGTTGTTGTTAAAATCGGCTCTGCCCTTCTTGTGGACAGTGCGACAGGGAACTTGCGCACATCCTGGCTTTCTGCCCTTGCTGAAGATATATCCAAAATGCGAGAACGCGGTCAGGAAGTTCTGATCGTTTCCTCGGGTTCTATCGCCATGGGTCGTCAGGTCCTGAATTTGAAACCCGGAACGTTGAAGCTCGAGGAAAGCCAGGCGGCTGCGGCAGCCGGTCAGATTCAACTCGCCCATGCCTATCAGGAATTTCTTGGCATTCATAACCTGAAAGTTGCGCAGATCCTTCTTACGTTGAGCGACACTGAAGAACGCAGGCGGTATCTGAATGCCCGCAGTACTTTATCGACGCTGCTGTCTTTGGGCGCAGTCCCTGTTGTCAATGAAAATGATACTGT
>JAKSCD010000035.1 GCA_022360775.1 Sneathiellales bacterium | reverse complement strand
TCAGACATGAAAAAGCTAACCTGTGTTTCCCTTGCACTTATATCTGCCCTTGCTGTTGCCGGCGGGTCTTCAACAGCGGCCTCCAAGGAAGCCGGTGACCTTCTTGTTCGGGCCCGTGGCCTTGCGGTTCTCCCTGTTGAGGGCGGGACAACAGATGCCATTGGCGGTAGCGCGGATATTGACAACTCCTATGTTCCGGAAATCGATTTCACCTACTTTTTCACCGATAATATCGCCGCTGAGCTGATTTTGGCGACAACGCCACATGATGTGAGCGTTTCAAATACAACGCTCGGACGGGAAGTGGATCTGGGGGATGTCTGGCTTCTGCCGCCGACTTTAAGCGTTCAGTATCATTTTATGCCAAAATCAAAATTCAGCCCCTATATCGGTGCAGGCGTGAATTACACTTTCTTCCTGAACGAAGATAAGGGAAATGACCCGGCTGTAACATCTGTCGAATATGAGGATGGCTTCGGTTTTGCCCTGCAGGCAGGTATCGATTACCAGATTGATGATCGCTGGAGCCTTAACCTCGATGTCAAGAAACTGTTTCTGGAAACGGACGTGAAAGTGAATAACGGTGCAATCAATGCCCGTGATGTGAATATTGATCCGTGGATTATCGGGATCGGTATTGGCTATAAATTCTGATCAGGGCTAAAGATACGGAACCTTTAATCCCGGTTCCGTATCTTCCTCCTGATCGGCTTTGCAGGTTCGCTGCTGCTTGGAACACCGTGACGAGCCTGCATTGCGGTTGACAGTGTGATATCAACCAGGATCTCTATCCGACCTGCCTAACCTCTGCTTCTTTGTTAAGCTTGCAGGCAAGTGTTTTCAGGAAGGTTCTTTTCTCGCCCCTCTTATGATCTTTTTCCTCCCGCTTGACCTCCCAGCCGAAAAGCTTTCTTTCCGGGAAAAAGGGAGTAACGGGTCGCCTCTGATAAATATTTGTGCTCATAAGTCATCCTCCGTTGCTTGGGATGACATAGAGATAACAATTGCTAATTCAGAAATTAATAGGCAATTTTTGCAAACACTATTGCAAAAAAAGCAATAAAAATCAGCTCTCGAAATCCTGCCGGAAGCAATCCGCCATGAAATCGGAAAAAGCACGCACTTTCGGAGAGAGATACCGGCTGGAAGGGTAAAGGAAAAAAACGCTATATTCCAGGGCGTTAAAGCGAATATCATCGCTGTCGAAAAGCTTGACCAGTTTACCGGAATTCAAGTGCTCAAACACATGCCAGAGCGGCAGAACCACCAGGCCCAGCCCCTGCAAGGCGGCTTCCAGGATCGTCTCCCCGCTATTGGTTCGAAATCGCCCGGATACCGGAATGTCCAGCTCTCCCGCAGATGTGTTGAAATGCCAGCTGTTGGCCACAGACCGCCAAAGCTCGGTCGCGGAATTGAAATTCATCGCAAGACATTGATGATCCTTGAGATCCTCCGGCACCTGCGGCGTCCCGTTTTTTGCCAGATAGTCCGGACTTGCGCAGATCACACGGGTAACATGATGGAGTTTTCGAACCTTGAATGTAGAATCAGGGAGCTTTTCAGCCACCCGTATAGCCGCATCAAAGCCTTCGTGAACCATATCAATAATCTGATCACTTAAAGTAAGCTCCAGAGAAATTTCCGGATATTGGTCAAAGAACCGTTCCAGCCGGGGCGTGATATAGCCGCGCCCCATCATCGACGGCGCAGTGACCCGCAGGATGCCGCGGGGCTCGGCATCCAGATCAGTAATGGCTCGCGTCATGTCATCAATTTCGGCAACAACTTTCTGCGCCCTTGAAAAATAGAGCTTTCCGGCCTCGGTCAGGCTGACCTGACGGGTTGTCCGGTTCAGAAGGCGCACTTTAAGCTCCTCTTCCAGAGCGTTGATCTGGCGCGTGACAGAGGACGGTGCAAGATGCAGGCTTCTGGCGGCTTCGGAAAAGCTGCCCTGCTTGACAATTTCTGTAAAAATCCGGATCGCGCCAAGATTATCGGTCACCTGCACTCTCCTAACTATGGTTCCAGTCGTTCGGATCCGCAGAGTTATTGGGGGATAGCCCCAGAATATCGCCTTTGGTACTACATCCAAGCCCCAGAACTGTGCGATTGGCATAAGCAAAATAGGCAGAAACCTGGTTGATCTCCAGAATTTCACCATCTGAATAACCGGCATTGCGAAGCCGGATGATATTCTCTTCCTCTAGGGACGCCGGATCTTTCGTAAGACGCTCTGCATAACGCAAGGCTTCTTTTTCCGCCACCGTCAAAGGGGCTTTATCAATTTCCCGCCCCTCTATCGCGGCCCTGATCCCCTTGGCCTTTTCGTCATCTGCAAGCAGGCGGCAAAGGCCCGCATAATGATGATCCACACAATAAGCACATTTATTTAGCGAGCTTACCCAAACACCCAGTGTTTCCAGAAACCATTTGGGGATCGTGTTATTGGCATGGTGAAGCACATATTTGTAAATCGCCATATGTCCTTCCATGGTATGGGGGCGCAGGGAATGCATCATCATGATATTATCCACGTTATTCTCCGGCCCCTTGACCCGGTCATAAAGAGTTTTTAACCGGCCTTTTGCCTCTTCATACTCTACTGTTTCAATCCATGACATAGATGCCTCCTGTTTGTTTTCTGTTCCTTGCATGAACATGATCCAGAAATCTGAGGACTGTTTTCACACCATGCTTTCCGGATACCGACAGATAACGCAGCCCCCTGGGAGATCCTGTCGTATTTTCATCGCGAGAATTGCAGATGCAGGCCCCTAAGTTCAACCACAAACATCCCGTAAAGAACAATGCTGACACACTCCTTTGATTTTTTTTGGTTTTTTAGGCAGACTGAACCTGCACAATAAGAAGTTCGGGAAATTAATGATATTGATATGAAAATCAGGTTTAGAGCCTGGAGTCACGGATAAAGAAAAAATCAAGAAGCAAAATTCACCCGTTTTTTCGTATTCTTTTTCGCCCACTATAAACAAAAATATCCTGAAAAAGAGTGGCATACATAACCAAAATGACCCACCTAGGAGGAGTAAACATGAAAACATTCCTGAAATCCCTGACAGTCGCCATGGCTGGCATTCTGGCATTTGGCACCTCGTCAAATGCCGAGGAATGGCGTTTTAACAACCCGTTGCCTGAAACACGCCCTGAATCGGCTGAGCTCAATAAATTTGCAGAAGACGTCAATGCCAGGCTCGGGGATGCTTTCAAGCTGAAAATGTTTGGCGGCGGCTCTCTTGGCCTGAAAAATGCGGATGCCTTGAGATTTCTTCCTAACGGTTCTGTTGAAATGAGCCTGATCTGGGCCAATTATCTTGGCCGGGATGCGCCTGCCTTAAGCTCGGTTTTCGTCCAGGGTTCCGTTGGAACAGTTGAAGAGCTCAAGAAAGTTCTGCCTGTTGTGCGCAGTATCTATGAAGAGGAATTTGCCAAATGGGATGTCACAGCCGTTGGTTATGTCGCCATTCCAATGCTGTCCGTCTCGGTATTTTGCCGGGATGAACCTGTCCGAACCCTGGCAGCTTTGAAAACCAAAAAACTGAGAGTCTGGGCAAGGGACCAGGTGGAGACCTTTACACGTCTTGGCGTCTCGGCGCAGATTATCCCGCAAGAGGAAATGTATATCGCGCTCAAAACCGGCGTTGTCGATTGCGCCCTTTATCCTGCACTCTATGCCCATACCGTTTCATTGCAGGAAGTTGCGAAATATGCCTCCTTCCTGTACCCGATGGCGTCCGGCCCCTATGTCCTCGGTGTTTCTCATAAAAGATGGAACGCAACAGACGATAAAACAAAGGCAGCCATCACTACAGCCGCCAACGCCCTCTGGGACCGCACAAATCAGTATGACGATGACTATGAGCGGGAAATCGCAGCGCGGGGAAATATGGTGAAAGCCGGTGTTAAGTGGCTCGAGGATTTTCCAAAGGATGACCGGACCCTGTTTATTGGTGCCGTCTCTGATTCCTGGAAAATTCTGGCCGAGGAAGCAGGAGGGCGCGCGCCTGAATATCGCGCCCGTGTTCTCAAGGCGCTGGGCCGCTAAACAGGACAATGCCGTCTTTTTTACGAAAGGCCATGCAGCAGGGGCTTGAGAAAATGGCCCTTGCCATGGCGGCGCTGGCGGTTACCGGAATGGTCGCCATTGTCGGCCTGATCGTGACCAGTGTCATCATGCGTAAATTTGCCAATACCCCGTTGCATATTACAGAGGAAAGCGTCGGCCTTCTTCTGAGTGCAACCCTGTTTTTGGGATTGCCGATCGTTACCTTGAAAGCGCGGCATGTTCGTGTCTCCCTCTTGTCAGACCTGCTCGGTGAGGCCGGGCATAAATTCCTGCAGATTTGCGCCCTTGTCATCGGTGTCGCGTTTTTCGCATGGTTGCTGACAGATGCTTTTCCATGGTGGGAATTTGCGTACCGGCTCAACCTGAAAACAGAAACAACCCGGATTTTGCTCTATCCATGGATGGCGGTCCTTCCACTTTCACTTCTGTTGACGGGTCTGATTTATCTTGCCCGGCTGGCAGGGATAATCGATCGTATTGACGATAATTCAGAACTTGAAAACTAAAACACCTCCCGCATTCAAAGGAATTCATTGATGTTCTGGACGACGTTAATCGGGGTCTTGATAACAACCGCCAGCTCCGGGGTGGCTCTCGGGGTGGCCCTTGGCCTGACCGGTCTGGTCATCCTGTATGTCTTTTCAAACGGGGCGACAGCCATCGCGATCGACGCCATCTGGAGCGTTTTTACCTCATTTACCCTCAGCGCTGTCCCGATGTTTATCCTGCTCGGGGAAATCCTGCTCCGAAGTGGCATCAGCGAGCGGGCCTATTCAGCCTTTTCCCCTGTTTTCCGCCCGATACCCGGCGGATTGTTGCATACGAATATTGCCGTCTGTACCCTTTTTGGCGCGGTGAGCGGCTCCAGCCTGTC
>JAKSCD010000304.1 GCA_022360775.1 Sneathiellales bacterium | reverse complement strand
GGCCGCCAGCCAGCAGGCGACCATGGCCGGATTGTTGGCGGAGCGGATCAGAACCCTGTTTCCAGGTTTAACCCCATAATCTTCCACCAGCGCATGGGCCAGGCGATTGGTCCAGTCTGACAATTCCTTATAGGTACGCCGCCGACCGTTCCCGATCAGCGCTGTATGATCACCAAAGCCGCGCTCCACCATTCGGTCAGTCAGTTCGACGCCCACATTCAAATGCTCAGGATAATTAAGCATCCCGTGATTGATTTCAGGCCACTGATCCTGTGGTGGCAGATTATCGCGGGCGAAAGTGTCGATATGTGCACTTGATCCCAGCATGTTTCCTCCCTTGGCGTCCATCCCGCGCCGGCTTTCTACTTAACTGGCGTTCATAACCTGTCTTGCTATGACCACCTTCTGGACATCCGATGCCCCTTCATAAATGCGAAGCGCCCGTATCTCCCGATACAGCCCTTCCACAACAGTTCCTGAACGAACCCCGTCACCACCATGCAACTGAACCGCCTTGTCGATGACGCTTTGCGCCCGATCTGTTGAATAAAGTTTCGCCATTGCCGCTTCACGGGTAACGCGATCTGCTCCCTTATCCTTGGTCCAGGCAGCCCGGTAAACCAGAAGGGCAGCAGCATCCACATCCAGAGCCATTTCCGCTACATGTCCCTGTACCATCTGCAAATCAAAAAGCGGGGCCCCGAAAAGTTCCCGGTTCTGGACCCGGCTCACGGTTTCCTCCAGCGCACGGCGGGCAAATCCAAGGGCTGCAGCCCCGACAGTGGATCTGAATACATCCAGGACCGCCATGGAAAGCTTGAAACCCTGACCCGCTTCGCCGATCAGGCCTGTGGCCGGTATGCGCACATCCTTGAAGGACAAGGTGGCAAGTGGATGCGGGGCGATCACATGAAGCCGTTCCTTGATGGAAAGGCCAGGTGTTTCTGCAGGAACCACAAATGCGGAAATTCCCCGGGCACCCGGTGCTTCACCCGTGCGGGCGAAGACACAATAAAGATCCGCAATGCCTCCGTTGGAGATCCAGGTTTTTTCGCCGTTCAGAATAAAATGTTCCCCGTCCCGAACCGCTGTCATATCCATATTGGCCACATCAGAGCCGGAGCGGGGTTCGGAAAGGGCAAAAGCGGAGATCGCCTTGCCAGCTCGAGTACTATGCAGCCATTGTTGCTCTTCTTCAGATCCGAAAAGACTGATCGTGCCGGTGCCAAGCCCCTGCATGGCAAAGGCGAAATCCGCAAGACCGTCATGGCGTGCAAGTGTTTCCCGGATCAGGCATAAGGAACGCACATCAAGCGCTTCAGGTTTGTCCGGATCAATTGCGGAATAGGTCAGAAACCCGGCTTCACCAAGCTTTGCCACAAGCTCCCGACAGGCTGCATCAATATTGCTGTGATCAACGGGAAGGTTTTTGTCGCACCAGCTTTCCAGATCCTCTGCCAGCTTGCGATGGTGATCTTCAAAAAAAGGCCAGTTCAGAAAACTCTTGTCTGCCATGATCAGTTTCCTTCAAAAACAGGTTTTTCCTTGGCAACAAAGGCATGATAGGCCCGGTGGAAATCCTGTGTCTGCATACAGATCGCCTGAGCCTGGGCTTCTGCTTCGATGGCTTGCTCGAGGCTCATGGACCATTC
>JAKSCD010000036.1 GCA_022360775.1 Sneathiellales bacterium | reverse complement strand
GCTGTGATGTAGCTTTCGGTTTCTTCTATTTTTGCCGCCAGTGACGCGAAGTCGGGTTGATGTCCGGCAATGGCGAGAGCTTCCTTAAGGGCGAGGGGGATATCGTCGCTCACAATCCTGTCTTTCAGCGAAAGGCGAATGAGGCCCTGCAGGTTGAGGTAAAGGGTCATGGCTTCCTTCAGTCTTTCGACGGTACCAATCGGCAGAAGCTCAGCCTTTCCCATTTGATCCAGGCTTTCCTGAAGGTTCGGTTCGAGGATTTCAGGATGATTGTGGCCATGTATCAGCTTCAGGAACTGGCAGATAAATTCCAGATCCATCAAGCCGCCCGGATGGTTTTTAAGGGCCCAGACCGGTTTGCCGGCATGTTCTTTATGCAGCCGGGCCTGCATATCAGTGACATCCCTGGCGACGACGGTTCTGTCCCGTTCGGAGGTGAGGATGGAAATGAGCGCATCATCCGCTTTCTCCATGCAATCAAGATCGCCGGCCACAGCCCGTGCGCGGGTCAGGGCAAGATGCTCCCACGTCCACGCTTCTTCCGAATAATAGCGTTTAAAACCTTCCAGACTGAGGGCCAGGGGGCCGGATTTTCCATGTGGGCGGAGGCGCATATCTACTTCATATAATTGCCCTTCACCGGTTAGGGCGCTCAGGCTGTTGATCATGCGTTGCGACAGTCGCGTGTAAAATAACCCGGCCGGAATAGGCTTGTCGCCATCCGTCATCAGATTTTCTTCCGGAATGTCATAAACAAAGATGAGATCCGCATCGGATCTGGGTGTCATTTCACTGCTGCCAAATTTACCGGCAGCAATAATGGCAAAGCTGCCCCCTGGAATGGAACCGTGCTTCATTTCCAATTCGGCCGTGACACGAGGCAGCAGGGCACCCAGGATGACTTCAGCCAGACGGGTTAGAGGCGCGCCGGCAGCCACTGTTGCACCTTTTCCACTGTCATGATCTTTGTGATGAAGGATCTGGACACCAACCCGGAACTTCAAGTCATTCAGCCATCTCCTTGATATATCAAGGACATCCTGAAAATCCCGTGCTGTTGACAGCATGAGTTCCAGATCTGTTGCCAGGACGTCCGTCTCCGGTAAGGGGGACATGAAATCCGAGGAAAGAACACCATCCAGCAACATGGGGTTTCTGGAAAGACGATCTGCAAGTTCCGGGGCCATTCCCATGATCTTTGCCACGAGTTTGAGAAGGCTGGGATGAGCCGTAAACAGGGAAAAGAGCTGGACACCGGCCGGCAGTTTTTTGAGAAACTCGTCAAAGCGCATGAAGGCGGCATCGGGGCTTGTCGTATGGGCCAGATCTTCCAGCAGGGTTGGCATCAGTTTGGTCAGCAACTGCTGAGCCCTAACCGTCCGGGTTGCCCGATAGCGGCCATGATGCCATTCCCGGATGATTTGAGAAATCCGTGAAGTATCCTCATATCCCAGATTTTGCAGGGAAGTGAGGGTTTCCGGATCGTCGTCGGAGCCGGTGAAAACCAGGCGCCGGCTCGGTTGTTCATCCTGCTCTTCAAAGCGGAATAGGTCATCATAGTGGGCCTGAACGGTTTCCAGGGTCGATTGCAGGCGCCTCCTGAAGGCATCCGCATCGTCATATCCCATAAAGATACCCAGTCGGTTTAAGTCGTCCGCATCGTGGGGCAGAAGCTGGGTTTGTTCGTCATGGATCATCTGCAGGCGATGTTCCAGCGTTCTGAGAAAGAAATAGGCTTCGGTCAGGTCCTGACGCACCTGCGCGGTGGTTTTGCCGGCTTCCTCAAGATCCTTCAGGGTCAGAAGGGTTGAAGAGGAGCGGAGTTTGGGATTTCGCCCGCCTTCAATAAGCTGCTGGGTCTGACAGAAAAATTCGATTTCCCGAATGCCGCCGCGGCCAATTTTGATGTTATGACCATCCAGCGTGATTTTGGAAAACCCTTTGTGGGTGTGAATTTGCGATTTAATGGCCTGAATATCGGCAATGGCCGCAAAATCAAGGAATTTGCGCCACACAAACGGACGCAGGAATTCGATAAATTCCTGACCGCATTTCAGATCCCCGGCGACGGGGCGCGCCTTGATCATGGCGGCGCGTTCCCAGTTTTGACCCTGACTTTCGTAATAGGTATGCGCGGCGCCAAGGGGCAGGGCAATCGGCGTGGCCCCCGGATCTGGACGCAGGCGCAGATCGGTCCTGAACACATACCCATCGGCGGTGCGATCCTGCATCATTTTGACAAGATTGCGGGTGGCGCGGATGAAAAATTCATCCATGTCTTTGCGCCCGGTATAAGTAACCTTTTCCCGGTCAAACAGAATAATCAGGTCGATATCACTGGAATAATTGAGCTCAAACGCGCCCATTTTCCCCATGCCAAGAACGATCACACCGCAATTGTACGTGGGATCTTCCGGATGGGGGAGGACCAGGTCACCCTTGTCATAAGCGGCGAGCAACAAATGGGCGAGGCAGGCATCAACCGCCGCCCCGGCAAACTCCGACAGGGTCTTTGTGATTTTTAAAAGCGGCCAAGCCTGACCAATGTCGCAGCAGGCGGTCAGGAGTGCGACCCGTTTTTTCGCCGTGCGAAGGGCCTTCATCACCTCGTTCATGCCGTTGCTCGGGGCGGCATCGCGCGTCATATCTTCGGTCAGGCGCACAAGTGCGGCTTCGCTACCGTCGGTCAGCAGATATTCAAAAAATTCTGGATCAGACGTCACGCAATGGGTGAGGTAGGGACTATTTCCAAACAAGGCGGCCAGAAGTTCCGGACCATTCATAGAATTGCCCAATTCCGCCCTTAAATTCGGCAGATTAAACTTATCGGCTGGAAGATCGTTCCAATTTTCTAATCCCACGCGCAGAAAATCCTCGTTGGAAGGCTGTGGCAGGCTTTGAATTTCCGATAAAAATGAAAAAGTTTTTGGCTCAGGCATATCTATTGATCCAGAATTTGGTCATAGTGTAGCAATGAATGGTTCTGTTGCCTTGACGATGGTCAAGCACGATTAATGAGTGAATAGCACGTTTTGTTCAAACACGCGGCAAAAATACTGATCCGCACTTTATTAAGTGTGGTTGTCCTCGGGGTTGTAGTGGTCGGCATTCTGATCGCTGCGGTCAGCAACGGCCCTGTCTCACTCTCTTTCCTGACGCCATATCTATCCGAGATCCTGGCGGAGCAGTATCCAGAGGTTGCCCTCGACTTTGAAGAGTTGGATATGCTGTGGGACAGCAAGGACAAAAACATGGTCTTTGCGGTGACGAATTTAAGCGTGGATCGCAATCAAGAAGCCG
>JAKSCD010000037.1 GCA_022360775.1 Sneathiellales bacterium | reverse complement strand
TTCACTTTCATTAATGATAATGTCAAGAAACTGCTTTCTTTCTTCAATGGAAACACCAGGATTATCCTGAAGAATTTCGCCAAATGCACGCAAGCTTGTCAGAGGTGTTCGAAGTTCATGACTTACCATGGACAGAAAATCGTCTTTCAGAGAATCCAGTTCTTTCAGACGTTCATTCGCCATTCGAAGCTGTTCTGTTGCCTCTTCAAGTTCTGTGGATTTTTGTTCTAGCCTATGGCTGTATTCGATGACCTGGCTGGTTTCATCCAGAATACGATAAACCTGGTCAAGCCCTACGATCTCGCCTTTTACAATGGAGCCGATCATCACTCGCGCCGTGGCCGAACCGATAGAGCCTGCAAGCAGTCGCTCGGCAAATTCCAGCATTGGGCCATCAACATTATGCCCCTTCTTCAGGTTAACCCCCCGCTCTCTTGCGAAATCATCAAAAGCATCGGCCACCTTCCTCGCACCCACAAAACGACCGACGAGTTGCTGTAGATCAGCAACCGTTACAGACCCGGTCCAGTATCCACTGTCATGAGTATCCTCCGTGTGGCGGAATACATCGACAAAGAGCTTGGCCTGGATACGCTCAATCGCCTTTTGCTGAGTGAGCAGGGAAATGACCCAAAAAGCACCAATATTAAACAGCATGCTCCAGAACAGAGCGTGGGTCAGACGGTCATACCCATCAAGCCCGAAAAGCGCATAGGGTTTTAGCCACCAGATCCCAAAAGGACCGTCCTCAATAAAACTGATCGGCAACCAGCCGGATTGCGCAAAGGAGGGCAGAAGAAGCGTATAGAGCCAGATCAGAAATCCACATAGAAGACCGGCCAATGCGCCTTTAAATGTGCCATTTTTCCAGAAGATCCCCCCGATGATCGCAGGCGCAAACTGGGCAGCAGCGGCAAAAGAGACAAGACCGATTGTCACCAGCGAGTGGCTTTCACTCGCAAATCTGTAATAGCCATAACCCAGCATCAGAATGATGAGAATACTGCTTCTGCGAATAACGAGAAGGACACCTGTCAGATCAGCATTGTTTTTTCCAAGATTGAGCCAACGCCAGCGCAATAGAAGTGGCATGACCAGGTCATTACAGACCATTGTGCTGAGCGCAATAGCCGCCACGATCACCATTGAGGTAGCGGCTGAAAGACCCCCTAAAAAGGCGAAAAGCGAGATAAGCCCGTGATCATAATAAAGGGGAACGGTCAGCACGAACATATCAGCATCAGCAGGTGTTCCGGCAAAAGCAAGCCGTCCCCCCAATGCAATTGGCAGAACGAAAATATTAATTACCAGCAGATAAGCCGGAAAAAGCCAGGTTGCTTTTCGCAAATAGTTTTCGTCCGGATTTTCAACAGCAGTAATATAGAACTGCCGCGGAAGGCAGATGATTGCCGCCATGGAAAGCAGGGTCATTGTTATCCATAACGTATACCCCTCCCCCTGGCTGACGGTAAACAGCTTGGCAAGCGCCGGATCTACCGAGGCACGCTGAAAAATATCTGTAAATCCGTTAAAGACCCCGTAGGTCACAAAGACACCTACAGTAAGGAAAGCAAGGAGTTTCACCACAGACTCAAAGGCGATTGCCGCCACCAGCCCCTCATGATGCTCGCTCGCATCAATATGCCGGGTTCCGAAAAGGATCGCAAATAACGCAAGTGCGATGGCAACAACAAAGGTTGTATCAATAAAGAATATGGGTTCCACCGGCACTGCCGGGATCTGTCCGCTGGAGGAGGTCACAAGGATCCTGAAACTGGTAGCAATGGATTTCAGCTGCAAGGAAATATAAGGGGTTGTCCCGACAACAGCGATAATGGTGACGAGACCGCCCAGCACAGAACTTTTGCCATAGCGTGAGGCAATAAAGTCGGCAATCGATGTAATGCGATGCTGTTTGCAAATTCGAATGATCTTGATCCAGACAAAGGACCAAAGCACAAAGACAAGTGTCGGCCCGATATAGATCGGCAGGAAGTCGAGCCCCGTTGTCGCTGCCCGCCCCACACTCCCGTAAAAAGTCCATGAGGTACAGAAAACAGCGATCGAAAGTGTATAGATATATGGATTACGGGACATGATCCGCTTCAATCCGGCCCGGCTATCCACATAATGAGCGATGGCAAATAATGCGCCGAGATACAGAAATGAAACGATGAGAACCAGACCACTAGACATTCTCGTCTGCCCCCTGATCTTTGTTAAGCGTCTGAGATTGTGGTCCGGAGTTATATCTTTTGCCTGGAATTGGCGGAATTTTACGCCTTTTTGCCCCAATGGCCATAAAGACAATCATCAGCGCCCAGAGTCCATAAAGATAAAGAAAGCTGGTCGGCAAACCGAGGGTCAGTACCTGCTTGTCGAAAACCAGTAAAACAGGTGGAAAAATGCCCAGAAGAAAGGCGCAAAATACCAGGATAGACCATTCTTTTTTCCGACCGGTACGCTTCATATCTGCCCGTCCGTACTATATTTCAGGCTTCAATCTTCATCAACTTGCGAACCGTTTCACCGAGATTTCTGGTTGAGAAGGGTTTTGTGACAAATTCATCGGCCCCCAGTTCCAGGGCTTTTTCCCTGTCAGCATCGCGGCTTTTCGCTGAAAGCATGATGATTTTGACATCACTGCAATCTGGATTGTTCCGGATCATTTCGCAAACCGAAAAACCATCCTGTTTTGGCAACATAATGTCGAGCAGAACAAGATCCGGGACATAGTCTTCAATAGCCCGGATCGCCTGCTCACCATCAGACGCAATACGAACCGTAAAACCGGCCTGCCGCATAATAAATTGCAGCGACAGAACGATATTCGGCTCGTCCTCAACAACAAGCACCGTATACGACATAATGTCGTGTACTCCTCCCAAAGCGCAAACGCGCGACACCTCGTCCTGCTGAATGTTATTATGAATTGCTTCAGTCAGGTT
>JAKSCD010000038.1 GCA_022360775.1 Sneathiellales bacterium | reverse complement strand
TCGTCAAATCCTGGACCGAAAATGCCAGTTTCCTTGCGGAAAATGGTATGTATAGCCCGGCGGAAGAGCATGATAACTGCGGTGTTGGCCTGGTTGCGGCCATGGATGGACACGCGACCCGTGCGGTTGTGGAAGCGGGTATCGATGCGCTGAAAGCCGTGTGGCATCGGGGTGCTGTGGATGCCGATGGAAAAACCGGCGATGGCTGCGGTATTCACGTGCAGATCCCGCAGGATTTCTTTAAGGAGCATATCGCCCGCACCGGTCATGAGCCGCTGGACGGAAAACTGGCTGTCGGCATGGTCTTCCTGCCGCGCACCGATTTCGAAGCCCAGGAAACCTGCCGGACGATTGTGGAATCTGAAATTCTGAAATTCGGCTATTATATTTATGGCTGGCGTCAGGTGCCGGTGGATGCGTCCATTATCGGTGAAAAAGCCAACGCAACCCGCCCTGAAATCGAGCAGATCATGATCGCCAATAACCGCGGTCTTGATGATGTGGAATTTGAGCGTGAGCTCTATATCATCCGCCGCCGGATCGAGAAAGCGGTGCTGGACGCTCATATCAGCGGCTTTTATATCTGTACGCTGTCCTGCCGCTCCATCATCTATAAAGGCATGTTCCTGGCGGAGCAGCTTTCCAGCTTCTATCCGGATCTGCTGGATGAGCGTTTTGTCTCCAACTTCGCCATCTATCACCAGCGCTATTCAACAAATACTTTCCCGACCTGGCATCTGGCCCAGCCGTTCCGCGTGCTGGCTCATAACGGCGAGATCAACACGATCCGCGGCAATGTGAACTGGATGAAAAGCCATGAAATCCGGATGGCGCACAGCACATTCGGTGATTGTTCCGATGATGTGAAGCCGATCATTCAGGCGGGCAGTTCCGACAGTGCGGCGCTGGATGCGGTTTTCGAGGTTCTGGTACGGGCCGGGCGAAGCGCGCCCATGTCCAAAACCCTGCTGATCCCGGAAAGCTGGTCAAACACCCCGTCCATGCCGGAAAAACACAAGGCGCTTTACGCCTATTGTAACTCCGTGATGGAACCCTGGGATGGTCCGGCCGCGGTTTGCGCGACCGATGGTCGCTGGGTGATTGCCGGTCTTGACCGTAATGGATTGCGGCCGCTTCGCTATACCCTGACCAATGACAATCTTCTGATTGTCGGTTCTGAGACCGGTATGGTGCCTGTCAATGAAATGAAAGTGGTCCGCAAAGGGCGCGTGGGCCCTGGCGAAATGATCGGTGTCGATCTGAAGAAAGGGAAATTTTATTTCTCTGACGAGCTGAAAGACAAGATGGCGGCGGCCCGTCCGTTCGACAAATGGATCGAGAATGTGGTCCATCTTGAAGACTCTCTTAAAGATGTGGAAGAGACCCGCAAATTTGACCGTAAAGAACTGCGTCAGCGCCAGATGGGCGCCGGCTGGAGCATGGAAGATCTGGAACTGATCCTTCATCCCATGGCGGAAGATGGCAAGGAAGCCATCGGCTCCATGGGGGATGACACCCCGCTTGCGGTTCTGTCCAACCATTATCGCGGCCTGCATCACTATTTCCGTCAGCGCTTCAGCCAGGTGACCAACCCGCCGATTGACAGTTTGCGGGAACGTTCTGTCATGACGCTGAAAACCCGTCTGGGTAACCTCAACAATATTCTGGATGAGGATCCCAGCCAGGCAGAAATCATTTCCCTGGAATCCCCGGTTCTGACCAATGGCGAATTTGAAGCCATGCTGAACTATATGGGTGATACCAGCCATATCATCGATTGCACTTTTGATCCGACATCCGGTCCGGATGCGCTCTCGGTGGCTATTCGCCGGATCCGGGAAGAGGCTGAAAATGCGGTCCGCGAGGGCTGCGCCCATCTGATCCTGAGTGATCTTGAAACCTCTGCAAGCCGCGCCCCGATCCCGAGCATTCTGGCAGCAGGCGGCGTGCATACCCATCTGGTCAATGAAGGATTGCGAACATTTACATCGGTCAATATCCGCACCGGTGAATGCCTGGATGTGCAGTATTTTGCGGTCCTGATCGGTGTGGGTGCAACAACCATCAACCCCTATCTGCTGCAGGAAAGCATTGCCGATCGTCATGAGCGGGGCCTTCTGGACGGGATGGATCTGAAAACAGCCATGGCCAATGCCAAACAGGCGGTGGACCAGGGTCTTCTTAAAACCATGTCCAAGATGGGCATCTCGGTCTTGAGCTCCTATCGCGGCGGGTATAACTTCGAAGCTGTGGGTCTTTCCCGCGCGCTGGTGGCCGAGTTCTTCCCGGGTATGCCGTCCCGTATTTCCGGTATCGGACTTCCGGGCATCCAGCACAAGGTTCTGGAACAGCATGAGAAAGCCTATCAGGAAGATGTGATTGCACTGCCTGTGGGTGGTCTTTATCGCTACCGCGCCAAAGGGGAGGTTCATTCCTTTGACGGCGAGCTGATCCATATCCTGCAGACCGCCGTCGAAAAAGACAGCTATTCCCTCTATAAGCGCTACGTGGACGGCATGAGCAAGATGGCGCCTGTCAACTTGCGCGATTTGCTGGACTTCAAATCAGACCGGGCCCCGATCCCGATCGATGAAGTGGAAAGCATTACTGAAATCCGCAAACGCTTTGTGACCGGTGCCATGTCGCTGGGCGCTCTCTCCAAAGAGGCTCATGAGACACTTGCCATTGCCATGAACCGCATTGGTGGTAAGTCCGATAGCGGTGAAGGCGGGGAGGATGTTAGCCGTTTTACCCCGCGCGCCAATGGTGATAACGCCAACTCGGCCATCAAGCAGATCGCATCCGGTCGC
>JAKSCD010000039.1 GCA_022360775.1 Sneathiellales bacterium | reverse complement strand
CGTTATTAAAGACATAATCGGCGCCCCCCAGTTCCTGGATTGTCTTCTGCGCCCAGTTTTCAACGGCTTCCCGGTCGGTTACATCTACTGTGCTGACAAGACATCCGACATTATGTTCTGCAATCCGGTCCGCTGTCTCTATTAATCCTTCTTCATTCACATCGCAGATGGAGACGGAACATCCTTCTGACGCGAGGCGGCAGGCCAAGGCCTGACCAATACCGGATCCTGCACCTGTTATGGCAGCAATCTTACCTGAGTAACTCATAACTTATCCTTATTTATTATTATGTTACGCTGCTTTTTTGGAGTTTCTACCCCGCGCGAGTTTAGCTTTCATAAAGGCCACCATATCCGCGATCATCCGGTCTACATCCGGCAAGATGGCCGAAACGCCAATAAAGCCGTGATAGAGATCCGAATACTCCTTGAGATCAATATCCGCCCCTAACCCTTCAAGATCGCGGGCAATCATTTCACCTTCATCACGCAAAGGATCAAATCCGCATGTCCTGATCCAGGTGGGTCCAATCTGCCCTTTTTCACAGTTTTTGAGCGGCGATAGCAAATCCTTATACCCTGTCTGGCTGTCATCCAGGAAATTCCCCATAAACCAGTCCAGCAAGTCCTTGTTGAGGACAATATCCTTATCCCCGAGCATCTGGCGGGATTTCGTCTCCGGCGCATCCATCATCGCCGGATAAATCAGGATATTAGTGGCGGGTTTTGCTGAAAACCGGCCTTTCGCGGCTTCTCCCATCACAAGAAGAGACAGGGCCGCCCCGGCGCTATCCCCGCCAACAACCAGCTGATCCGTATTGGCTGAAAATCTTTGTACATTGCGGATCAGCCATTCCCAGCTATCCAGCGCATCCAGCATCGCTGCCGGAAACAGGTTTTCCGGCCCGAGCCTATAATCAACAGCAAGAACCGGATATCCGCTTTGCAATGCAATCTTGCGGCAAAAGCGATCATGGCTTTCAAGTCCGCCAATAACAAATCCGCCGCCGTGAAAATACATCATCATCGGGCGATCTGTCATTTCAGGGGCTGGATCATAAAGGCGCGCTTTCAGATCCCGCCCTTCAAGATCAATAGTCAGATCCTCGATTTTACTCACAGGATGCTTTGGACCATCAAACAATTCCATAGATTTGTTATATCCGCCGCGGAGCATGGGAACTGTCCATTGCTCAACAGGAGGGCTGAACTTTCCCTGCAGTGCGATCAGTGCCTGTGCCCGCGGGTTCAATGTTCGCCCATCGACGATCAAGGCAGAATTTCCAATTTTCTTCTTCCAGTAAATATCACTGCCATTCATCAGTTGATAGCGTTTGTAGATGAAATACGGAAGTTTCAGGAGCATTGCAGCGGACATCTTTTCCCCCTGGATTTTAAAGTGATTGTTGTTCGGCTGTTTTCTCACGGAACAGAAAATCCGCAAGTTTCAGCTTTTTCTTATCGCGTCTAAACCGGCTGGCAGAATGCGGATACAGCGTATGGATCCTGCCGCTTTCAGCTTTATACCAGCTCTTGCAACCGGTCGCCCAGACTGTGTTTTGCAGCTCCTTTTGCAACAGGATATTGCTGTTTTCCTGAACCTCCTGCTTTGGCTGCATCAGTAATCTGCGCCCTGCTTTTTGCAGACATTTCACAATAAACCCGACCTGTGCCTCAATCATGAAAACAACAGAAGTTGATCCGACACCGGTATTGGGGCCGGTAACAAAATAGGCGTTCGGAAAACCGGCAACCATTCCCCCTTCATAGGCTTGAGGTTCCTCTTTCCAAAGCTCGTTCAGGGAAATGCCATTTTCGCCAACCAGATCGATTGAAGTCATTTGTGCCTGAAGGTCATAGCCTGTCGCAAGGATAAGAATATCGGCTTCGTGCGTCTTGCCGGTTCTATCAATCACACCTTCTTTTGTAACGTGATCAATACCGTCCGTAACAAGATCAACATTTTCCCGGTTCAGGCTTTCATAAAAGTCATCGGATATCAGAATGCGTTTGCAGCCGAGCTCAAAATCCGGAACAAGCTTTTCCTGCAAGACCGGGTCATCGACCTGGCTTCGCATGAATTTGAGAATGCCTTTTGTGAAGGATTTTCTCAAAAGGGATTTTCGTTTCAAAAGAGGCGTCAGGATAAGATCGAAACGCAGGTAAATACGCCACCTTAGAAGCTTTAGCTTCAAAGGGGATTTACGAAAAGCCTCTTTTTCCTTCTCCGTGTAGGCCCGGTCCATACGCGGCGAGATATAATTGGCCGTTCTCTGGAAGATTGTTACCTTTTTGGCAATCTTGGCAATTTGCGGAACCACCTGAATGGCACTGGCCGCACTGCCGATTATCACAATATTCTTGTCTTCCAGCGCCACATCATGTTGCCATTTGGCAGTATGAAAGGCAGGTCCGCTAAATTCACTTAAACCTTTGAT
>JAKSCD010000040.1 GCA_022360775.1 Sneathiellales bacterium | reverse complement strand
AGATCTTCAAGGACATGAAGGGCATCATCCACTTCAAGTTCCGTCACCAGCTCTGCGATTTCCGCAGGCTCCATCTCCTCAACAAGCTCATCTCGGACAGCTTCGTCAAGATCAGAGTATACCTCGGGATCGAAAAGATCCTCCGCGGTCTCCAGCAATTGGATACGATGCTTGGGTTTTAACTGCTCGATCAGATCCGCAAGGTCAGCGCTATGAAGCTCGGCAACTGTTTCACGAATATATTCGGCATTGTCCGTATCAAGGGCTTCCTTAATCTCCTGAACATTCTCCTCGCTCAGGACATAAGGCATCTCCTCTTCATCGCGATCGATGGGGGGATCCAGCTCCTCTTCCGGCAACGCCTGGTTCATTAATACTCACCCTCATACATTTTCCGGCGGGCAACAGGTCCTGTCATCATGTTTCCGGACTTGTGATCCTGTGCATCGACAGCAGCAATAGCAGTTATATTCACCAGCCCCCGCACAGTCACGGACGGTACTGTAATATGCACAGATTGTGACATTCCGATGAGGATCGGGCCGACGGCGATACCATTTCCCAGGCTTTTCGCAATGTTATAGCTGATATTCGCGGAATCCAGATCCGGCATAATCAACAGATTGGCAGGCCCTTCCAGCTTGGAATTCGGGAAGGTTGTTTTGCGAATATCTGGTACCAGCGCGGAATCCGCTTTCATCTCCCCTTCAATTTCAAGATCCGGATCGATCTGCTTGATTAATTGCAGGGCTTCCTGGGCTTTCTTGGCGGAAGGCATTTCTGTTGATCCAAAATTTGAGTAGGAAACAAGCGCCGCCTTGGGCTCAATACCGAAACGTCTGACCTCGTCCGCGGCAAGAATGGTCATTTCAGCCAGTTCTTCCGAGGTATGAGTTTCCCGTACTTGCGTATCTGAAAAGAAAAGTGGCCGCCCGTCCATAATCAGGAGATGAAGGGCTGAAGCATGGCGGACCCCTTCACGAAGAGGAATGATGCCGCTTACCCGCTTATAATGCTTCGAATATTTGCCATACGTCCCGCAAATAAGAGCATCGGCATGACCCAGATGCACCATCATAGCGCCGATAATTGTGGTATTTGTCCGGATATGAGCACGAGCGGTATCTGGATCCACCCCCTCGCGCTCCCTGATCGCATGATAATTGGTCCAGTATTCACGGTAACGGGGATCATTTTCAGGATCGACAAGCTGAAAATCTTTTCCAATCTCCAATCGAAGACCCATTTTTTCAATACGGTATTCGATTACTTTTCTCCGGCCGATCAGTATCGGATCTGCGAGCTTCTCATCCACAACAGTCTGTACAGCCGACAGAACACGTTCCTCTTCCCCTTCTGCATAAGCGACACGCATGGCTTCTTTGCGTGCTTTGTCGAAGACAGGCTTCATAACAAAGCGGGTGCGATAGATGAAGTTTGATAAATGGTCGTGGTAACTCTGGATATTCTCGAAAGGACGGCTGGCAACACCGCTTTCCATAGCGGCTTTGGCAACAGCGTAGGAGACTTCGACATAAAGCCTTGGATCAAATGGTGTCGGGATCAGATATTCCGGGCCAAAGCTAAGCTGAGCACCGCCGTAAGCCTTGGAGACAATATCGGACTGTTCTGCCATTGCGAGATCTGCAATGGCTTTTACCGCCGCAATTTTCATTGCCTCGTTGATCTCGGTAGCTCCGACATCCAGCGCACCGCGGAAAAGATAAGGAAAACAGAGAACATTATTCACCTGATTTGGATAGTCAGAACGACCCGTTGCAATAATAGCATCCGGCCGAATTTCCTTAACCTCTTCCGGAAGGATCTCCGGGGTGGGATTGGCAAGCGCCATAATAATCGGCTTGTCCGCCATGGTCGCAACCATATCTTTCGATAAGGCGCCGGGACCGGAACATCCTAAAAAGATATCAGCCCCGTCAACGGCCTCTGCAAGTTTTCGCTTGTCCGTTTTCGCTGCAAAATCAGCCTTGTAGGGATCCATCTCCTCTTTTCGGCCTTCAAATACAACGCCATGAATATCACTGACGACGATATTCTCTTTCGGCAGCCCCAGACTGACCAGCAGTTTAAGACAGGCAAGTGCAGCCGCGCCTGCACCGCATGCAGCCAGCTTTACCGACTTGATATCTTTTTCCACAATTCGAAGCGCGTTATACACAGCAGCAGCCACACAAATAGCAGTCCCGTGCTGATCATCATGGAATACAGGAATGTTCATCCTCTCACGGCACAGTTTTTCGACGATAAAACATTCAGGTGCCTTGATATCTTCAAGATTAATACCGCCAAAAGTCGGCTCCATGGCCGCAATGATATCAACCAGCTTCTCTGGATCTGTTTCATCCAGCTCGATATCAAAAACATCCACGCCTGCGAATTTCTTGAAAAGGACAGCCTTTCCTTCCATAACCGGTTTGGATGCGAGAGGGCCAATCGCTCCCAACCCCAAAACCGCCGTACCATTAGAGACGACCCCAACCAGATTGCCACGCGCGGTCACTTCCGCTGCAACATTGGGATTTTTGCTGATTTCTGTGCAGGGATGGGCGACACCTGGTGAATAGGCGAGCGCAAGATCTGTCTGCGTTTCCATGGGCTTGGTCGGTGAAATTGTCAGTTTTCCAGCTCTTGGAAAACGATGATAGTCCATTGCCTTTTTGGAAAGATCTGATGTCATAAAGCCGTTTCCTTGACCAGTGATACTGTCTCTTAGGGTTTACCCAATGGAACCTCAATAAGCCATTAAAAAATAGCGAGAATTGACGTTGGGGAAAGAGGCCGTGTTCTTTTCCCTCTTTCTTACAAAAGATTTTTCTTAAAAATACCGGAAAACTTTGAGTATTTCGCATTTTCCGTGTATGGTGCGCGCCTCTTTAGGATATAGGCAGACAGACCCATGACCCCGTTCAGTTCTTTTGAAAATTTTCAAGGACAGCAAATGGAGCATGATCCGCTGCGCACGCGCCTTCCGGATCCGGAGAAATATACAGTCAAGAACCTGAATTACTGTACCTTAAATCCGAAGACAATTTCCGATGGCGACTTCCTGTTATCTCCTCATAAAATCCTCTGGAATTACTGGCAGGATTTAAGAGGAGATAGTGATATTGCTGTTTATGACCAGATCGATCCCATGGAGTTCAACCGGGCAATTGGTTTTGTCTTGCTTTTAGAGCCCAATCAGGAAGCAAGCGACTTCAGATATCGTGTCTATGGCTCATCCGTTGCAGAGCGCTTTGGCCAGGAAATGACCGGGAAATGGCTTTCTGATTTTGGCGATGCCCCTGGCAAACTCTCTCTTGCACAATATCCCATAATTCTCGCCAACCGCATTGCCGTTTATTCCGAACATGACGCAGTAACCGAAATGGAATTTCATCTCACACGCTGGTGCCGCCTCATCCTGCCGATGCAAAACAGAAACGGTACCGTCGATCGGATTCTCGTAGGTGCCATTCCGGTAGAGTTGTAAGGTCCCTGGCCTAGTAGGGCAAGCCGACGTAATTTTCCGCCAGCGCCTTTTGAGCAGCCTCTGAAGAGAACAGATAGTCCAGCTCTGTTTCCTGCATCCGATTGTCAAATTCTGAATTTTGCGGAAATTTATGAAGTAATGTTGTCATCCACCAGGAAAAACGCATAGCCTTCCAGATCCGTTTCAGCGCTTTCTCTGAATAGTCTTTAAGGCCCTGATCGCTTTTCTTTTTATAGTGATCTATGAGGGCTTCGGATAAATAATAGATATCGGAAGCAGCAAGATTGAGACCTTTAGCGCCGGTAGGCGGCACGATATGACCCGCGTCTCCCGCAAGGAAAAGCCTTCCATAGCTTAACGGTTCAGCCACGAAAGAGCGAAGCGGGGCGATACTTTTTTCAATAGAAGGGCCCGTGACTATCTCCTGTGCAGCCTGTTCAGGAAGGCGTTTTTTCAACTCCTCCCAGAATTGTTCATCGGACCAGTTTTCCACCCTCTCGTTCATGCTGCACTGGATGTAATAACGGCTGAGATTTGCATTGCGCATCGAACAAAGCGCAAAACCACGATCATTATGATTATAAATCAGCTCAGAGGATACAGGTGGCGTTTTTGACAAAACGCCCAGCCATCCAAACGGATAGACCTTTTCATACTCCCTCAATACGGACTTTGGGATGGATTGACGGCTTACACCATGAAAACCGTCACAACCAGCGATGAAGTCGCAATCGATGCGATAGATATTGCCGCCCTTCTCATAGGTTACATAAGGCCTATCCGTCTCCAGTTCACAAGGGGTCACATTTTCCGCTTCATGAACAATGTGACCACCCATCTGATCCCGTGCTTCATACAGATCCAACGTCAGTTCCGTCTGGCCATACACCATCACGGTTTTTCCGCCGCTTAAGCCTTCCAGATCAATCCTTTTACGCTGACCATGAAAGGCAATATCGAAGCCGGAATGTGGATGCCCTTCTTTATCCATTCGTTCACCGACGCCAGCGGCGCGCACCATATCGACAAGCCCCTGCTCCAATACACCTGCACGGATACGGCCTAACACGTAATTTCTGCTTTTTTGTTCCAGCACAATCGAGCTGATACCGCGAAGGTGCAGGATTTGTGACAATAAAAGGCCAGAGGGTCCGCCACCAATTATGGCTACCTGTGTCTGCATAATTCCACCCAACATTCTTTTCTTTTCGGGTGTATTTTACCATCTATGGCCTTTTCAAAAATGGTCGAAGAGCGTATAAAATTGTACAATTCGAACATTTGAGAAATATCTATGATCCCCAACTACATTTTATACGGCGACACGAAGAATGATAGATTTCCTGATATTCTTCATGTGGAACCCATAGCGGATCGATCCGGAAAACATAACTGGAAAATTGCCCCCCACCGCCACCATAATCTGCATCAGTTTTTATATATCAAAACCGCTGGAGGGCTTCTTTATACAGATGCAAAAGAGATACAGTTGAATGCAGATCAGATTGTGTCCATCCCCCCGCTCATCGTCCATGGCTTCAACTTTCCCAAGGACACAGAGGGTTTGGTCATCACGGTTCCGTGGCGATTTCTTACGGAAGCCCTACAGCACTCGCCCGAAATAAAATCTGTACTTCAAGGACAGATGCATCTGTTGGACAACATCTCCAATCCTGTATATTTCGAACAAATATACTCAGATCATCAAAACCGGTTTCCCGGACGGAACCAGCGGCTTGTTAATTTAGCCTCCCTGCTCGCCATCGAAATAGGCCGGCACGTGCAAAACCCCGAGAAGAACCGTCCTGTCCGGGAAGGAAAAGCAGCACGCCTTGTTGAACAATTTCTAAAAAATCTTGAACGCGATTTCAGAACGCATCATTCCGTTACCTATTATGCGAACCAACTGAATATTACGGCCCCTCACCTCAGCCGGATATGCAGGCAACTGACCGAACGTCCCGCTT
>JAKSCD010000305.1 GCA_022360775.1 Sneathiellales bacterium | reverse complement strand
TTTTAAGCTTTTTATATTGGGTTTATATATTAATTTTTTTGTAATTTTGTATTACTAATATACTATTAACATTATATTTTTTTTTGGAGCATAATTATTATGGCACAACCATTACATTTAACAGACGATATGTTTGACGCTGAAGTAAAACAATCTGACATCCCTGTTTTAATTGATTTTTGGGCTGCTTGGTGTGGACCTTGTAGAATGGTAGCACCTATTGTAGATGAATTGGCAAATGAATTTGAAGGAAAAGCAAAGATTGCAAAGTTAGACGTTGATAACAATCAACAAACTGCAATGAATTTTGGAATTAGATCGATCCCAACAATTTTAATTTTTAAAAATGGTGAAGTTGTTGACACAATAGTTGGAGCTGTTCCAAAAGCACAAATTGTTGACAAATTAAACGCCCACGTTAATTAAGGTTTTGAATCAAAATGACAAAGGCAACTGAAGAACAAATAATTGAATCTTTAGAAGATCTCCCTCTTTGGAAAAAAGAGGGAGATTCTATATTTAAAGAGTTAGTTGCGCCAAACTTTGCGGGCGCTATCGGTATTGTTAATGCGATAGCAATTATCGCTGAAAAAGCCGACCATCACCCTGATATTTTACTTTATGCATGGAATAAAATTAGAGTTACCCTTTCTACTCATGATATAGGCGGGTTAACTAATAAAGATTTTAAACTTGCTGCTGAAATAGATGAATTAAAGTTTTAACCCCTTATAAAGGTATTTTAAAAATGGAACCAATTATTGTTGATGTTCATGGAAGACAAATTTTAGATTCTCGAGGGAATCCTACTGTTGAAGTTGAAATTATGTTAGAAGATGGAACTGTTTCTAGAGCCGCTGTACCTTCTGGTGCAAGTACTGGCGAACACGAAGCTCATGAACTTAGAGACGGCGATAAAGATAATTACATGGGTAAATCTGTAGAAACTGCAGTAAACCATATCAATAATGAAATTAATGATAACTTAGTTGGATTTGATGTTACTGATCAAAAACAATTAGATAATTTGCTAATCAATTTAGATGGT
>JAKSCD010000110.1 GCA_022360775.1 Sneathiellales bacterium | reverse complement strand
GTCATGCCATTTCCTGCCAAGGATCGAAGCCCCTATTGCTGCACTGCTGACAATCATGGCGGCTGCAAGAACGGCAGGCCCTCCAATAGCAGTAACGGCAGCGACAAGACTTGAGGCACTCGCCATCCCCATTCCGAGCGCACTTGCCCCTTCCACAAAGACGAGATACCCGCCCCAGGGCCCGAGATGAGACGCCCAGGCGGCCAGCGGACCTATGCTGGCAACCCCCAGGGTTCCTCCAAGAACAAGTCCTCTTACATTTAAAAGTACATCTTGCGGCGGCGATTGTTTCTTCCGGTTTTCTCCGGACAGAAAATTCAGTGCATCTTCAATGTAAACTTCTATTTGCGGTAATAGCTTGACGGTCTCTGCATGCAACATCTCCCGAACTTCTGACTGCAGATGGTTCGTGATATAGGCAGCTGCATATTGCCGCGCCTGCTCTTTTTTTGGATAGCGTTTCTTTATCAGCTGCCCAAGAGCTTTGGGCTCAAGAATTGAACGAAAAAGTGAATTTATGTTTCCCGGCGTATCATTCTGAAGCTTCCTTAACTGATCCAGAATAGATCGCTTTTGCGGATCTGTCCCTTTAAATGCCAGGCGACTTTCAATGACCGCCCGGCCGCCTCTCTCTATTTCATTCAACAGGTCAATTTGCTGATCGCATCGATATCCTGCATTTTGCACAAATTCGCGCAGCGCCAGCGAAATCCGGCTCCTGGTGTGATCTGGAAGCTCGTGAGCTAATTGCTGCTCAAGCCACGTAAGAAAATCCTTGTTTCTTTCAGGTGTTTCCTCCCAGAAACTGAAAATTCCGGTGGATTGAAGATTTCCTTTGTCTGAGCTTTTTCCGTCTATCTCTTCAGAAAACCGTGCCGTTCCGCGGGACAGGATATCTTTAAGATTTCTGTCCTTCACAGAAGGATCGGCATGGGTAGCCACTATCGCAAGACGGCTCTCGCCGGGCGCCGCCCGCGACTTTGGATATTTGGTCTGCAAATGCTGCTGGATTGCCCCCAGCTGGATAAGATCGTGACCATTTAAAAACCCCTTTGCCGGGCTTGCATAAATGACAAGATCAGCATGGGACAGGACTGACGAAGAGAGTTTCTGGTCCTCGTTATTGTGGAGGTTTCCAGGCACATCAATCAGAACACATCCTTCAAGGATGGGAGAATCAACAAAGACCAGCGCCGCACCGAGGGCGCTTCCATCACTTCGTCCGCTATGAGTGGCCCAGTCGTTCAGAGTAAAATAATTACCGCTGATCTTTTTGTGCATCATCGCATGTTCTTCATCCGCCCAAAGCTCGGGTGAAAATCCGGGCCCCATAATCCAGACTTCCTCCGGAATAAAGGAGGGACGGTCATCCATATGATGCAAATAAACCGGAAGACGGGTTTCCGGTTGATAGTTTGCCGGCAAGCAATGTTTGCCCAGTAAAAAATTAGCCATATGGGACTTGCCCGCATCGAACGGTCCCGTGATCAAGATATGAGGTTTTTTAACAGACTGTTCGATCACATGTTTTAGATCATCTGGCTGAGGCAGAATTGTTTCCAGAAGTCTCGGTGTTGACGAAACCGTCTCGAGATAATTAAGGGTTGGGGTCAGTGATGTGTACAGATCTTTATAGGGTTGCCGGACATTGATCGATGTAACCAGCTGCTCCGCTTTACTTTTTGCGACTTCTGTTGCCAGATCAAGACCCAGTGCCGCCAGATATTCCTGTATTTTACCGATGGGGACATTATCAGGGGCGGCTTCATATCGGCTAATCTGAACCTGGCTGGTTTTTAACCGTTGAGCCAGCTGTGCCTGTGTTATCCTTGCCCGCTCTCGCAGCTGTTTCAGATCAAACATCGATTATAAACACACAAATCCGAGATAGTTTCCCTACCAATTCCAGCCTGCACTATAGGTCCAGCTCACAAAAAGAACCAGCCTTTATCAAGCTGCCAAAGACTGATTATGACAGCGCCTTAGCCATGCAGTTTTTGCAAAGGAGGATGGAGAAATTGACGGTCCAAAGTTATTTCATTTTCTCTTATATAAGAATTGGCAGTCAGGTATAGTCCAATGCGTATAGAAGTAAATATACCTGACACGCATTGTCCCCGGGGGCAGGTATCCCCCCTTATGCCTGTCCCCGTTCCCTCAATTTTTTGATATTGGGAAGGCCTCCTTTTGCAGGATCAACTGCTGAAATTTCCATTCCCAAAGCCTTCGCGGCCGCTATATTTTCCGGCATATCATCAAAAAACAGGATCTCTGATGGCTTAACGCCAAGGTCCTGTATGACCCTCTCGTAAATAGCCGGACTCGGTTTTGAGAGCTTGAGAATATGGGAGGCAAAGTGATCATCGAACCAGTCTCTCACCCCTACGATATCCATAAGATAGCGCCAGTGCAGATCATTGGTATTGCTTAAGCAGGCAAGCCGGTAGCAAGACCTGAGCCGAGCAAGTTCCTTCGTAACTCCAGGGAAGGGAACCCCTGCCCAGGACGCGAATACATCGACAAATTCAGCGGCTTTAAAAGGAAGATCAAACTCTTCCAGAAACCCGTCCGCAAAGGCGAGAGGCGTCAGTTCACCAATTTCCAGAGCCTTGACCGATGGGCTGGATGCTAATCGTTGCCGGGCTTCAAGTGCGGTACAGTTTGGACCCAGATACTTTCGAAACTCCTGAGGCCCGGTCCAGTTGATGAGAACTCCACCAAGATCAAACAGCAGGACTTTTTGCATGTCACTGATCCACCAGTTTCATGATTTTATGGAGGGGTCCATCGGCTATGCCAAATTCATCCAGATGATCAACAGTGCTTTTCAGATAATCCCGATTTGGCCCGCCTCTTCCCGACGCAGAAGCTATAATTCTTGCGGCCTCTTCAATAGTCGGGCTACCACAATATTGCTCATGTGAGGGATCAGCGACAAAAGTAAGAGCGGGCACTTTTTCACCGCTAGCAGAGAGCTTCAGCGTCACCATTTTGGGCACATAAACCCGGGTCACCATTTCTCTCCGGTAAAGATAATCAACAACCGGTTCTCGAATTTCACTGGGGCAGAGGATCGCTTTTCCGCGGCAAGAGCCTCCTCGGTCAAGCCCCAACACAAGCCCCGGTTTTTCATGAGTTCCCCGATGAACCACAGAAGAGACACAGAAGGATCGGTGATAGCCGAAAAGGCGGGCATCCTGAACGCCTTTGTGATTAAATCCTGGCCGCCACATCAGTGATCCATATCCAAAAATCCATAGATCTTCACCTTCTGCGAAAGAAGGAAGCGGATGATCAACGGGCGGTAGATCAGGCTCCAGAACAAGATCGTATTTACGGCTCATGCGGTTGCTTTCGGTTTAAGATTAACAAGAGCAACGCCTACAATCGCAGCCCCCATGCCAAGAAGGGATATTGGAGCCAGCGTTTCGTCAAATAACAAATAGGCGACAATCGCGGTGCAAGGAGGGACCAGATAAAACAAACTGGATACATTGGCCGCCGCGCCATGGCGGAGGAGAATGTAAAGAAGAGAGACTGCGCCCAGAGACAAAACAAAAACCAGCCATGTCAGCGCAAAAACAAGTTCGCCTGACCATTGAATGCTACGTTCTTCAAAAATAAGTGCCATGGCGCCAAAATAAAAGGCCGCCACGATAAACTGGATGAAATTGCCACTTTTAAGGCTCATATCAGAGCAGTATTTCTTCTGGTACAGGGTTCCAAAGGAAATTGAGAAAAGAGCGGCAACACACATAATGATCCCGGTTATTGTCCCCTCTCCAAGTGATAGCTTGTCCAAAACGACCAAAAAGACGCCTACAAGCCCCAACAGCAAACCGCTCCATTGAAGGGCTGAGACCCTTTCAGAAAGCAACAAACCCGCTAGTGCCGCGACCAACAAAGGCTGAATACCGACAATCAGTGCTGATGTTCCTGCCGGAACACCAAGGCTAATGGCCCAGAAGACAAATCCAAGATACCCCCCATGCATCAAAAGACCCGCAAAACCAATATGCAGCCAATCCATAGAACGCTCCGGCCAGCGCGTTTTTGTCAACAGAACAATCGGCAGAAGAAGGACTGCACAAATCGCAAAGCGAACAAACAGGAAAGTCATTGGCTCAATATAGGGAAGTCCCATTTTCGCACCAATAAAGCCCGTGCTCCACAGGAACACAAAAAGAGCAGGCATCAGGGGCACAAAGATCGAAGCGCGATTTTGGTGGCGGGTATTTTCCATAAAACAAAACGATCGAAAGAGGGTAACAGGGTAGAAAACAGACCCGCAACTCTATAGAGTGCCCCCCAAAAGCTCAAGCGCTAGCAAAAGGATTTAACATGCGGATCGTTATCGCAGGTGTTGTCGCTCTCGCCGCCATTGGTGGAGGGTATAGCTATTGGTGGGATACCGTTGCACAAAAAGGCAAGCAGGAACTCCAAGCCGAAAAAGAACGACTGGCCGCAAGAGGAATTGAAATCAATTACGATCCTGTTGAAGTCTCAGGTTTTCCCTACCGCGTAAAGTACGATCTCAACGATTTCTCCATCACTCAGCTAAGAGATAACCAAGAGGAAAATCTGAATTTTGAAAATCTGTGGGTGGTTATTCAGCCCTGGAATTTCAGGCATGCCATTTTCGGCACGGAAAAACCTGTTCGCTATGAGCGCCTTGCGGAAGACCAATCCAGGAAAACTGTCATCACACCCGAAAAAATTCTCGGCAGTGTGACATTTAATAATGAACTTAAACTGGATTCACTTGCTGTTGATGCGGAAAATCTGTCCATCCTGGCAAATGGCAAACAGAACTATCAAATCAACAGGCTGCAGGTTCATGAACGCCCCTTTGGCATTACAGAAACAGCATCCGATAACTCGACAAAAACAAAAGACGGCAGGCAGTTTTCTGTTCGTCTGAATGACCTTTCCCTTGATAAAAATCTGTCCTCTCCTCTCGGACATGATGTGCAGAAAATTAACATCCTTGCAGCTATTGAAGGGTCCTGGGATGATCTGAGGGCAAAGGAAAAAATTATCAAATGGCGAGATGCGGGCGGTATTGTAAATATTGAAGAATTCTCTGTGCAGTGGGGAGAAAGCACTCTCACGTCCTCTGGCTCCTTGAGCGTAGACAATCACCTGAAACCAGTTGGCGCAATGACAAGTCAAATTCTCGATTATGAGAAGGGGTTGAAAGCCCTGACAGAAACAATAGGCCAGGAAGGGGCCATGATGCTCGGCATGATGGTCTTGGGTCTATCCAAGGAAAATGAGAAAGGGGAGAAATATCTCGATATTCCTCTCACTTTTCAGGATGGCTGGATCTTTTTGGATACCATGAAACTGGCCCAACTCAGCCCGGTTTATGAATAATCCTAATCTTCGATATGTGTCGAACGGCCAAAATCCGCTTCGGCTGTTTCCTGGCCAGCATCAATAATCTGGCGGCGAATGGCGCGCGTGCGGGAGAACATCTGGAAAAGTGCATCCCCATCCCCCCAGCGTATGGCACGCTGCAATGCTGTAAGATCCTCTGAAAAACGGCCCAGCATCTCAAGGACAGCTTCCTTGTTATGCAAGAACACATCCCGCCACATGGTCGGGTCAGATGCTGCCAGCCGGGTAAAGTCCCGAAAACCACCAGCAGAATATTTAATCACTTCTGACTGGGTAACTTCTTCCAGATCATCAGCGGTTCCAACAATATTATAGGCAACCAGATGCGGTATATGCGAAGTGATGGCCAACACGAGATCATGATGTCTGGGGTCCATAACCTCTATATCACTTCCCAGACCTTTCCAGAAATCTGAAAGCTTCTCAACAGCTTCTTCCGTTGATTTCCTGGACGGCGTCAGGATACACCATCTGTTTTCAAACAATTCGGCAAAACCGGCGGCAGGGCCTGATTTTTCCGTGCCGGAAATCGGATGGCCCGGAACGAAGTCCACACCCTCTGGAATATGCGGCTCCATGGCCTCGACAACCATCTGTTTGACGGACCCCACATCAGAAACAAGCGCCCCTTTTTTAAGAACCGGTGCTATTTCCTCGGCAAGCTTTTCATATGTCCCGACCGGGGTACAAAGGATGACAAGATCAGCATCCTTAACCGCATCAATTGCCTGCTCGAACGCTTCATCCACAACACCAAGCTCAAGCGCAGTCCTTCGCGTATCATGGGTACGGGCAGAGCAGCTGATTTCTGTCACCAGGCCTTTCTGGCGTGCAGCACGCGCGATGGAAGAGCCGATCAGACCAATTCCGATCAAAGCCATCTTTTTGAACATGACGTCCTGCTTTTTCGTCATTTCCCTTGCTCCAGAAACTCACGCAAGGCATCCATCACAGCGTGATTATCATCATCAAGCCCGATCGACATACGAAGGCAGGTATCAAGACCATAGGAGGCCACGTCCCGTAATACGAGCCCGCGCTCACTTAAAAAAGCTTCCGCCTCTTTGGAGGATTTACCGGTTTCAGCAAAATCAAGCAGCAGGAAATTTCCAACGCTATCCGTGACTTTCAATCCCATTCCCCTGAAACTCTGTGTCAGGATCGGCAGCCATTTGTCATTATGTTCCCTGGCTTTCTCAACAAAATCCTGGTCCTTGACCGCCTCCAGTGCTGCAACCTGCGCCACTGCATTAATATTGAAAGGACCGCGTATCCGGTGAAGGACGTCAATGACGTCTTTCGGTCCATAAGCCCAGCCAATCCTGAGAGCAGACAGGCCATAGATTTTTGAAAAAGTCCGGGTCATCAGAACGTTATTGCTCTTCGCGACCAGAGATACACCCGCTTCATAATCCGCTTTTCTCACATATTCCGCATAGGCCGCATCAAGGACCAGCAGAATATCGGATCTCAAGCCCGCATGCAGGCGTTCCACCTCGGAAAAGGGAATATAGGTACCTGTTGGATTATTCGGATTGGCCAGAAAAACGATTTTCGTTTTTTCTGTCACTGCCGCCAACATGGCATCAACATCTGTTGTCAGGTTTTTCTCAGGTGCTTTTACCGGTGTTGCCCCATTTGCAAGCGCCGCCAGCTCGTAAACCAAAAAGCCATGCTGTGAAAACAGCACTTCATCGCCCGGCCCGGCATAGGCATTGGTCACCAGGGACAGAATTTCGTCTGAACCATTTCCACAAATCAAATCCTCTTGAGCAAGAGAATGAATATCTGCAATCGCTTCAATCAGTTCACTTGATCCACCATCAGGATAGAGATGAAGCTTATCCGCCATATCCTTCAAGGTAGCCCGTGCCATCGGGCTTGCACCAAGAGGAGTTTCATTGGAGGAAAGCTTGACGACTTTTGCTCCTCCTGTGCCTTTAGCTTTACCACCAACATAGGGTGTAATCTCAAGAATACCGGATTTTGGTGTCGGAATTACAGAAGACATAAGCGTGCTTTCGGACAGTAATATGATTTATAGATAAGATTATTCTGAGATCGGGACTGCATAAGCGCCCAAGATCACCATTTTGATGACCCCGTCACCAATGAACTCACCAAAGGTGCCGAGACGGTCGTCATCTTCAGATACGAATTCGGGAATTTCAAACAGATGCAGCCAGTCTCCTTCTTCCACTTCCGGGGAACGGGAATCTAGGCAATATCCCGGCAGGCCAGCTTTCTCCATTTGCTCGTTAAGGCGCGCACGGCTGACTTCATCCTGTGTCATCAAAACCATCAGCGTAATATCATTACCTGAAGGCTCCGGATTAACATGCCCCAAAACGAGCGCATTCAGATCTTCCAGACTACCGGACTGGTTCGGAATAAAGGGCAGTTTTGCCAGGATTTTGGGAATTGTTTCCCCGCCCTGAGCCAGATGTACCCACCAGGTATCCCGTTCCTGATTCTGCCAGGGCAGCACCCCGAGTTTTCCTTCATCCGTGGAAATCTCGCGAAGGACAACTGTTGGTGATTTATGAAGCGTCATAGGGGTTGCCGACCCGAAATGATTACGCACCAGATCCCAGTAGCCGACAGATTTTTCAGGTGCCGTAACCGAGATAGAATGCGGCTTCTGCATCTGGATCACAGCCGAAATGATCTCTCTCCAGATACGAGAGACAACTTCATCCGGCAGATCGCTTGAATGCTTCTCAAGCAATTTGCGCATCAGGCGAGCTTCACGTCCGGGGCGAAAAATTGTGGTATCAGAGCTCTCTTTTTTTGCGGCAGCGATATCCTTGACGATTGCAATGCGCTGCTCGAGAACACTCAGCAACTCGGAATCCAGGCGATCAATCTCTGATCGGAGCGCTTCCAGTTTTTTATTTGCTTCAGTCACTTTTTTATAAACCTGAAATCCAGAGCCAAAAGGCTAGACTATACAATATGACGGGTCGGGACATCTTTTTTCCAAAAGGAGCTTGAGATCCCTCCTCCTTAAAGAAAATATTGACATATGATGTCCACGCGCCCTAGCTATCAGCAAAGTATACGAAAACAAAGATTTTTCTAACCACTAACTTGCGAAAAGAGTCTTCACCGTGTCAAAAATCTCATCTGAGTCATACCATCATTCCGTGATATTGGGAAAAGATACCCCCATGCCACTGGATTGCGGCACGATGATGAGTGACATCACCATGGCCTATAATACCTATGGCATATTGAACGAAGACAAAAGTAATGCAATTTTGGTCTGTCATGCGCTGACGGGCGATCAGTTTGCGGCAAGCCAGCAACCTGTCACCGGCAAGGAAGGCTGGTGGACCATCATGATCGGCCCCGGAAAAGTCCTGGATACGGACAGATACTTCATTGTCTGCAGTAATGTCCTGGGTGGCTGCATGGGAACGACAGGTCCCAAAGACATCAATCCAGAGACAGGAAAAGCCTTTGGGCTGGATTTTCCGATTATCACCATTGGCGATATGGTGCGCGCCCAATCCCTGCTTCAGGATTATCTGGAAATTCCTGACTGGTTTTGCGTGATCGGCGGGTCTATGGGCGGAATGCAGGTCCTGGAATGGGCGAACTCTTATTCAGAACGATGCTTCAGTGCCATTCCCATTGCGACTGCTGCCAAACATTCAGCACAGAATATTGCCTTTCATGAAGTAGGGCGCCAGGCTGTGATGGCAGATCCGAACTGGATGGGCGGTAAATATCTGGAACATGACGTTAAACCCCGCGCAGGCCTTGCGGTTGCCCGGATGGCAGCGCATGTAACCTATCTTTCAGAATCGGCGCTTCACCGGAAATTTGGCCGGAACCTGCAGGATCGGGAGGCTTTGACCTTTGGCTTTGATGCGGATTTTCAGGTAGAGAGTTACCTGAGATATCAGGGGATTAATTTCGTCGATCGCTTCGACCCTAACTCCTATCTCTATATCACACGGGCTATGGATTATTTTGATATAGCCCGGGATCATGGCGGATCGCTTGCGAAAGCCTTCGAGGGCAGCCAAACCCGCTTCTGTGTCGTTTCCTTTTCGAGTGACTGGCTTTTTCCAACCACAGAAAGCAAAGAGGTTGTGAAAGCCTTGAACGCTGCTGCTGCCAATGTCAGTTTTGTTGAAATTGAAACCGACAAGGGGCATGACGCCTTTTTGCTGGATACTCCGGAAATGCTGGAAACCATTGGTGGATTTCTAAACTCCACCGCCAAAAGCCGGGGGCTCTTGTAATGATCGAAAAAACAACACTTTCCCGCCCCCAGGATATCCGGGTCGACTTTCAACTGATTGCCGAAATGGTGGAACCTGGTAGCCGTGTTCTGGATATCGGCTGCGCGGAAGGCACACTTCTGTCCCATCTTGTCGAAACAAAAAATGTTGATGGCCGGGGTATTGAGCTCAGTCAGAAGGGAGTGAATGCGTGTGTGGCAAAAGGGCTTTCTGTGGTTCAGGGCGATGCGGATCAGGATCTTGTTGAATATCCGGACGATGCCTTTGATTATGCCATTCTCAGCCAGACCCTACAGGCAACCCATCGCCCGGCAGAGGTGATGAACCAGTTGTTGCGGGTTGGCAAAAAAGCAGTTGTTTCCTTTCCCAATTTCGCTTTTTGGCGGTGCAGGGCCTATCTCGCCTTAAATGGTCGCATGCCAATGACAAATGCACTGGATTACGCCTGGTATGAGACACCCAATATTCATTTTTGCACATTGCATGATTTTACGGCGCTTTGTGAAAGCCTGGATATTCAGATCGAGAAGTCAGTGATTGTGAAGGAAAATGGGGATCTTATGAAAAATGGATCTCTTGGGTTCTGGGCTAATCTTGTCGGGGCGCAATGCATCTTTTTATTGTCCCGCACCTCATGATCGGGATGTGTTTTTGCTAACCTCTCGTCTGGCTCCGATGGGCCGGGCGGCAGGCGCGATAACGGGCCGGAAACGCCTGACTTTCTTTGTTCCCTCTGACAGGGCAAAAACCTGCTTTTCCGCTTCTATGAGCCGGACACCGCTAAAGCCTGGCCACCATCTTTCGCCCAGATTTTCCATAAACTGGGCTGCGCGTAAATTCAGCCTTATACTGCTGGGCGGAAAATAAAGGGCGCCGACAGTGTCACTGGTGATAAAGTTATTTTCCCGCAAGATACGACGAAGCTGTTTGTCACTATAAGGGTGCCCATAGCCAAAAGGTGTTTTCTCCATCCGCGCCCAGACACTGCGCCGTCCCGGGACAATAACGAGCAAACGACCACTGGAAGTCAATACCCGCCATATTTCCTGAAGGGCGGCGTCCGCAGCCCGCGTATTTTCCAGCCCGTGAACCCACAGCACACGATCAACAGAACTATCTTCCAGCGGAAGCGTTCCTTCCTCGCAAAGTCCCACCAGCCCGGGTCCGCCATGCGGCCAGTGAATAACGCCTTGTTCTGCGGGCATCAGGGCAAGGGTGCGCTCCGTCTCGGAACGAAACGGAAAGAGATAAGGCGTTGCATATCCGAGCCCCAAAAGACGAAAATTGGAAATATCCGGCCAGATCTGCCTGATTTTACGGACAAGGGCGCGCCTGACCACCCCCCCGAGATGGGTGTGATAAAAATTCCGTAAATCGATCACATCAGGTCTCATCATGATGCTATACTATCCAAACTGAGCCAGAAATCAGGTCATGAACCTGTACAATAGATAAAGTCGGAAATCCATGAGCCAACTGGAAATACATCAAATTCCTGTCTTAAACGATAATTATCTCTATCTGTTTAAAGACCCTGAAAGTAACGCTGTCGGTATTGTCGATCCTGCAGAAGCGGACCCTGTTCTTGCAAAACTTGACGAACTTGGCTGGTCACTTACCCATATTATCAATACTCACCATCACTGGGATCATACGGGCGCCAATCTTGAACTGAAGGAAAAAACACACTGCATGATTGTCGGATCTCACTCCGATGCAGAACGTATCCCCGGTATCGATATCACCTTGAAAGAAGGAGATATTTTCGAATTTGGAACGCAAACAGCAAAAATACTGGAAGTTTCAGGCCATACTCTGGGGCATATCGCCTACTGGTTTGAAAACTCAAATGTGCTTTTCTGCGGCGACACGCTTTTTGCCCTTGGCTGTGGCCGGCTGTTTGAAGGAACACCGGCGCAGATGTGGGAGAGCCTGCAGAAAATCAAAAAACTTCCGGATAACACGCTAATCTGCTGCGCCCATGAATATACCGAGGCAAATGCCGAATTCGCCATAACGATTGAGCCTGGAAACAGGAAGCTTCTGGACCGGGTGGGAGAAATCAAGGCCAAACGGGCACAAAATATTCCAACCGTTCCCTCTACACTTCTGGAAGAAAAGGAAACCAATCCGTTTCTTCGTCCGGACAGCCCCGGTATTATAGAAGAGCTTGCCATGCAGGATGCGGACATCGTCAGTGTTTTCGCGGAAATAAGACATCGTAAAGACACTTTTTGATGTCCCCTGAATATATTATCGAAACCCTTGAGATGCGTCCCCATCCGGAAGGTGGGTATTATGCGGAAACCTTCCGTGATTCTCCCTTTAGCTCAACCTCAGAAAGGGCTTCTTCAACAGCAATTTATTACCTGTTAAGGGAAGGAGAGTTTTCTCACTGGCACAAAGTGGATGCAGCGGAGCTTTGGCATTTTTATGCAGGTGATCCGCTGGAGCTAAAAATCTCCAGCGATGAAGGACCCGTTCGTTCCTCAGTTTTGGGAACTGACCTGAAAGCAGGCGAGCGACCTCAGCTTGTCGTCAGGCCCGGAGAGTGGCAATCTGCCCATCCGCTTGGCGCATGGACATTGGTGGGTTGCACTGTCGCCCCCGGATTTGAATTTGCAGGTTTTGAACTGGCCCCACAAGGCTGGTCACCTGACGGAAATTAAAAGGAAAAGAAAGTATGAGCTTGAGATATCTACATACAATGGTTCGCGTTACTGATCTGGAGGCAAGCCTGGATTTTTACTGTAACAAACTGGGACTGAAGGAAATTCGCCGCCGGGATATTGAGGCTGGCCGTTTCACCCTTGTTTTTCTGGCCCCGGAGGGGCAGGAAGACGCTCAGGTGGAGCTGACCTACAACTGGGATCCGGAAAGCTATGGCGAGGGCCGCAATTTCGGTCATCTTGCCTATGAAGTGGAAGATATCTATGCAGCCTGTCAAAAACTGATGGATGGCGGCGTAATCATCAATCGTCCTCCGCGGGATGGACGGATGGCGTTTGTTCGTTCACCGGACAATATTTCTATTGAACTCCTACAAAAAGGCGAAGCACTGGCCGCGGCTGAGCCCTGGGCAAGTATGGAAAATACAGGGGAGTGGTAATCACTTCCCGCTGAACAGACTCTCTCTGATCAGTTGCAGGGAACCGATAATCGCGCCGGATGTGATCAACATGCATCCGGCGAACAAAGACCAGGTAAAAGCAGTGCCGCCCAAGATGACAAGAAGTAAAGTCGACAGCAGCGGTGCCAAATAGGAAAGCACGCCCAGCCCCTGAATATCCCCGTGCTTTACCCCCATATCCCAAAGGAAAAAGGCCCCGCCCACCGGCCCGATCCCCAGTGCCAGAACCGCCAGCCACATGCCTGCGCTATCGGGCACCAGCGTCTGTTCAAAAGCCAGATGACAAATCAGGGCCAGAAGCGCTGTCACACCGCAAAAAGTCCCGATCACATCGGTGGATACGCCGGAATAGCGTCGGCTTAGAACCGAATAGCCGGACCAGGTAAATGCGCAGACAAGTGCCGCGCCATAGCCCAGGAGAAATTCACTTTTTATATCAAGCGCCTGACCGCCGGTTATCAGCAAGCCCGCACCGATCAGACTGATGACAGCACCGACAATGTGAAACCACCGCAAGGTTTCACCCGGCAGGAACGAGGAAAAAAGAACAATCAACAAAGGCCAGAGATAGGCAATCAATCCCGCTTCCGCAGCAGGTGCTGACTTCAAGGCAAGAAAGTAAAAGAAATGATATCCAAACAACCCCCCGACCCCAAGACACCAGAGCCCTGCAGGGAGAAAGAGAAATTCCCTGATGCTTTGCCCTTTAACGAGCCATTTGATCAGGGCCAGACAAAAAGCGACAGCAAAGGTCATTGCTGTCAGCTGAAAGGGAGGAATTTTACCGGTCAGCACTGTGAAAAGGGCAAGCAACGCCCATAGTAAAATCGCCGCGAGACCGGCAAGTGTGCCTGTTTTTCTGGTTAAATTCATAGAAATCTCCCTTTGGGTTTTACTACCGTGACTTCTGTACAAAAAGCAAAAGAAAAGGCGTGTCCCAAGGGAGCCAGGAACACACCTTTTCAAAGCCGACAGGAAGAATACGGCTTTTAAACTGTTTAATACATATGCTGGCCACCATTAATGGACAGGGTTGAGCCGGTTACAAATCCGGCATCATCTGCCACCAGAAAACAGACGCCCCGGGCAATTTCGCTGGCTTTACCAAGACGACCAACCGGAATTTTAGCAACAATCTTCTGAAGAACCTGCTCAGGTACTGCAGCGACCATATCTGTATCGATATAGCCTGGTGCAATGGCATTCACAGTGACGCCCTGAGCTGCACCTTCCTGGGACATTGCTTTGGTAAAACCATGAATACCGGATTTAGCAGCAGCATAATTCACCTGACCATATTGACCGGCCTGACCATTGATGGAGCCAATATTGACCACACGGCCAAATTTACCCGCACGCATATCATCGATTGTCGCCCGGCACATATTGAAACAGGACCCCAAATTGGTATCAATAACCTGCTGCCAGGCATTTTGATCCATGCGATGCAGAGTTCCATCCCGGGTAATGCCGGCATTATTCACCAGAATCTCGACAGGCCCCAGATCCTCTTTCACTTTTGCAACACCAGCGACACAGGCATCAAAATCGGACACATCCCATTTATAGGCCGGAATGCCAGTCCGGTCCGTAAATTCCCTGGCGCGCTCATCATTACCACCATAATTGGCAGCAACCTTATAGCCTTTCTCCTTCAACATGATCGAGATGGCTTCACCAATACCGCGGGTACCGCCCGTAACAATTGCTACTCTGCTCATTTCCCTCGTTCCCTATGATCATTTGTTCTTATTGTTATCGCTCTACACACATCGCAATTCCCATGCCGCCACCAATACACAAGGTCGCCAGCCCCTTCTTTGCATCCCTTTTTTCCATTTCATGTAAAAGGGTTACAAGAACTCGAGCGCCAGAAGCACCGATGGGATGCCCGATCGCAATGGCACCGCCATTGACATTCACTTTATCTGTATTCCAGCCCAGATCCTTGTTCACCGCGCAAGCCTGCGCCGCAAATGCTTCATTTGCTTCAACAAGATCCAGATCATCTATTGTCCAGCCGGCTTTTTCGAGTGCCGAACGACTGGCAGGTATCGGTCCTGTCCCCATAATTGCAGGATCCACGCCACTTTGAGCCCAGGAGACAATTTTTGCCAGCGGTTTTAGTCCGCGGCTTTCCGCCTCCTCTTCCTCCATCATCACAACAGCTGCCGCACCATCATTTATACCGGAGGCATTTCCGGCAGTAACAGTTCCGCCGTCACGCAAAAATGCAGGACGCAACCCGCCAAGTTTTTCAGCTGTCGTGTCTCCCCGGATATATTCATCCTCTTCTACAACGACCTCTCCTTTGCGGGTTTTGATCGTAACCGGTGTTATTTCGTCTTTAAACCGGCCTTCAGCCTGGGCTGCTGCTGATTTTTGCTGGGAGGCCGCCGCAAAGGCGTCTTGCTGATCGCGGGTGATCTGCCACTGAGACGCCACATTTTCAGCCGTATTCCCCATATGATAGCCATGGAACGCATCCATAAGACCATCACTCAGCATGGTATCAGTAAATTCGAGTGCGCCCATCTTCTGACCGTTTCGCAAGTGAGCACAATGAGGAGCCTGGCTCATGCTTTCCTGGCCACCGGCCACAACGATTTTGCTATCCCCGTTTGCAATAGCCTGAGAGCCGAGAGCGACAGCCCGAAGGCCCGACCCGCACAGCTGATTCACACCCCAGGCAGGAACCTCTGCGGGAAGGCCTGCTGCGATGGATGCCTGCCGGGCCGGATTCTGTCCTTCACCGGCAGCCAGAATCTGTCCCAGGATAACCTCGGACACATCTGACGCCTCTGTTTTGGAGCGCTTCAGGGCCTCGCGGATTACCGCTTCCCCCAATTTATGCGCCGGCAGTGATGACAAAGCACCATTAAAAGAACCAACAGGAGTTCGAACTGCACTCGTGATCACTACACTCATTTTTTCTTCCTTTCGTTTGAGTATACATAATTTAAGTACAAAAAAAGCACTCAAAGTGTAACTATCGAAAAAAAAATTCCGTAAAAACGAAATAACGTTATACGTTCGCAGACGCAACAAAAATATTGCACTTGCGTGAATTTTCTTGTTCTAGTTATTAATCCACTGATAAATATTACGCCACAACCCTTGAGGTGCCCTGGAACCGGCAATCATTCCGATATGACCAGAGGGCGGTGAAATTACAGACGCATTTGATACACTTTCTGCAAGACTGACAGCAGAAGAATAGGGAACGATCTTATCTGATTTGGGCGCCGCAATCATCACCGGAATTGTGATTTTTTCGGGACAGATTGTAATTCCGTCCACCTGCCATTCCCCTTGATAAGTTTTATTTTCACCATACCAGTCGGAGAAACAGTCCAGTGCAACCTGTTTGGCAAGCGGCACTCCGTCATTGAGCCAGTCTTCCAGGGCGACAAACTCTGTTGCGGCCCCGGATCCCATATCCATTCGGTTAAAAAGGGTGAATTTCTTCAGACACAGGCTCGGATCAAGAGAGGCAAAAAAAGTCTGCAACAAGTCGACCGGCATTTCCCCCATCACTTCGAGACAATTCCGCCAGAAACTTCCTTGCTGAAAAAGGGTTTTTGTAAAGGCAGGCAAACCGCTATGAAAATTCCAGGGTGAAGCAAGGGCAATGAAGGACGTGATCTCTGGCTGTCTGAATTGCGCCAGAGCGACAGAGATGGTTCCTCCCATACAATAGCCGATCAAATGAAAGGGCGAATTTGGAAATCGATCTTTCATGGCATCAAACGCGGGAAGCAGATAGTCCTGAATATATGTATCCAAAGAAAAGTCTTTTTCCTCTTCCCCAAAGTCCCCCCAATCCAGGAGAAGAGGGCGGATCCCGGACCGTGAAAGGTTGCGAACAAAGCTTCTTTCTTCCATTAAATCCAGAATGTAGGCCCTGTTTACCAGTGACGGAACAATGAAAGTGACAGGCGCTAAGTCGTCAAGCCCTTCCCCGTAATCCAGGACCGAGATATTTCCTTTTGCCCAGCAGGGTTCAGGCATATGCATCTGCCTTCTGTAGGGATGCGCATGATATTTCCGGATCCCTTCAAGCATCCCTCCCAGATTGGTATTTCCTTTCTCTCCAATAGCTTGCGCAAGCTCTGTCATCTCAAAGGAGGCCATATCCGCAGTAAGTTCCTTTCCCTCTTCCTGCAGATCAGCGCACCAGGGCAATGTGCCTTCTTTTGCGAAACTCAAATTGGCAAGCGCGCCGGCAAGTGAAGTTGAGGTCAGCCCCAGATGCAATCCTATTGGCCTTGGACCAATACGGGTGAAGTCACCCCTTGTCATCTTGATCTTCCTTGGTGCCGGCATGCCTGGCTGCAAAGCCTTGCGCCATACGTTGACCTTCCTGCAGAAGGTCCTGAAAGCCCTGATCCGGATTCTGAGCAAGATAGGTGAGTTGACGCTGCCAAAGTTGAAGATACCGCTCAGCAACAGACTCTATGGCGGGTTTATCGGACATGCCCCAGTATAACGTCCAACCGTTCCTTCTGTCAGCATACCATTTTACACCCTATCACGGAATATGATTGCCAAATCAGAAACCGCATTGCACAATAAACTCACGCACTGCAACAAGAAACGGGGACGGGAGACACCTTGGCTGATACGAAAACAGAGACACAAGACGCGATCGTGATCAAGAAATACGCGAACCGCCGTCTTTATAATACTGCCACATCGTCCTATGTCACGTTGGATCATCTGAGCCAAATGGTAAAAGACGGTACCGATTTTGTTGTCTATGACGCCAAGTCCAATGAAGATATTACCCGCTCTGTGCTGACGCAGATCATCTTTGAAGAAGAAGCTAAAGGCCAGAATCTGTTGCCGATCAATTTCCTGCGCCAGCTTATCCGCTTCTATGGAGACAGCCTGCAAACGGTTGTTCCGGACTATCTTGATATGTCCATGCGGTCCTTTTCAAGCAATCAGGAAAAAATGCGCGAGGTCATGCCTGATAATCTTCGCGAAAACCCGCTCTATCGCCAGTTCGAAGAGATGGGACGGCAAAATATGGCGATGTTCACCCAGGCCATGAAAATGTTTTCGCCTTCAGGCTATTCGTCTGGAACCACCCCTGAGCCGGAAACCACTCAGGCTGAATCGGGGAACGATGCCGCTGAAATGATGAAAGAACTAAAGGATCAGTTGGCAAACATGCAGCAACGCATTGATGAGCTCGATAAAAAATAGTGCTTAATCCCCTGCCCACAGAAATGTGATCGGGATTTGATGTCGATTTTCCTTTAAAAATCACTCCATCGAAATTAGCTAAAATTTTAGTAACTTTTCGTTAATACTTGTTTATCAGAATATTCCGATGATAGTCTGTCGTCCTCCGGAAGAATCCTGGAAACAGGTTTACGATTAACCGTACCAAGTAAGACCTTTTTTTAAACGGCAATAGTATCGGGTTAATTGAAAGAATGGAGATTGTCCGCTCAACATATGTTCCGGTGAAAGCCCTTCACCTTCCGGTCCCCCCTCCGGAAGAACAGAACGGCTATGCTGAGCGTCTTGAACAGGAACAGTCCCGCCAGTCAAAAGCTGCACTTTCAGTCGATAGCCAAAGTAATAGCGGTATCCATTCCAGACATCGTCAGGAAGCGGTGCGTGACCCTGATATCGAAAGAAAAGGCAGCACCGCTCTAACCAATCGGGAACCAGCCCCCAGACCTAGCACAAAGGAAGGACTGGCAGTCCTTCCTTCAGGAGGAGGCTCTGCCGCTTTTATAGCACAGCAATTATCCCAGGAAGCGGCAACACTTGCAGGGCATCTGGAGAGCACAATCCATGACAGCGCCTCTCAAGCCTATAAAAATACGCTAGGCTTGACCGCAACCATTATGGGCCTTCAGGGATTTAGAGAGAAATTTGTCTAGGCTGCCGAGTGAGTAACGTTAAATTTGGCAACTCGCCATCCCTCTTTTTTCCAGATATTGCTGATGATAGTCTTCAGCCATGAAAAAATCGCCTGCCCTCGTAATCTCTGTAACAATAGGAGAAGAAAAGACACCCGCCTTATCAAGGGCTTCTTTTGATTTCTCCGCAGCATCTTTCTGGGCATCGGAGGCGTAAAAGATAGCAGAGCGATATTGTGTGCCAATATCCGGACCTTGCCGATTCAGGGTGGTTGGATCATGTTTTGACCAGAATACACTCAGAAGCTGCTCGTAGCTCACCTGGGCAGGATCAAAGGTTACAGCGACAACCTCCGCATGATCTGTGGCTCCTGAACAAACCTGTTCATAATTGGGGTTCAGTGTATGACCGCCTTGATATCCAACCGCAGTAGAGACGACGCCTTTCACCTGGCGAAAAGCTGCTTCGACACCCCAGAAACAGCCTGCTGCAAAATAGCCAACCTCTTTTTGTCCGCTCATAACATCCACCTTCTCAAATCATAGCAACATTTGAAATTTAGGAGATCCTATCCGTAAGTGCAATGTAAGGGCGCATAACAATATTGTAATTGGCTTGGAATATGCCTTAAAATAGAGATCTCTCTGGTACCAATTTGATTTTCTCATGCCCTATCGCAGCAAAAACGCCCATCTCGCCAGTCTTGCCTTGGAGGCAGGTTCAGATATTCCCCTGCATAAGCAGCTTTTTCTGGAAATCAGAAACGCGATCCTGCAAGGTCGACTGAAACCCGGCACACGCCTTCCATCAAGCCGCAAAATGGCGGATGATCTCAATGTTTCCAGAAACACTGTCCTGAATGCATTTGATCAGTTGATGGCAGAAGGGTATATCAGCAGCCGAATTGGCGCAGGGTCCTATATCTCGGATCAGCTGCCTGAAGAATATCTGACCTGGAAGAAAGAGGAAGTATCGGTCCCCGCGCCGCTCAAACGGGATATTCCCCTTTCCAGGTTGGTAAAAGGACTGAAAGCGACCCCTGCATATCGATCTTATGAAGGAGCTGATTTTTCACCGGGAACGCCGGAACTGGACCAGTTTCCCTTTGATCAATGGTCACGCCTTCTCGCCAAACACTGGCGCCGCCCCAGAAAACAGGATCTTGCCGGCAACCCGATTGCAGGCTCTATTCTTTTACGCGAAGCGCTTGCAGATTACCTTGGCCAGGCCCGGGGAGTAAGGTGCACAGCAAAGCAGATCCTTATTCTTTCCGGATCCCAGCAGGCCATTCATCTTGTTATAAAAGCCTTCGCTGAAATTGGCGATCCGATCCTGATGGAGGAGCCTGGCTATCCCGGAACGCGCAATTCCATCCTTTATGCAGGAGCAAAACCAATTCCAGTGCCAATTGATGAGGAGGGCTTTGTTCTGGAGAAGGCCAGAAAACTTGCCCCCCAGGCCCGCCTCGCCTGCATTTCACCGTCGCATCAGTATCCCATCGGGCATACCATGTCTCTTCGCCGTCGGCTGGATTTGCTGAACTGGGCAAAGGAAGAGAACTGCTTCATTCTGGAGGATGATTATGATAGCGAATACCGCTATACCGGCCGTCCCCTTTCCTCCTTGCAGGGCCTCGATACGGATAACCGGGTTCTCTATGTAGGGACCATGAGCAAGGTTATGTTTCCCGGCCTGAGGATCGGTTATCTGGTTGTGCCCCCAGATCTGGTTGATATTTTCCTGGCCCTCAGAAAGGAAATGGATGGTCATTCCCCTGCAGTTGCCGAAGCCGCCCTTGCCGAGTTTATTTCTGAGGGCTATCTCGCGGCCCATATTCGAAAAATGCGTCTGCTCTATGATCAGCGACAAAAAATGTTGATCAGGCTTCTTGAACAAAAAGCCTCGCAATATCTGGAGGCCAGTCCTCAGGAAACCGGAATGCATCTGATCGGCCGGCTTAAACAGGGGATCAGGGACAAGGAAGTAGAAGAAAAAGCAAGAAACCGGGGGCTTCTGGTCCGGTCTCTTTCCGGCTTTTACATTGAAGCGACGGAAGAAAACGGATTGCTTCTCGGCTTTGCCAGTATTTCTGAACAAGAAATGCCACAATTGGTCGACAGACTGGTTTCTGTTCTCGATGATCTGACAGGAGAAAGTGGTTGATCCCCTTCAAAGCCCGCCTGCTGCTTCTTATTTGTCTTGCCCTTTCAGCGCCTGCGCTCGCCTCTGCAGAGGCTGATCATTCTCTTGCCATGCATGGAAAAGCCAAATATCCGGAGAATTTTTCCCGATTTGACTATGTGGATCCAAAGGCAAAGAAAGGCGGGCAATTGCGAATGGCGGTCGTTGGCAGTTTTGACAGCCTTAACCCCTTTATTGTTCAGGGAAAAGTCGCAACGGGCCTCGGGCTTGTTTATCAGTCGCTGTTAATTCGGTCGCAGGATGAACCTTTCTCCCTTTATGCCAATCTCGCTGAAACTTTCCAAATTGCAAAGGATCGATCCTGGATCAGTTTCAAAATCGACCCGGAAGCACGTTTTTCAGATGGAAGTACCGTGACAGCCCGGGATGTACTCTTTTCCTTTGAAACACTGAAAGATAAAGGGCGGCCTAACCACCGAAGTTATTATCGTCAGGTCACAAAAGCCTCTGTGATCAATGACAAGGAGGTCAAATTTGAATTCGGTGCATCCAATAACTGGGAACTTCCCCTTGTATTGGGGCTGATGCCGGTTCTTTCAAAAAAATTCTTCACCAATAACCCGTTCGAAAAAACCAGCCTTTCCTCTCCCTTAGGGACTGGCCCCTATCGTCTCAGCTCGGTTGAAGCCGGGCGGTCTCTTACATTCCAGCGAAACGAAAATTTCTGGGCAAGGAAAAACCCTGCCTTTCAAAACCGGTTCAATTTTGACACCATCCGGTTCCTCTATTTTCGCGATGAAACCGTTGCTTTTGAAGCGTTTCAAGCCGGTTTGATTGATGTCTGGATTGAGGGAAACCCGGCGAGATGGAACCGCCTCAAATCGTCACAAAATATCCAAACATTTGAAATTGCCCGTAAAAATCCGGCTTTGATGAGAAGCATAGCCTTCAATACCCGCCGACATCCGCTGAATGACAAACGCATTCGCAAAGCCCTGACCCTTGCTTTTGATTTCAACTGGATGAACCGGACCTTTTTTCACGGCCTGTACAAGCGAACAGAAAGCTATTTTGACAATTCTGAACTTAAACACCCGCCTTTACCAGGTGAGGCAGAACTTGAGCTTTTGCTTCCATTCAGAGAGGAACTGGATCCTCAACTCTTTGACAAACCATTTCAATTGCCGGCTACCGCAGGAGATGGACGCGACCGCAAGCAGCTAAAAAAAGCCCGAGCTCTGCTCGAAGATGCGGGCTGGCATTATAAAAAAGGGCAACTCATCTCTCGCAACGATCAAAAACCACTGGAGTTGGAAGTCCTTCTTAACTCCTCGAAGGATCTTCGCCTGCTGACTTCCTTCAAGGAAAATCTGGGTCGCCTCGGAATTGGCCTCAAGGTCCGTCTGATGGATAGTGCAGGTTATCAGAACCGGCTGAACAAATTTGATTTTGATATGGCATTTGTTCAATGGGGTCAAAGCCTGTCTCCCGGAAACGAACAACATTTTTACTGGAGCAGTGACGCCGCCAGAACGGAAGGAAGTCGCAATTATCCTGGAATTTCCCTAAATGC
>JAKSCD010000384.1 GCA_022360775.1 Sneathiellales bacterium | reverse complement strand
GAATTGGTGTCGGCGGACCTGTTGGTTCCGGCAAGACAGCCCTGCTTAAAACTCTCTGCAAGCGATTGCGGGAGACATATGATATCGCCGCAATCACCAATGACATCTACACCCGGGAAGACGCGGAATTTCTGACCCGGCATGGTGCTTTGGACGCAGAACGCATCACGGGTGTGGAAACCGGCGGTTGCCCGCATACGGCAATACGCGAAGATGCCTCCATGAACCTCGCGGCCGTAAAAGAAATGGCAGAAAAATTCCCGGGCCTTGAGGCGATATTTGTGGAATCCGGCGGAGACAATCTTTCCGCAACTTTCTCCCCGGAGTTGGCCGATCTTACAATTTACGTGATTGATGTCTGTGCTGGTGAGAAAATCCCCCGTAAAGGCGGGCCTGGCATAACCCGTTCAGATCTTCTGGTGATCAATAAAATCGAGCTTGCCCCAATGGTCGGCGCCGATCTGGAGGTGATGGATAGTGACACCAGAAAAATGCGTGGCAGCCGCCCCTTCGTCTTCGCCAATGTGGAGAAAGGAGATGGTGTCGACCAGATCATCCAGTTCATTATCGAAGCGGGTGGCCTGGAGCAGAAAACTCTGGCATTTGGCAGCTAGAAAAACAAATTCCTAACAGGGTGTGTCTATCACAAGAAGCAGGAGAGAACGCCCTGTTAAAGATTCATACCGGTGGGTTTCATCCGCTGGATAACGAAAATAGTCGCCAGGCCCAAGTTCCTCTTCCTGGTCGATCGGGCCCAGTCTTACTTTTCCCGAACTGACAAATGCATGTTCGATCGTTCCCTTGTGATGCGGTTCTACCTTGCGAATTGAGCCTCCCATCAGTTCAAGCCGGTACAGGACACGTTGACGGTTAGGAGGGCATTCTGCCAGGAGTGTCGCACTGTGAGCGGACTTGCCGGAAGAAATAGCTTCCCCCTCATTTGCCCGAACAAGATTTGTTCGCGGTAAAGGAGCTTCAAACAGAAAATTAAAAGGCACATCCAAGGCTGTCGCAATTGACCAGAGGGTTTCCAGATTTGGATTACCTTGTCCGGCCTCAAGTTGAGAAAGGGTGGATTTCGCAATTCCAGCCTTTTCTGCAAGGGCAGACAAGCTAAGACCTGATCGTTTTCGTTCCCTCACTATCGATCTTGAGACCAGTAAATTCGCCTTCATCTTACCCTCTATATATCTATATCGAACAATGTTCGACTTGACGAACATTTCCCGTGTTCGGTATACAGAATACTGTTCGTTTTAAAGAAATCCAACCAGGTTCCCTTTACTACCATGAAAAATCATACGGCAAATGAGGTACAAGCGTCAGCTATTACCGAATATTTTGATGGAATACGGGACGCGGCGCCTGTTCTCGTTGCAGTCGTTCCTTTTTCAATCCTCTTTGGCGCAATCGCTCTGGACAAAGGATTGTCCTTCGCGGAAATGCTATTGGCATCGCTGTCCATATATGCTGTCGCGAGCCAATATGTCATGCTTGACCTGATGGGACAGAAGCTCCCTGTCTGGCTCATTGTGCTTTCTGTGTTTGCCCTCAATTTCCGGCATGTTTTATATTCTGCCGCCATTGGACGTAAACTGTCGCACTTCACAGGATTTGAAAAGACAATAGCCTTCTTCCTGCTGGTCGATCCTCAATACGCTGCGGCAGAAGCCAGATCGCTGATCAAAAAGCTCACACCAGCCTACTATTTTTCTTATGCGGCAACCGTATACACAACATGGGTGCTGACAAATTGCATCGGAGGCCTCTTTGGCAAACTGATCGAAAACCCGGAAATTTACGGTCTGGACTTTATTCTCCCTCTTTATTTCACAGCTCTAGTCGTGGGATTTCGCTCTACTTCAGGTTTTCTATGGGTGGCGAGCGGCAGTTCTGTGATTTCACTGCTGATATTTTTCACAATAGGAAGCCCCTGGCATATCAGCATCGGAGGACTTGCCGGGCTTGCAATAGCAGCCACTCTTAGCCGGCCGGAGGAAACAAGTCATGGCTGACGCTGTTACAATAATCATTTTATGTGCGATCGCGACCTATGTCACAAGAACAGGGGGGCATATCGTATTGTCCCGGTTCGGAACGTTAAATCATCGTCTGGAAGCCGCCCTTAATGCGGTTCCTGCCGCCGTGCTGACAGCCCTTGTTGCCCCATATGCGGTAACCAATGGCCCTGTTGAAGGGCTGGCAATTTTACTCTCTCTGTTCTTTTCATGGCGTTTTTCTATGATTCACGGGATTATTGCGGGCCTTGTCGTTCTTGGCCTCTACCGTAACTTTATCTGACATTCCGCGTTTGATATGCAAAGAGCAAAGCTGACGTCAAAAAGAAACCCCCTCTTGCGAGGGGGTTTGCAAATGAAACATCTTCTGGCGCTTTTCCCTATTACAAAAGACTTGGCAGCCACAAGGTGATTTCCGGAAAAGCAATCAGGATAAACAAGGTCAAAACATCCATGGCCAGGAACCAGAGGATCCCTTTGAAGATAGTTTCCAGTTTAACCTTGTCCCCGACCACGCCTTTCAGCACATAGACATTGAGCCCAACGGGCGGTGTGATCAGGCCGATTTCAAGAAACTTGATCATAATGACGCCGAACCAGATCAGGTCAAAACCAAGGCCCTCGACAACAGGCGTCACAACCGGCAGGGTCAAAAGCATAATACCAAGCGGGTCCATAAATGTTCCCAGAATGATATAAACCAGTGACAATGCGAGCAAAATACCAATCGGCGGCAAATCAAGCCCGATCGCCCATTCCGCAAGCACTCCTGCAACACCGGTAATCGCAATGAAACCAACGAAGATTTTCGCTCCCAGAACAACTGCAAAAATACTGCTGATCTGGGTAATGGTTTCTACGATTGCGTTTCTTGATGTTTTCCGGTCCAGTCTTTTGGACAGGAAACCTAAAACCCAGGCGCCAAGCGCCCCTACAGCAGCGGCCTCCGTTGGTGTCACAAATCCAGTATAAATGCCGCCCATAATGATAGTGAACAGCACGATAATGGACCATGTTCCCTTCAGGGATTTAAACTTATCCTCCCAGGTGACCCGCTCCGGCGTCGGAGCAAGTTCTGGATTAATCCGCGCGCGGATCCAGATCATCCCCATATAAATTAGCGCAGACAGCACCCCTGGAATGAAGCCTGCCATCAGCAACTTACCGACAGATTGCTCTGTAAAAATGCCATAGAGGATCATCAGGATACTGGGCGGGATAAGAGAGCCGAGTGTACCACTGGCCGCGACCACACCCGTTGCCAAACCCTTGTCATACTTATATCTGAGCATCTCCGGCACAGCCAGTTTGCCCATAGCAGCGGCTGTTGCCAGGCTTGATCCGCTGACGGCTGCGAACATGGCGCAACCAGCAACAGAGGCCATCGCAAGCCCGCCTTTCAGGCTTCCAAGCCACATTCGGGAGGTATGATAAATATCCTTTGTAAAGCCGGCATGAAACGCCACATATCCCATCATCAGAAAAAGCGGGATCGCCACAAGTGAAAAGGAAGCAATAAAGGAGAACGGCTCAAAACTGACGAACGACCAGGCGGCATTAAAACCGCGCTCGAAATCCAGCTCACCGCCGCTGGGCCAGCCGATTGCAAGAATTAATCCGACAAAACCAACAGCACCAAGGGCAAAAGCCATGGGAACTTGCAGGAAAATCAGGACCAGCAGGATGACTAGTCCCACGATCCCCAACGTTAATGGTTCCATGCTTGCCCCCTATTCTTCCAGCGGCACGAAAGGCGCCGCTTCAGAGGGTCCGTTCAGAAACGCCCCCAACAGGTCCAGGATAAGTTTGACAAGCAATAAACCAGACCCCACAAAAACGGAGCCGCGTGAAGGCCATTCCTTAATCTCCAGTGGTCCTTCAAAAATAGCGCCATCAACATATGCTGTCTGTGCATCCCCGAAGGACGCCAGAGTGATGATCGACATAAAAAAGATCCCGACAACAAGGCCGATGATTTTACAGATATGTTTTCCTTTTAATCCCAGATTATCTGTCAATATTGTGACGCTGAGATGTTCACCGCGGCGTTGAACATAAGCGAATGGCAGGAAAACCATGACCACCAGCAAGGCCTGCATAATGATAATATCATCAGGGATCGAGACCCCGATAAAATAACGGCCGCATACGGAGACCGTTATAAACAGCATCATGAAGATCAGCATCGCCATTGACAAAAAGGCAAAGGCATCACTGATCCAGTTTACAACTTTATTCATAGGTCACCCCTTAAAAAAGTGCGGCCCTTGGAGCCGCACCTTCCCATACTTGTTCTTGTTACTTACGGGTCCAGGGATAGCCCTTATCAGCGAGTTCCTTCTCGTATTTTGCTTTTATTTCCTCAAACTTTGCATAGAAAGCCTTGCCGTCGATGCCTTTTTTGCCAACTTTTTCAATCCATTTGGTAACAAATTCTGAAGACGCTGCTTTCCATTTTTCAACATCTTTCACCTGATGGAAAACAACTTTCTTTCCATCAATTCCGGCAGTCATATCTGCTTTGGCCTTGGCAACCGCAGCATTATAACTTTGGGCATATCGATCCATCATCTCTACACTGACCTTATCCAGGATTTCCCGGTTTTTGTCAGACAGCTTGTTGTAGGTTTTCAGGTTAATACCCAGTCCGAAGCCCAGAACCTGCCCCATTGAAATCTCGGTTATGTGACCGGCAACTTCGTAATGCTTGTAGGCTGTAACTGCTTGAATATAGTTCTGCGTGGCATCAACGGTACCCCGATCCAGAGCCTGATACAATTCACCGAAGCCGACTTTAACCGTTGACGCCCCAAGATTTTTGAACATTGCTGTCCAGCCGCCACTTGTCCGGAATTTCTTGCCTTTCACATCCTCAACAGACGTGATCGGTTCCTTGGACAGAATGTCCACGGCACCCGTTGTGAAATTCGCAAGGATACGAACATTTCTCTTCTTGGTTTCATTTCTAAGCTCCGGCGCAGCTTCACGCATTTCATGCCAGGTCCGCAAACCAACCCAGACGTCAGAAACGCCAAAAGGAGCGTTCGCCAGGTTCCAAAGCGGGAGTTCAGCCGGTGTATAAATGCCGAGGATTGTACCGGAATCAGCGAGGCCAGCTCCAACAGCCTTCATGGTCTCCTTGGCCTTAATAAGCGACTGGCTCCAGTAGAACTTGACTGTCAGTTCTTTGTTGGTGCGTTTTGCAAGCTCATCCGCCCACCACTGCATGGCTTCTGCCCGTGGACCGCGCGGCGGACCAATATCAGAATAGCGAAGCTCCAATGCTTCCGCAGTAGTGGCCATAACGCCAAGTGTCAGCCCTCCCAGAGCCAACGTTGTTCCCATTTTCTTGCTGATGTTTTTGAGTGTCTGCATTGTTTCCTCCCAAGATAGACGCAGTTATTTTTATTGGTGCCGTTCTCTCTACATTCGCGAACGAAGAGCCAGCATGCGTTTTGTTATTTTTTCTCCTTACCACGCACAACATTCTTTCGTTCTTTTTTATTGAAAGTCAACAGGGAGTCTGCAGGTAATATTTTCAATACTCCCATGGCGAGCTTATGCGGATTTATTTTCTCCAAAATAAAACTCTCTTCAATGGCTTACCACATGAAAATATCCTCTTTAGAGAGCATTATTAAATCCACATAAATTTCGCCTGCCGTCTACTTCCGGCGTTTTCTTGTTTTCTTTTTTGTTATATCGTGTTTTCTGCATTTAGAAAAAACTGCACTAAAAAGAAAAATAAGGGAGCGCGGTTATGAAAAGCAACTCGATCAGATTTAAGCGCACAAATGGAGGGGTTGGAGCATTCGTTGAAAATGCGGATCTCTCTACACACCTCTCCGATAGTCAGGTCAAGACCCTTAAATCGGCGCTTGGGGAATATGGCGTCCTCTTCTTCAGAAACCAGATGATTGATCCTCACGCTCATCAGGCATTTGCCGAGAATATGGGAACCATTGATATCAACCGGTTCTTCAAGCCTGTCGAAGGATTTCCAAAAATTGCCGAGGTCCGTAAAGAACCGGAGCAGAAATATGCTATTGGCGAAGACTGGCATACGGATCATTCCTATGACCAGATCCCGGCACTTGGATCAATTCTGCTCGCTCGGGAATTGCCGCAACATGGCGGCGACACCATGTTTTCAAATATGTATGCAGCTTACGATGCATTGTCTGATGGCCTTAAGGAAATGCTGCTTACCCTCAAAGCAGAGCATTCATCAAGACATCGCTTTGGTCGCCAGTCAAAAGCCAGTAACTCATCAGATACAGGCGGCCGCCTGGGCAATCCAGATCTTGCCACACAGGATGCAATTCATCCCGTTGTGATCACCCACCCGATAAGCGGACGGAAAGCACTCTATGTTAATCGCGCATTTACACTTGGTTTTGTCGGCTGGGCACAAGCAGAAAGCAAAGCATTGCTGGATTTCCTCTACAACCATGCAAGTCAGCCCGAATTTACTTATCGATTTGAATGGGAAGAGGGCTCGGTTGCCATGTGGGACAACCGTGCCACATGGCATAAAGCCCTGAATGATTATCACGGTGAAAGGCGCCTTATGCACCGGATTACACTGGAAGGAGAGGCGCTACCGGCGTAATCTGACAGTGTAAAGTCTCTTGGAGTGCGGTGCGAGCCTCCCCTCGATTTGAAGGCAGGCCCGTAATTCTTCAGATCGGGAAAAGAGGCTCCTCCCTTCATCTACTTGAAGATCAGGTTGCCTTTTACATTGCGAGTTCGAAAAGCTCCCGGACATCACTTCGGCTGGGATAGCGCGGTGTATTTAAAATGATCATATCGCGAAGTGCGTCTGTTGTCAGATCCGCAATGTCTTCCGATTTGGCGCCCAATTCGCTTAAACTGCGATCCGTTCCAACGGTGGCAGACAGCTTTTCAACAGCGTCAATAGCCGCATGAGCATCCTGTGCGACGCCAAGCGCAACACCGACATCAGCATATCGATCAGCAACGGTTTCCATATTATATCGCATGACATGTGGAAGCATGGTTGCCAAAGTTTGACCATGAGCGATACCAAAGGTACCGGAAATAGGATGACCGGTAGCATGCACCAGCCCGAGGAGAGGCCCTGATGAAAAGGCGCGTCCAGCCAGATGGGATGCAACAATCATAGCCGATCGGGCATCCACATCACTGCCTTCCGAGACAGCTGTCGGCAACCATTGGCCTGTCAGACGAATTGCCTGTAATGCAAGACCATCGGAATAGGGATTAGATTTGGTCGATGTGAGAGCTTCAATTGCATGAGTGAGTACATCCATCCCGCAAGCAGCTGTTGCTCCGGCAGGCAGGCCTACGGTCAACAAGGGGTCCAGAATGATTGCACGCGGTTTGACTTGCGGATTACCAAAGGTCAGTTTTCGATGATCCGAACTTTGGGTAATCAATCCACCACCATTGGTTTCGGATGCCGTTCCCGCAGTTGTCGGCACCGCTATTGTCGCCAGGCAAGGCGCACTCACTTTTGCTTTAGGCGCAATTGTGGAGAAGTCTATACGGTCCCTGTCATCAAGCTCCGGTGAAAAAGCAAGAGACAGATCATCGATCCCCGAAGGGGCAGCCATTGCAATATATTTACCGCAATCCATGACAGATCCACCGCCGACCAGCACCATAACGGTGCTGTCCATACCAAACTCCTTGAGTTTGCTCACCCCTGCTGCAACATTGGCATCTGTCGGATTGGGATCTACATCGACAAAAGTCGTAAATTCGACATCATTATTGGAGAACACCGCGGTTACTGTCTCAAGAACACCAGCAGATTGAACACCGGGATCGCTGACAACGAACGCCCTGGATCCATGATCGCGGACATGCTCTGCAATCTTGGCGATGCTGCCTGCACCGACCGTTGTCATTCCCATAGGTTCAAGTGTGAAATTGCTCATTCTGATGCCCTCCGATATCTCGGTCTTACATGACCGTTGTTGTTGTATGGTTGAATAGTTTAACGCACCTGGGCCACCTTGTCCCGGATTTCAAAAAAATCCCAATAAAGATTATCCTGAACCGATCTTCCTCTGCATGTGACACCCCTGAACCAAAGATGACGTTTAAGATCCTGGACTAGGATTTGATTGTGAATGATCTTCTACGAGAGTAAGGAGCGTCCCTTTTGCTCAAAGGGATGTTTTCTATAGGAAGAAGGAAAACACCCGGTCCATCTTTTAAAGGCTTTTCTAAAATTGGATATGTCCTGATAGCCGCACCGAAACGAAATTTCCTCAACCGACAAATCTGTATTCCTTAAAT
>JAKSCD010000094.1 GCA_022360775.1 Sneathiellales bacterium | reverse complement strand
TAGCTCATCTGCCGCTAGGTTAGCGGCGTGTCGCCCGCATGGTGAAATTGGTAAACACAGTAGACTTAAAATCTGCCGCTCGTAAGGGCTTCCCGGTTCAAGTCCGGGTGCGGGCACCAACTTTTAGAACGCCCTTGCGATTTTCTCTCCAAATAGACGCTCGATTTTTTTCCTTGGCTTTCATAACTTTGTTATGAAGAGATCATTTAGCAGTGTTAAATGAAATCAGGAAATTTTATTTACATATATTAAATCAATAAGTTAATAGATAAATATGTTGTAAAAAATGAATTTATCGATTTTTAACAGGCTCGGGGTAAAATGCGGGTCTGTTTTTTCAATGAAACCAGCAAAAAATGGAAAATGCCCTAGATACATCTTCTCCTCATTGCAAGGAAGATATCCGACGTGCAGCGCAGAAACTCTTTGAGGAAAAAGGGATCGCGAAGGCGACTGTGCGGGAAATCGCGCGTGAAGCCGGCTACACGACTGGCGCAGTATATTTCCATTATAAAAACAAGGAAGCAATTTATCAGGATATTATTTCCCAATCTCTGGAGACTTTGTCCCTGAATATTCTCAAGGCATCAGAACCTCCAAAAGATCCGGTTTCTGCCCTTATTTCAGCCTATATTACATTCTATCGCTTTTTTGAGGACAGGCCTTATGAGTTAAATGCCGTGCTTACTTTCAGCAGATCGTCAGATCCTGCAACCGGCAATAGCTTTCGCGAGATTTCCAGTTTTTTTCAAACATGTTATATAAGGCTTGGAATTCCAAGAAGACTTGCGGAAGAAGAGGCAACTGTTATTCTTGGAGACCTGTTCGGTTTGCTTTCCTGTACCAACAATCGTCAATTTGAAGCCCTGGGACAGGAAGGAGAGCAGGTTCTGACACTCCATCTGCAGCGATTGCGTTCGCGCTTGCTGGAGCTGAAAAGTCAGAATTAGTTAAGTATATCGGTACATTTTTTTTTCAGTATTTTGTCGTAGAGATTTCGTAGTTGAGTGTTTCCTTTTCAATGCGTTGCCAAGGGCAGCTTTGATGGAGAGTAATCTGAAAATCACGACATTTTTTCGTCTGATTGTTGTCTTGCTTATTCTTGGCGGACCGGCTCAGGCCAGTGATAAAGAAAAACAGGCTGAAAAACTGATCCACGATCTTATTCTCGCGGCACAATCGCACCTGTCCGGTGAAGACACAACAATTCTGGAACGGGAAACAGCTTTTCATAATGTTGCTCGCAAGAAAATTGACTTTCCTGTTTTGGCATCTCTCGTTACCGGTAAATACTGGACTGAAATGTCCGATGAGCAGCAACAGGAATTTCTTCATCTTTTCTCAGATTTTTTCCTGAAATCCTATGCTCCACTGCTGGGTGGATATCCTGATCATCAGGTTGATCTTATCCGAACTCGTCAATATGGAATTGCGGATGTTATTGTTCAGACAATTTTGATAAGGCCCTCCCAACGCCCGGCAAAGTCTGAATGGCGGGTAAGGGAAATCGAAGGCACACTGAGGATTGTGGATATCTCTATAAGTGGATCTAGTGTAGGATTTTCACATCGAGTGGGTTTTCATAACCATCTACAGAGAAAAGGGATAGAAGGTTTGCTTGATCTTTTGAGGCTTCGCGCACAGCAGGTACCAACACAATAATGTCGGAACAGAAAAACAGGAACGGAATTTTTTGGGTAGTGATTGCTGCCTTTGTCCTGTTTTTTGCACCTCACTACGCCATCGCAGATGAAGCCCTCCGTCTTTATAATCAGGGATATTTTGCCAAAGCTGTCGCTATATGGAAAAAAGATGCAAAGACCGGTCTACCAAAAGCCCAGTTTAACTTGTCGCGCGCTTTTCTGACGGGAAAGGGGACCGACAAGGATCTTGATCAGGCACTATATTGGCTCGAGAAAGCGGCAAAAGGAAATTATCCGCCTGCTCTTCATAATCAGGCATTGCAGTATCTAGAAGATCAAAAGATCTCTTCCGCTTTGCAGAAACTTGAAAAAGCTGCCAATCAGAATTTTCCGGCTTCTCTCTATTCACTGGGCAAAATGCACCAGGCGGGTTTAACGGGATCTGAAAACCCCAAAAAAGCCTTCGCCCTGATACGGTCAGCGGGGGAACTCGGTTTTCATAAGGCGCAATATAATCTTGGTAAGATGTATCGGGATGGATATGGCGTTAAAGCCGATATGAAGCAATCGACTCAATGGTTCCTGCGGGCAGCGCATCAGGGTCATCTCAAGGCGCAGATTAAAATGATCATGCGGTATCAGAAAGGGGTCGGCATCTCTGCTGACCCTGCACAAGCTTACAAGTGGCTTCTGATCGCAGAAGAGCGGTATCGAGGCTTTTCTTTGACGAAAAAGAAAAAACTATTGGACAGCCTGTCGCTTGAAGAACGCAACCTGGCAGCCGCAGAAGCTCAGCTTTTCAGGCCTGTTTTAGAAAAATAAACAATTTTATTGAACCTGATTGAGACTTTATCCGTCTTATCCTCAAATCCATTATTTGAGGGACTTCAGAAATGTCATTCGTTAAAACCATTCTTGCCACCAGTCTGATTGCCATATCTACTACTGCCCTTGCTGAAGCTGCGGAAAATAAACCGCAGAGCCATGTCCGCGAGCATATTCTTCTCGCAGATTCAAAATTGAAAGCGAGAACAGCCAAACCAAGGCCAGGTGTTGGCGGTCCTACACAATTGAAGCAGAAACCGGATCGCCGTCCCGATTACATCGTCGAGCCTGTTTTTAGCTCCGATAGCTGGAAAGGCCTCCCGGGAACCGGTTTTTGCAAGAAAAATCCAAGCGGTGGTGCGGCAACTCAAATTGCATTTCGCGTCAAGAATATTGGCCAGAAATCAACTATTCCAACAAAAGTCTATGTCGGGTTTGTTGGCAAATCCGGTCCAAACCAGGATTTCCTGATTAATGTTCCGCCTTTGGGTGCTGGTGCCAGTTTTACCAAACAGCTCAATATTCCGGCTTCAGCCTATCCCAATTCTGATCACGGATTTGCCTGGTTCAATGTTATTTCAGATGCCCATACACAGGTCACCGAAAGTCAGGAGCTTAACAACTCCAAAACCGGTAAATGCAGCCTGCCTGCAAGTTAATACCAAATCAGGGGTGAGGGGGAGGCCGGGCTTCTATGTCCGGCCTCATTTTATATTTATGGCCTCAAACTCAATTTCCTGAAAGAATTTTAATCTGTTCTTTCAGCCAGCGTTCATTGCTTCTTTGCTGTGAAATACCAAGCTCAAGAAGGGCAATACGGTAGGGCGGAGCCTTACGCTCCATCATTCCCGATCTGATCTCTGAAAATTTTTTCAGCTTTTCTTTTGTCCGGTTCAGATGAACGGTCAGTTTTTCCTTTTGCATTTCTTTTGGTAAACGTTCAAAAAACTGAACCTTCACCAGAAAGGGGTTTCCCATAAAAAAATCATAGGAAGGGCTCTTGTCTTCGTCGGTATCTGTCTCCAGCCATTTCATGAACCAGTCTTTGCCCTTGTCCGTAACGCTATAGATCGTCCTTTTACGATTACTGGGGCTGATATCTTCTTTGCCGGAGATAATGCCTTCTTTTTCAAGTTTTTTCAGAAGGGGATAGAGCACGCCATCATTCACTGTGTCAGACGAAGAAACGCGCGGCGCCAGTAGCTGTTTGAGAGCATAAGCGTGATTAGGCTTATCCAACAGTAATCCTACAAGCGCTTCGCGCAAATTCGTCGACATACACCTACCCTAAAAGATAGGTATGTTAGATTTTCGTTCGAAAGAAAGCAATATAAGGGGCAGTCAAAATGACAGGTTACTGACGTTTGAGACTACTCAGCTGCGGTTTATTAATTGCATTCTGAGAATCTTTCAGAAAATCCAGAACCAGATCCTGTAATTCATCCGCCGCTAAAATGCGGGTATGGCCATGACTTTCAGTTTTTGTAAGAGAAGATCCCTCACACAGATTATGTAGCTTGTCGCCTTCCGAATGGGGAACGAACTTATCTTTTTTATCATAGATGAGTTTCAGTTTTGCCCTGGGCTCCGTATAGAAGTGAGAGCTTTTAAGCTCCTGCCAGGGGATCTCGAACTGGGCAGCAATCCCTTCTTTGAAAAGACGAATAAGGCTTTCACTCGGGTTAAGCCGGCTTCTCACGCCCCTTACAGGAGGAAAAGGATAGGATGGGGCACAAATACAGATTAGCTTTTCAGCCTCAATCCGTCCCAGATGATGGGCGGCCATCATGGTCATTCCCCCCGCTGAATGACCAATATAAGCATAGATCTCATTCCCGAGACTTTGCGAAAGATCAACGATATCCCGAATAAAATAATCCCATTGAGTGTAACTCTTTGATGCATCGCCATGACCGGTGACATCGAAAATAACTGTTCGAAACCCCTTTTTCGAAATCTCGGAGGCCAGAGTTGCCATTTGGCTAGCCTGACCGCCCCAGCCATGGACGAGAATGACAGTAGGGCCCTTGCCAAAAGACCAGGCTCTCAAATGTCCCTTGGGTCCGAGGGAGAGGGGTTCTGACACTGATATTAGATCACGGATTTCCTCAGAGACTTTTAGCGGTTTGACGCGACCCGCAAGTTTACGGATGAGCTTGATTGAAATTGCGTTGGGAAGCAGTTTAAGTGAAATCTCTACCAGTTTATTGAACATCTTTTTCTCTTTTCATTGTTATATGATGTGTGAAGACGCATTGGCAATTCAGATGCCTTGGAGGGCCGCGGACCAGTTTGACCGATAAACCGCAATGCCGGCGAAAAGGCCGTAAACCAGCATCCCGATGGCGACCAGTATAAAAAAGTGATGGGCGGGAGCGTCCATGCTGGACAAAAACCAGCAGCCGGCGATCACAACAAGGAGACGGACGGTTCCGGCAAGCACCGGACCCATCACTTTTTTCGCCCCTTGAGACGCAAATAACAGGCAAAGACCAAGGCCAAAAAATCCGTATGCTGGACCGGACCAGACCAGATAATCATTTGCAACAGCCTTAATGGCGAGGTTGTCCGTGAACAAGCCGGACCAGCTATGTGGAAGCAGGACAACCCAGAGCCCGATCAGGCTTAGCAGGGCCATGGAAACAACACTCCCATAAGCGGCTACTTTTCTTGCTCTTTTCACATTTTTGGCGCCTATGGCCATACCCACCATCGGAACGCAAGCCACACCGATGCCAAATGCGATGGGGATCAAAATCATTTCAAGCCGGGCACCGATCCCGTAACCGGCGAGAGCATCTCTTCCGAATTTACCGATATAGGCCGTCGTAATGAGAACGGTGAGGATAGTTTGCAGAGGTGAAATGCAGGTAATCAGGCCGACTTTCAATATTTCCCAGAAAAGATCAGTTTGGAGCGATATCCCGGTAAAACGGAGTTTCGGACCTGAGGTACCGCGTAACAAAAGCCACAGCAGGTAAAGCGCAGAGAAACTGTATGCCAGTATCTGACCAAGTGCGATGCCAGCCATTCCCATGCCTTCAATACTTCCCCATCCAAAGCCCAGAATTCCTGCAAGAAGCGACTGCAGGATGAGAACGCACATGAGGACCTGGGACGGCAATTTCATATTTCCATAGCCGCGAAAAACTGAAACTAGCATGCTTGTCAGCCAGATACTGATGGATCCGGTAAAAATAACATTGGAATAGAAGAGAGCCTGCATGAGCTCTTCATCTTTAATACCGAGAAGAGAGTAAAAGAACTCACCTCCCAAAAGCATCAGAAGGGACGTTAGAAGACCTCCCGTTATGCCGATCAGAAAAGCGTGAAGTGTCAGGGCTTCAGCGCGCTGAACGTCACGCGCTCCAAGGGCCCGGCTGACAGCCGAGGAAACACCGCCTCCCATTGCGCCATTTGAAAAGGCTTGCTGCAACATGACCAGAGGAAAGACGGCTGCAATTCCCGCAAGAGCGGAAGGGCCGACCATCCCGACAAAGGTGGTTTCCGCCATAGTCGCAATGGCTGTCGCAAGCATGACCAGCATATTGGGAAGGCTGAGTTTGAGGAGCGGAATAAGAATAGGAGGGGAGTTCAATGGCCTAGCCCCATCTCCGTTGATAGACGGTAAGGTATTGTGTGTTTGCATTTTTATTCTTCTTTATACCTAGATTATAGGTATAAATCGATAACATTACACTTTTCTAAATGTCAACAGGAAAGAATTAAGAGAGTAGGAATTTTAGTTCCAGTATCCGCATTGCTATAAAATGCAAATGATTATCAGTTGCATTTAATTCCTGATTTATTATGCTTTTGGTGAAATGATGAAATCCGTTATTAGCGTGATTGATAAATAGCTCAAAACCCGAATTTGTTGCCTATGCAGTTAATCCACAATGCTATTTGGTATGGCAAGACTGATTGTCGAGAAAGGGGGTTGCATTCTTTACCAGAAATTGAAGCTGCCGTTTGTGTGCCAGGGTTCGAAGACAGACAAAATAGCTACAGGTTCGGGGAGTGCAGCAAAGGAAATCATCAAGCAAATTCAGATAAAGGACGCTTGCGATAATGAAATTTTCTACCTACGAAGACTGGAAACACTGCATTACTCAACGATGCGGTATTCCTCTGGCACCGGACTATATTGAAAGCCGCATTTCTGAACTCAAAGACCCGAAGAATTATCATACTCAAAAATTTGTGGATGTTTGGGGGGAAGCTCATCTTAAACGGGTCATCGGTTGGTTTGAGCAAGCAAAAAAAGAGTTCAGTACATGAGCAGAATATATCCAATCATCGTTGTCGGGGGAGGACCGGCCGGGATCGGAATTGCCTCTCTTCTTTGGCAATGCGTTATGCCAGCACTTGTTTTGGAGCGCGGACGCATTGGAGAGAGTTTTCACCG
>JAKSCD010000041.1 GCA_022360775.1 Sneathiellales bacterium | reverse complement strand
TCTAAATCAATTAGGATTTTTGATACAGTTTCTGCAACCAAAGTGTCAGTATTGATAATCTTAACAACAGTATCTCCAATCTTAAAAGACTGCCTTAAAGTTGCTGGTTTGCTTGCTCCGTATTCAATTTCTCCTTCTGCAGTATAAACACCTGCGCTCTGGCCATCTGTTTCCCAATACGATCTAATTTCACCGGATTCTGCCCTGGAGGAGATTATTCCGGAGACACTGGGAGCGGAGTATCCATTGCCAGTGGTTGGTGAGAAGGGAGAATTGCAGGGCCGGCTGTCCCGTACGTCTTTAGCCGAAGTGCTTGGGGGAGAGTAGAAACTTAGCCAGGCTGACAAGATGCTCTGTTCAAGTACAGAATAACAAACGGCGCTGGATATATTCTTCTCCGTTCTTGTTATTCTTGACTTGATAGAGCGTTTCTACATTCTCATAGCATTTGTGCAGGCTTGCCAGTTGGCTTTGCTGCTCGTCTTCTCCACCATTTGTCTCAAAAAGCAGTGTTTTTGATATTTTTGAAACAAATTCTATCACTTCATTAGGATTCTGAATCCAGGCGCAGACAGCAAGGAGAAACGTAATATCTACCTTCTCATCAACTATGAAATCCCGGATAAGATTTAAGTCTTCATTTTCCAAGTCAAAAGCGTAGAAATCTAGATTTTGAGATCCATTCGCAGACCGTATCTTGTTCGCAGCATTAACGGTTGCTATATCGAAATCAATCCCAATACCATGCCCGATCTTGTCAGCGATAGAAAACAACATGCCGCCATGGTTACAACCAATATCCAAAACAGTCTTTCCTTCCCAGTTAGAGGGAAAATGCTCTAATCGCTCCTCGGGGTCTCTGCTTCCCTTTAAGAAATGACCATCAACTGTTATACTAACAGAAGCAGGAAAGTCCGCTGGCCCAGCTCCTTGTCCAGCCGTACTTGATTTACAGTAATTCAAGAGATTAGTGACTTGCTGCACAGAAAAATTGCCCGACTGGCCCGAATTTTTCGTCAATTCATGTCTTTTAAAGACGTATTTCTCCCAGCCTCTACTTGTCTTACCCCGAAGTTTCCGGCTAGTTTTCTTAACGAAGCGCGCAGTATGATTGCCAAGCGGTCCAAATACAGGAATATTTTTCAATACGTACTTTATTTTCTTTAACATTGCTCTGTCACTTAATTGATATAATGCCTGGAATTAGGTTTCTAGGATTTAATAATAATATACCTACCGCAGGTATCTATCTTGCTTCTTTTTATGTATTTTCTGGATAGTTTCCGCAATTTTTGCTCGCATGTCTTAGCAAACCATTTGGGAAGCTTTTTTGACACAAAATACAAACCGCGCACCACCTTTTTTTCCCATGAAGCAGCATAAAGAAGCCTCTTCAGGGATAACCCCGTAATAGGCTGCCAGGTATTCACGTAATTGATCGATTTACCCTGATAGGGGAAGTTTGGATGCCCAAGGATATCAAAACAAGCCTCAAAAGACATAAGTTGATCTTGTTCAGTTGCAGCTTCCAAATCTATCAAAATTACGCTATCATCCTGACCGTATATGAAGTTGCCTGGATGCCAATCAATAAGCGCCCACTTTTCCGCATTTACTCGCTTAACGATATCGATGCATATTTCAGCATACTTCTGTGGGAACAGACTAAGGGTCCCTTCTTTCCACGTCCAAACTGATTCATAAAACGGCATTACAAAATAATTATCGCCATGCTCAATTATTGAGGAAACCTCCGGGATCTTCGTTGCTAAAGCCTTGCGCGCTGAAACTTCTTTCACCAAAGCATCGGTATTTGTTGTCCGAAAAGTCTTACAAACAGCAACCTGCCCCTTATACATAACTTTATCGACTCTTGTCCGCGAGTTGGCATTCGAAATGCTCGAAATTACAGGAAATGGAGGATGGAATTCTTCAATATTTTCTTTAGCAACCTTGCAGATAACATCAAAGTCTTCAATCTGCATATTCTGTATACATTTTTCATGGTTTTCCTGACTGTTCGGTACTGCAAGACGTAGCCCCTTCATTTTCACCTTTTTCGAAATCCCTCTAACCGCTCTCAGGATATTAGTGTTGAATTTAACGCCATTTTCTTCCTGAACGTTCGAGTGAATATTCTGAGTTATGAGTGCCAACTGATAAGGAAACTTCTCCATTTTGAGGCTATTTGGATCCTGTTTGACCGCTATTTCCTGATGCTTCAGTAAAGTATATCCATACATCGCCAAAATTGATTTAATTTTGGGCAAAAATTCAACTGGGAAGAGTGTCTCGGTGCATAACATAATTAGTTCGAGCGCCGGTGGTTTATGATGCATAACAACTCTGAGCTTATCTTTGGATCCGCTACTTCAAACACGTGTCGGATCAGGAATTTTAGATTTCATTTACCAGTGCACAAAATAAACGGAAGCTGGTGAATTTGAGTTAATATAGGCTGCAATAAATATACTGTACAGCTGCAAGGAGAGACCCGGAACAAATATCGGCTAACACAAGCCGCTAGGCTAAATACCACTCATGTAAACGTAAATTCTTGAGAGACACCATGCCGGAGATCTCGAAAAAGCTCTAAAGAAACCTTGAAAAGCGATTGCCTCACCTCAGACTAAATCAACTCCATCGCCAAATTTGAAAAGCAGACAATGATGTATTCCGCATTTTTCTTGTATCATCCTTAACACAAAGGTAGAAATCTGGCAGAAATGAGTTCATACGCTTCTGAATCAGAATCCGGAAACCAGTCTACTATGTCATTTGAAAAATCCGATCCCGCCAGTGATTTCCATAAGGAAGTCAAAGAAACCATAGAAGGCTATCGCTCGGAGGCAGAATGGCATGCTTTATCTCATGACTGGATGCTGCAGGCGCTGGCAAAAAAGTATGTTTATAATTTTTCGAGCCTAGGTCGCCCGATTATTCAGTTTCCAACGGATATCGTCGCCTTTCAGGAGATCGTCTGGGATGTAAAGCCCGACCTGATCATCGAAACCGGCATTGCCCATGGGGGTTCTCTCATCCAGAGCGCTGCAATGCTTGCCATGCTCGACTATTGCGATGCAATTGAAGCGGGCAGAATGTTGGATCCAAAATCATCCAACAGACTGGTTCTCGGTATCGATATTGATATCCGAGATCATAACAGGAAAGCCATTGAGGCTCACCCGATGTCCGAACATATCCGGATGATTCAGGGATCATCAATTGATGGAGAGATTGTCAGTCAGGTTAAAAAAATAGCCTCTGATTATTCGAGGATCCTGGTTTGCCTTGATAGCAACCATACTCATGATCATGTTCTTGCAGAACTTGAAGCCTATGCTCCGCTGACCAGCAAGGGCAGTTACTGCCTGGTCTTTGATACCATTGTTGAAGATATGCCTCACGACTTCTATCCCGACCGCCCATGGCATCCGGGCAACAGCCCTAAAAGTGCTGTTTTCGAATATCTGAAGCAGCTAGAGCAGGAAACTGTGAAAGGTGTCGACGGCGAGGATCTTGTTTTTGAAAATGACCGATCCGTTGAAGACAAACTGTTCTTTACTGTCAATCCGGACGGATTTTTGAAAAGGACCTAGAACCGACTGCCATGCAGC
>JAKSCD010000042.1 GCA_022360775.1 Sneathiellales bacterium | reverse complement strand
CGCGGTCTGATTGCAGACTGGGATGCTACTGAAGAAAAAATGACAATCCATATGGGAACGCAAGGTGGTTGGGTCCTTAAAAGCCTGCTTGCCAATGCGATCCTTCATATTCCGGAGGAAAAAGTCCGTGTCATTACGCCCGATGTTGGCGGCGCCTTTGGCATGAAACTTTTCTTCTATTCGGAACTTGCTTCAACGGTCTGGGCTTCGCGCAAACTTGGACGACCTGTTAAATGGATCGGTGAACGCAGCGACGCTTTCCTGTCGGATACACAGGGCCGCGACCATGTCACGAAAGCCGAACTTGCATTCGATGAGAACCATAAAATCCTTGGAATGCGTGTCCAGACCCATGCCAACCTTGGCGCCTATCTTTCAACATTCGGTCCCATGATCCCGACGATGGCGGCGGTAAAAGTACTGCCGGGCGTCTACGATATTCCCGCCTTCCATTATCACAGTATCGGTGTCTTCACTAATACTGTACCGGTAGATGCCTATCGCGGTGCGGGCCGGCCGGAAGCTATTTATGTTATTGAACGGCTGATGGACAGCGCCGCTATGGAGCTTGGAATTGGTCCGGATGAAATTCGCCGGAAAAACTTCATTCCTGTATCTGCCATCCCTTACACCACGGCGACCGGATGTGTCTATGATAGCGGCGAATTTGAACGGATTATGGACAGGGCTATTGAAAATTCAGCCTGGTCTGACTTTGCCAGCCGCCGCAAGCTTTCTGAGGCAAACGGTAAAAAACGCGGCATGGGCATGTGTTATTACATTGAGGCCACCGCGGGTAATCCGACCGAAACAGCAACAATTCGGTTCGAGGAGAATGACATTGTGACGCTGGCCGTTGGCACCCAGTCTTCCGGACAGGGCCACTCCACAGCCTATGCCCAGGTTCTTGCCGAACGCCTGGGTGTTCCGTTTGAAAATATCCGTGTGATCCAGGGGGATACGGATAAAATTAAAACCGGCGGAGGAACAGGCGGATCCCGGTCACTCACGACACAAGGACCTGCAATTCATAAAGCCAGTGATGAAGTCATTGATAAAGGAAAGCAGCTTGCAGGACATTTTCTTGAAGCTGCTGCGGAAGATATAGAGTTTTCTGCTGAAGCAGGCGGCGAATTTTCCATTGCAGGGACTGATCGCAAGATCGGCATTCTGGAGATCGCCCATCGCGCTCGTGGTTTGGGGCAACTTCCGGAAAATCTGGCGGAAGGTCTGGATAGTGAAGCAAGTTTTACTGTTGAAGCCTTTACCTATCCAAACGGCTGCCATGTTGCGGAAGTTGAAATTGATCCTCAAACCGGTGTAACCGAAGTTGTCCGTTATGTCATTGTCGATGATTTCGGAACCATTGTTAATCCAGCCCTGGTTCGCCATCAGGTTATTGGCGGTATTGGCCAGGGGATCGGTCAGGCGCTTACGGAAAACACAGTCTATAGTGAGGATGGTCAGTTGCTCACCGGATCTTTCATGGATTACGGGATGCCGCGTGCAGACAATATTCCTCTCGATATGCAGTATGAAACCATTGAAGTTCCCTGCACAATGAACCCGATGGGCGTCAAAGGATGCGGGGAAGCAGGCTGCATTGCCGCCCCGCCCGCCATAATTAATGCAACCGTAGATGCATTAAAAGAGGATGGTGTTAGCCATATCGATATGCCAGCGACACCGCAGCGTGTCTGGAATGCAATGAACGGCGCTGCATAAGCCGCTGATATACAATATCTAAATCAATCCTTCAAAAATCCTGAGCGATTTTTGAAGGATTTTTTTTACCCTGCCTCTTGTTGGGCCATAAAGAATAACAATATTAAAAT
>JAKSCD010000191.1 GCA_022360775.1 Sneathiellales bacterium | reverse complement strand
GCGAAAGAAGCCTTTGAGCGTGGTGCGGCCAAGCTGCCGATTAAAACCAAATTTATTACCCGTCTTGGTGAAGGGGGTTAATGATGAAGGCAAACGAATTGCTTGAAAAGAGTGCTGAAGATCTGAAAAGCGATCTTCTTGCTCTTAAAAAAGAACAGTTCAATCTGCGCTTCCAGGCATCTGGTGGCCAGTTGGAAAATACGGCGCGCGTCCGTCAGGTTCGCCGCGACATCGCACGCATCAAAACAGTGATGTCCGCGAAAGCCGCGTCTTAGGAGAGTTAGATATGCCGAAGCGTATCCTGCAAGGAACAGTACAGAGCGACAAAAACGATCAAACCGTTGTTGTTCTGGTAGAGCGTCAGGTGATGCACCCGCTTTACAAAAAATACATTGGCCGGTCCAAAAAGTACCATGCCCATGATGAGAAGAATCAGTTCAAGGTAGGCGATACAGTCCGTATCCAGGAATGTCGTCCTTACTCTAAACTGAAACGTTGGGAAGTCCTTTACGAATCTGCCTAAGGCGGTCATTCGTATACCAATCGAAGGTAAAGACTATGATTCAGATGCAAACCAACCTGGAGGTTGCCGATAATTCCGGTGCAAGACGGGTGCAGTGCATTAAAGTTTTGGGCGGATCCAAACGGAAGACCGCTTCTATCGGAGACGTTATTGTTGTTTCCGTGAAAGAAGCCATTCCGCGCGGCCGCGTGAAAAAAGGTGACGTACAGCGTGCTGTCATCGTTCGCACGAAGAAAGAAATTCGCCGCGCTGACGGTACCTCGATCCGATTTGATTCAAATGCTGCGGTATTGATCAACAAATCCGGCGAGCCTGTTGGCACTCGTATTTTTGGCCCGGTTACCCGTGAGCTTCGTTCTAAGAACATGATGAAAATCGTGTCTCTCGCACCGGAGGTACTGTAATGGCTGAAAAATTTGCAGTTAAAAAAGGCGACAAGGTTGTCGTTCTTACCGGTAAAGATAAAGGTAAAACAGGTGAAGTTCTGAGCGTTGTTCGCGAAGACCGCCGTGCCGTTGTCTCCGGCGTTAATATGGTCAAGCGTCATACAAAACAGAGCCAGACCGAAGCTGGCGGTATTGTTGAAAAAGAAGCTTCCATCCACCTGTCCAACATTGCCCTGCAGGATCCGAAAGACGGCAAGGCAACCCGCGTTGGATATAAGACACTTGATGACGGTCGCAAAGTTCGCTTCGCAAAGCGTTCCGGCGAAGTCATTGACCAGTAGAGGATGGAATGATGTCAGCGCCTAGACTTAAAACTCAATATAACGACAAGCTGCGTGCGCAGCTTCAGGAAAAGTTTAACTACGCCAACGAGATGCAAATTCCAAGGCTGGAAAAAATTGTTATCAATATTGGTTGTGGTGAAGCTGTTGGTGATTCCAAGAAAATCAAATCTGTGGAAGCTGAGCTGGCTAAGATTGCCGGTCAGAAGCCAGTAGTTACAACAGCTAAGAAATCTATCGCAACGTTCAAACTGCGTGAAGGCATGCCGATCGGTGCGAAAGTAACATTGCGCAAGAACCAGATGTACGAGTTCCTTGATCGCCTGATCAATATCGCTCTGCCTCGGGTTCGTGACT
>JAKSCD010000043.1 GCA_022360775.1 Sneathiellales bacterium | reverse complement strand
TCAATACCATCCTCATCCAGTTCATTAGGCGTATGCCGGGCAATTCGAGATCGTACAGACGACGGTGCAACCGCCTTTTCAGTAGGTGCAAGAGATCCCATATGCAGGATCTGCATACAGATTTTCACATCCGGATCAGCAGCATGCACAGCATCCGTAATCAGGCGGTGACCGGCAACCTCTTCGTCATTGGAAAGCTTGCTGCCCTCACCGCCTTCTTCGTTGGGAGAGATACCTCCGGTTATGATCATACCCACGCCGCCGCGCGCACGCTCAGCAAAATAGGCTGCCAGTCGCGGCAGGCCATCTTTCGCTTCCTCAAGCCCGGTATGCATGGATCCCATGAGTATGCGATTTTTAAGTTTGGTAAATCCAAGATCGAGTGGTGTGAATATATGGGGGTATTTTTCCGCGCCGATCATTTTTTGTCCCTGTTCTTTGCTCATTTTTCTAACACGGTATAGAAAAATTATTTTTAAACAAGGAAAGTCTTCTGCGCCGGAAGTTCGTTTTATGATATCTGCAGCAGCGTTGATTTAAAATCGCACACTGAAGGAAAGTGCACCGAAAACGGAACTGTCATCCTGTCCATCGAACTCATCCGTCCGGTAAACGAGAGTATAGCTGATGCGATATCGATCAAGGGTGACCGCAATCCCGCCATTTAAATCAGCAACCAGGTATTTTTTATCCACACTGTGGGAATCGGCGAATGTATTGCCGTCCAGAAAAATATTCCGCCCGACAAGCCGCCCGTCTATTCCAGCAAAAAGATACCAGTTCCAGCCATCTTCCGGTGTTTCGAAATAACCGGTTCCCGGCAAAGCCGGGCGAACTCTTGTTGGCGCATCCTGCAAAGCTTTGGTCGGTGAAATTTTGAAAGTCATTCCGGCATTGGCAAAAGTGTAAACATTGCCAAGTGTTGCCCCGAAATGAGGCGTAGCCGAGGCTTCCAGTCCCAAAATATCTGTAGACCACTGATCAATATAGCGGCGTTGCCATCCGATCATCAGCGCAGGCTCATTTTTCAGCTGATTGGACCAGCCTTTCGGTGTCGGGCTGGAAGGGGTCACATATTTATGAACGAATTTCTGTGCCTGTTCTCCAAGCGCTGCCGGGCCGACAACTCCTAATGACAACTCAAGTTCATCAACCTGATTTTCCTGGACAGTGACCAATCCCATGGATCCATATAGATGGGCCGCCCAGGGGCGATCATCCGGATCCTGCTCACGTTCCGTAATCGTACTGGGAGAATAGATATTCTGACCAAGCGAATAGAACAATGCCGACTGATCATTCAGGTTAAAGGTCGGCACATAGTCTGAAATTGACTTCGCAAATTCAGGAATTTCAAATCCTTTATCCAGATACCCAAGCCGCACACCGCTTGTATAATGCTGATCGGTACCTCTGAACCCTATTGAATCATTTTCAACAACAATGCTGAAGACTTTATCTTCTTCAGCTTGCTTGGATTCTTCAGCATATACCGGGAAGAGCTGGAAACTCATCACTGCAATCAGGAGGATTTGGCGCGAGAAAGAGGTCATAGAAAAGGATCTGGTAGCGAACTTTTCTATTCCTTAGCGCATTTCAGCAGCCATGACGAGCCTTTAGTATCCCCTGAACTCTGCTTTTCTTTTCTCCAGAAAGGCGCCAACCCCTTCTTTGGCGTCATAACTGGTGCGGATCTCTGCCTGGACTTCAAGCTCCTCGCGAAAACGTATTTCAAATTCTGTGAAATCCTTGCGATCCACAAGTTCCCGGGTGGCATGCAACGCTCTTGTCGGTCCTTCAGCCAGTTGCGCCGCGCGCTCCAGCGCCCGCTCCATCAGTTTTTCATCGGGAACACATTCATTGACCATACCAAGGGTCAATGCTTCTTTTGCAGATAAAGGCTCATTGGTCATCATTAATTCCAGCGCTTTGCTGCGACCGATCATTTTAGGCAACAGGTAAGTTGATCCAAGATCCGGAATAAGGCCAATTCGGCTAAAAACCTGAATAAAACGCGCATTTTCTGAGGCAATCAGGATATCACCGGTAAGCGCGAGCGAAAAGCCGCCTCCAGCGGCAACACCGTTCACTGCCGTGATCACCGGTACCCGACAGGTCATGATGGATTTAAATGTCCTGAAATAGCACCCCATGACCGCCTCAACCATATTGGTCCCTTCACCTTGCGGGCGGTTCTTGAGATCCTGACCAGAACAGAAGCCCTTGCCACTTGCAGTAAAAACAAGGGCCCGTATGTCGGAGTTTTCTTCAACAAAATCAAGCGCATCCTGCACTTCATCCATCATATCAAAAGTCAGTGCGTTCAGTGCCTCGGGCCGGTTCAGGCTTAAAGTGGCAACTTTGTCAAAGGTTTCGAACAGGATTTCCTTGTATTTCTTGCCCATAACACCCCTCTTCAATAAGATTTATCGCGATAAAATGCCCTGCCTTTTTCCGGGCAGGGCATCTTGTTATCCCCGCCGTCCGATACGATCGGCAAGTTCCAGAAGATTTCTGGCCTGTTTCAAATGCGGCATGTCCAGCATCTTGCCATCCAGCCCCACAGTTCCGAGCCCGGGATTTTGCTCGAAAATATCGACCACCTTTCTGGCATGGGCAATCTCCTCCTCTGAAGGAGTGAACGCCCGGTTAATCACTTCAGATTGGGCCGGATGAATGGCGATTTTTCCGATAAAGCCACTTTGGCGATCCCGCAGGCACTCTTGCTCCAGTCCGTCCAGATCCCTGAAATCCACATAAACAACACCAACAGGCTGAACATCAATCGCTCGTGATGTTGCAAGACACATGGTCCGGGCAAGCCGGAAGGGGTCATCATATTCCCCTGTCCGGGGATGACGGTTATCACTTGCCCCAAGCGCAGCAGCGAGGTCTTCACCGCCCCAGGTCAGGGCAATCAGCCGGTCACTGACATTGTCAAGATAGGTATCAAAAGTAAGAAGAGACGCTGCCGTTTCTGTTGCAACACTCACAATCTTGGTGGAGCCAGGTTCCAGCCCTTCCCGCACTTCAAGAACATCGAGATAATGACCCAACAGATTGATTTCCTTGGCTGAATATACCTTTGGCAGGACAATACCATCCGGCGCCCCCGGCATTACGGCGGTTAGGTCCGGTAGCGACAAATCATTATCCAGTGGATTGATCCTCACCCAAAGCTGCTGACTTCTGTCCGGATGAGATTGCAGGAAGTTGCGCACCATTTCGCGGGCGATTTCCTGACGGTCATCTGAGACTGAGTCTTCCAGATCCAGGATCAGGGCATCCGCCGGATTGGTCAGCCCCTTTTCCAGTTTCTTTTCACTGTCCCCGGGAACAAACATCCATGACCGGATCATCAGGCCGGCCTCTTTTTCATCAGACCGGTCCGGGAGACAAAGCAGATTTCCTCATCTCGCTGATTATATCCATAATGTTCAAAGACAACCAAACCTTCGCCGGGACGGGATTTGCTTTCCCGCTTGCTGGCGATTTTAGTGACAACACGAATGGTATCACCATGAAAGACAGGATTTTTAAACCGGATATCTGTCATCCCCAGATTACCGAGCGTCGTTCCCAATGTGGTATCCGCGACGGTGACACCAACAACCAGACCAAGTGTAAAAAGGCTGTTGACGATCCGCTGGCCGTACATCGTCTCCTTTGAAAAATGTTCATCCAGATGAAGCGGTTGCGGGTTATGAGTAAGCGCCGAATACATGACGTTATCCATTTCAGTGATCGTGCGGGTCAGCGCATGCTTGAACTCCATCCCGGGTTCAAATTCTTCATAATACAAGCCAGACACTGGATTTCTCCTTATTTTATTTTTAACTGGTTAATTTTATTTTATTAGTTTTTTGATTTCTTCAGAAGCAAATCCCGCTTCCGTCAAAATCTCGTTGGCATGTTCGTTGAGGTTAGGAACCGGGCGCGTTCGTTCCGGCTGGGTTTCCGACCAATAGGCCGGCACTACCATGTCACGGATTTTACCTTCCGTCGGATGTTCAACAGTTTCAAAGAAATTCACCTGTTCAAGATGAGGATCATTGAGCAGGCTCTCGGGCGTATGCATGGGCATAGCAGGAACATCCGCCTGATCAAATATCTCAAGCCATTCAGAAGAGGTTTTGGTTTTCAGAAGTTCCGCAAGTTCCGCCAGGATATCAGAAATATTCTCTGTTCTTGTTGTGATATTCCTGAAACGCGGATCCCGCTCCAGTTCTTCTTCACGGCCAAGGGCTTTATAGAAATCCCGCCAGTGCCGGTCGGTATAGACCATGGCGCAAAGGTAACCGTCCTTTGTTTGATAGGGCCTGCGATCCGGGCTCAGGATACGCTGATATCCAGCCGCCCCCGTCGGCGGCAGAAAAGTTTCACCTTCCATATGATCCGCCAGAACAAAACTGGTCATCATTTCGAACATGGGGATGTCCAGTTTCTGTCCTTTGCCCTTCCGCGCTTTATAGTAAAGAGCGGCATTGATCTGTCCCACTGCCCATAAGGCAACAGCACGATCAACGATGGCAGACGGGGCATAGCGCGGAGCACCCTTATCAGCAATCTGACCAAGTGCCGGGATTGCTGCCGCGCCCTGGATCAAGTCATCAAAGGCAGGTTTTTTGGCATATTCACCTTCCTGACCGAAACCATAAAGACCCGCATAAATAATACCGGGATTGATAGCTTTTACAGTTTCGTAGGAAAGCCCCAACCGTTCCATGACCTGAGGTCGACGGTTGTAAACCAGTATATCTGCGTCTTTCAGCAGCCTGAGCAGCGCATCATGTCCCTCTGTGGTTTTAAGGTCCAGAACAAGACTGCGTTTGCTTCGATTGCAGTTGAGGAAGATCGCACCCATTCCGAGATTTCGGTTCGCTCCGATATAACGAACCGGATCTCCACCCGGTGCTTCCACCTTGATCACATCGGCCCCGAGATCACCAAGGATCTGCGTACAATAAGGACCCATAAGCATATTTGTCAGGTCGATGACTCTGACATCTTCAAGCGGTTTTTCCATTATCTTCTTTTCTTGTTGTTATTGCAGAAAAACGATCAATAGGATTTTGGCAGATCCAATGCCCTTTCTGCAAGATAACTTAAGATTAATTGAGGGCTGATCGGTGCAAGACGGTGAATCATGCATTCCCGCAGATACCTTTCCACATGATATTCCTTGGCATATCCCATACCACCATGGGTCATCACAGCCGTCGTACAGGATTTATGGGCGGCTTCTGCCGCCAGGTATTTCGCAGCATTCGCTTCCAGACCGCATTCCTGCCCACTGTCATATTTATGTGCAGCATTGTAAGCCATCAAATTAGCGGCTTCGAGCTCTGCCCAGGATTCTGCGAGGGGATGCTGTATTGACTGGTTCATTCCGATCGGACGGCCAAAAACTTCCCTCTCGCGCGCATAATCTGCACCGCGCTTCAACGCACAGCGTCCAAGTCCGACCATTGAGGCCGCAATCAGGATACGCTCTGCATTCAAGCCATGCAGCAGGTAACGAAAACCCTTGCCTTCTTCACCGATCAGATCTTCCTTGGGGATTGGCATACCATCAAAAAAGACCTGGTTTGAATCGACGCATTTACGGCCCATTTTATCAATAGGCCGGATTTCAGCGTAATTCCGGTCAAGATCCGTGTAAAAAAGGGACAAGCCGTCAATGGGCTTTTCCGTATCCTCCTTTGTTCTTGCGATCAGCAGGACCTTGTTTGCCCGAAGCGCTGTAGAGGTCCAGATTTTCTGGCCATGAACCCGATAGCACTCCCCGTCCCAGACCGCTTTGGTTTTCAATCTTGTTGTATCAAGACCGGTATTGGGTTCCGTGACCGAAAAGCAGGCGACATCTTCACGGCTGATAATTCTGGGGAGCCATTTCTGCTTTTGCTCATCTGTTCCAAAAACCACCACAGGATTAAGACCAAAGATATTAATGGCAATCGCTGCGAACCCTGCATTGGCGGCCCCTGATTCAGTGATTGCCTGCACCATGGTGGCTGCTTCTGTAATACCCAGACCGCTTCCGCCATATTCTTCCGGCATGGCAATACCCATCCAGCCTTCATCTGCGATCGCCTTGCAGAATTCCTCAGGAAATTCTCCATCTGTATCACGGGCGAGCCAGTAGTCATCTCCGAAGCGGGCACATAGACGCGCAACACTTTCCTTTATTTGCCTTTGCTCTTCTGTGAGTTCCAATGCCATTTGATTTCTCCTGATCCTGTTTTTCTTATTATTTTAGATGATCCGGTACGATCCCCCCGGCGAGATGCGTGCAATCTGCCGCCGCTTTTCTTAGGAAGGGGATGTGTTTTTCCATTTGCGGTGTAAATCTCTCACTCGGGCCCGCGATCACAAGGCCCGCGCTTAGTTTTCCGTCATTACCAAAAATAGGGGCGCCAAGCCCGCTGGCGCCGATCAATCTTTCATCACAGCTTCTGGCAATTCCTGTTTGTCTAATTTCAGTGATTTCCCGTTTTAACTCAGATACTCGAATGAGAGTCTTCTCGGTATATTGGGTCCGCTCGGATGTCTGAAGATAGCGTTGCAGTCTTTCCTCCGGCAGGAAAGCCAACAGCACCTTGCCCATGGAACTGCAGTAAAGCTCCCGCCGCTCCCCTATGGCAACGGCGTAACGGATGGCATTTCTGCTTTCAACGCGATCAAGGTAGTGTGCCATCTCCGCATCAGGAGCCATGGCCCCGAATACGACCGTTTCTCCAGTTTCCTTTTCCAGCCGTTCCATAACCGGACGAACAAGTTTCGCAAGATCCCGCGTTCCTGCCAGACGCATGGCCAGACCAACGACACGAGGCCCCAGTGAATAAAGACCTTTTTCATCGCGGATAAGAACCTGCTCTTCAACCAGACCCGCAAGTAAAGTCATCAGGCTGCTTTTGGGCGCTTCTGAGGCAAAGGCAAGATCACCAAGAGACATGGCAGATTTTTCCGCCAGTACATCCAGGATTGCGAAAATCCGGCCAACTGATTGTGGTCCGCTGCGAGGCGTTTTTTTCTCTGAACTTGCCAACATAAAATTCTCACAAATACGCATAACCGAACAATGTCCGAATATGTGTACATAATTTCCATATTGGAATCAAGTCACCTTTGATTGCTATCCAGATTGCAGCTCTTTCATGCGCGTTCGGACCAGCCGGACATTCTCTTCCTTGACCGGACCATAACCTTTAATCTTCATTGGAAGAGCAAGTATTTCCTTCAGGTCTTCAGATCTGTTTTCCTCAAGGTTCTGAACAGCTGAAAAGGCGGTTTTTTCATACCAGTCAATCAGGCCTCTTTCCATACGCCGTTCCTCTGTATAGCCGAAGGGATCAAGGACGGTTCCCCTCAACCTCTTCATTTTTGCCAGCAAAGAAAACGCCTTTTCCATCCAGGGGCCGAATTCAGTTTTTAAGGGTCTGCCTCTGCTGTCTTTTTGTCTGGAGAGAAGAGGCGGCGCCATATGGTAATGGATCTTGTACTCCCCTTCAAAAGTCTCCTCGATGCGTTTTCGAAAGCTCTCCTGACTGTGAAGGCGTGCCACTTCATACTCGTCCTTATAGGACATCAGCTTGAACAGGCTTTTTGCAAAGGCCTTTGCCAATTCTTCATCTTTGGCCCCTGCATTCTCGCATTCCTTTTGGAAATTTTCTATTTTCACAAGATATCGCGAAGACCAGCTTTTATCCTGATATCTGGTTAGAAAAGCCGCATTGCGCTTTAGAAGTTCGCTAAAACTCTCCGGCTCGACGGACTTCACCGTTTTCCTTGAAAGAACACTGCTCCTGAGCTTCGGGTCTGCAAACAGAACACGTCCCCAGTTAAAAGCGTCCCTGTTTTTTTCAATCGCAACTCCATTCAGCGCAATCGCCCGCATCAATGCCTCAAGCGAGACGGGGACAAGTCCCTGCTGCCATGAAAAGCCCAGCAGCAGCACATTTGCAAAGACAGCATCCCCGAGCAACATCTCCGCTGCCAGGTTCGCATCAACCGAATGTGTATGCTCTTCGCCAAAGATCGTCTTCAAAAGATCAAGACGATGATCTGCCTTTAAATCGGCATCCGGGTTCAAGGTAAAATCACCTGTTGGCATTGCGGCCAGATTAACGGCCCCTTTTGTATGCCCGGATTTATAGGTAACGGATGCCTTTGGGGAAGTACTGACCACAAAATCGCACCCGATTAATGCGTCCGCTCGCCCCTCATCGATACGCACCTGATTGATCTGATCCGGATCATCTGCAAGCCGGATATAGCTTAAAACCGGCCCGAATTTCTGGGCAAATCCCATAAAATCAAGAACGGTCGCGCCTTTATTCTCAAGATGTGCCGCCATTGTGATCAACTGCCCGACAGTAATAACACCGGTTCCCCCCACACCGGTAATCAGGATATCAAACGGCTTTGCTGATGAAGGCAGCTCAGGTTCCCTGAGTTTGCCAAGCGCTTTCATGAGTTCGGCGTTGCCTCCTTCACCCCGAGGTCGCTTTCGCCGCCCTCCCTCGATTGTAACAAAGCTTGGACAAAATCCTTCAAGACAGGAAAAATCCTTATTGCAGGCACTTTGATTTATCTGCCTTTTACGGCCAAATTCGGTTTCCAGTGGCTCGACCGACAGGCAATTGGATGCAACAGAGCAATCCCCGCATCCTTCACATACAGCCTCATTAATAAATGCAAAACGAGGGACGTCCTCCATCAATCCGCGTTTTCGGCGGCGGCGTTTTTCTGTTGCGCAGGTTTGCTCATAAATCAGGGCGGTTACCCCTGGAATGTCCCGAAGCTCACGCTGGATTTCATCCAGCTTTGTGCGATCGTCAAAGGTCACGCGATCTGGAAAGTCTGCCGTATTGAATTTTTGAATTGCATCTGAAAGCAAGGCGATACGTTCAATCCCTTCCGCGCGCAGGGAATGAGCAATAGATTGTACTGAAACAGGGCCGTCAAAGGGCTGTCCACCAGTCATTGCTGTCGCATCATTATAAAGGATCTTATAGGTGATATTGGTCTTGGCGGCGATGGCCTGGCGAATGGCCAATATACCGGAATGATAGTAGGTACCGTCTCCCAGATTCTGAAAAATATGTTTTTTTCCGTTAAACTGGGATTTGGCAATCCAGTTCACTCCTTCTCCGCCCATCTGGATCAGAAAGTTTGTATCGCGGTCCATCCAGCTGGCCATAAAATGACAACCAATACCGGCCAGGGCCTCTGATCCTTGCGGAACTTTTGTGGACCGGTTATGAGGACAGCCTGAGCAGAAAAAAGGCGTTCGTGTTGCACCGTCGACGATCAGTGAAAGCGGTTTCTCTTCGGTCCGGCGCGCTGCTTTTTCGGATAGATGAAGCCCGTCAAAGACACTATCAAGGCGTTGAGCGACGATTACTGCCAGCTGTAACGGCGACAGCTCCCCGGTCCAGGGGATCAGCCGCTTTCCAAATTCATCATTTTTACCAACCATCCGTTCCGGCTTTGAGCCGGGGGTATCATAAAAATACTCCTTGAACTGGCTTTCTATAATGCCGCGTTTTCCTCAACAACCAGGACCTCTTTTTTGCCGCGCACAAATTCCAGTGATGACTTTTTGGCAAGTGGCCAGACCATACCGATTTTATAGATATCAACCCCGATATCGCGGGCTTCTTTCTCCCCAATTCCCAGAAGACGGAGAGCTTCCATCAGATCGAGATGGGCTTTACCGGTTGTGACGATGCCGTAGGTTGCATCCGGTGTATCATAGATATGGCGATCAATCGGATTGGCTTCTGCAAAAGCAAGAACCGCATGCTTCTTTGCTTCCAGCCGTTCCTCAATTTGCGGCCCCGGAAAATCCGGCCAGCGATAATGAAGGCCGGCGTTCGGGATCTCAAAATCCGGGATCGCGAATTCCCTTGGTTTTTCAAGGGTGACGCTCATCCCGCTTTCGACGGTTTCTGTTGCCGCCTTAAAACCGACCCACATACCGCTATAGCGGGACAGGGCATAGCCATATTCACCGAAAGACAAATACTCAGCTACATTGGCAGGATTGAGGATCGGCATAAAGAAAGTCATAAATGCCACATCCGATTGATGCGGCATGGAAGAAGAAACGCTACCGTGATCATCCCCGGCGATAACCAGCACACCGCCCGTTGGAGACGATCCATAAGCATTCCCGTGCTTCAGCGCATCCCCTGCACGGTCAACACCAGGACCTTTGCCATACCAGATACCGAAAACACCATCGACTTCACGGCTCGGATCTGTTTCCACCTGCTGGGACCCCAATACTGCTTTTGCTGCCAGCTCTTCGTTCACAGCAGGAACAAATTCGATATTGGCCGTTTCAAGTGTCGATTTTATCTTCCAGAGTTCCTGGTCGAAGATGGCTAGCGGTGAGCCGCGGTAGCCGCTTATAAATCCTGCCGTCTTCAATCCAGCGCGCTCATCCCTTAATTTCTGCATCAGGGGTATACGAACAAGCGCCTGTGTTCCTGTCAGGAACACACGCCCTTCCTCCTTCACATACCGATCATCAAGCTCGTAATCGGATAATGCTGGACTGCTCGAAGAGAGATTTGCAGACATTCAGGGCTCCATACCATCACATTGATGATCAATTTTAACAGTAGAGCGCTGAAACTTCTTTTCAATCTAACCGGATATTTTCTATATATTCGACAATTTTTTCATTTTTTGATAATTTATTGGATAATTATACCGTAAACAGGATTTTTTTTAAATGCTTGACCAAACTGACGAGCTGTTGTTGCATCATCTGCAACGGGATAGCCGGCTCAGCAATTCACAATTGGCAAATCTTGCCGGGCTCTCAACCTCTTCATGCTGGCGCCGGATCAAGAGTCTTGAGGAAATTGGCCTTATCAAAGGCTATACTGCTGTTCTTGATCGCAATGCTGCAGGCTTTGGTTTCTCCGCGATTATTCATGTCAGTCTGTCCCGCCAGGCCGACAGTCATGTTCAGGAATTTGTCACAGCCATTCTGGATCGTCCTGAAGTCCTGGATTGCTTCGCCACAACCGGCGACAGTGATTACCATCTGCGGGTGGTGGCGAAGGATATCGGGGATTACAACAATTTCCTGGATAACTTCCTTTTCAAGCTTCCCGGCATCGCCAATGTTCGCTCGAACATTATCCTTAAAGATGTGAAATCAAGCCAGCAACTTCCCCTCAACCAATCAGGCCCGGAGTAAATTTTCCACCTGAATAGGTCAGGCATTCCCGGCGGCACCCCTTCTCCACATAGGAACAATGAACCCAGCCGCTTTTTGGATCATCCGGTTCATAGAATTCCAGAATAAGCTGATCAAAAGTGAGGTTGCTGTATATCCAGAACGCCAGGTCATAGTTACTGACAACGGGCAGCTCCATATCCACGGCCTGCCCCAGAATATGCTGGGAGGTATCCTTCGACTTCAGGGCCCGATTAAGCGCCAGGCACCGATATCCCGAATTGGGCATAAAGGGTGTCTGAAAATGTTCCCTCACAGGTTCCAGAATGTTTCGAGACACCTGTTTCAGGCACGCAATCTCCTGATCATTCGGGCGATTAACAATTCCCAGCCGTTTGGCCATGTCACTGCGCGTGAGCTCGGCCAGCGTGAAATGCTCGCTCAGCTGCATACTGAACTTCCTCATCAAGATGTAATGAATTTCCCTGTTACTGGGCTTCTTTACTCGCCAGTTTCACCTGACTGTCCGTATATTTTTCCAAATGCAGCTCCATCAAACCATAATCGGTTTTCACCTGCATTCGCACGGGAACAACCAGTCCCCCTTCTCTGGGCGCCGCATTCCAGATTACAAGTTTTTCCTGCTCAATCGGGTCATAGCTCGGATTTCGCTGGAACCCGCCACGTTTGGTTACCTTGATACTGCACCCTGTTGACAGGCCTGTATGGACAGAATAGCGGCTTGGCTTGAAGTTTCTCTGTCCTTCATCAGCAAGAGTGACATCAAAGCGTCTTCGTCCATCATAAACGGGATAATGCCCCTTACACCCTTCTCCATTTGCCAGTTTCATTGCTGCATTAAAAGCCATTGAAATCGGATCCATACTGTTTTTCAGATCTGCAGGATCAATCGGTGTGTATTTTTTCGGGTTGTTGCTTTTCTTGCCAAAAAGCTCCGATGTTACGGAACCATCAGGCTGATATTTTATCACTCCGCCTTTGTTTTTTTTATTCCATGCGCTTTGATAGCTATATTCTCTCGGAATAAAGACACCCTTATCCAGAATGCCGCTGCTGACCCCTGCTGCTTTCCAGGTGAAAAGCCAGTTAATCGATCCGTTTGAAGTTGCTTTGCTGGATATATAATATTCATTGGCACGCTGTACCAAGCTTGTTTCAACTCCCCCGAGGAAAATACCGCCTAGATAAACGGCATGCTGCATCTTGACATCTTCAGCATTGGCAGAAGAGGCCGTGCAGGCGAAAATGCCGGCGATAAAAGCGGGAGTTGCTCTGTTAAATTTATTTCTGAAGCGGTGAAACATGATCCCCCCATCCCGAAATCATATTCGGTCTATATGGGGATCATCCTGTTTTTTTCAACTCTCAATCTTTCAAGCTGATGTATTTCCGAAATACATAAATAACAAAAAACAGCCCAGAGCCATTCTATACCAGACAAAAGGCATAAAGCCGATCCTGGAAATCCAGTTCATCAGCGCCCCGATTGCAAGATAGGCAACCGCAAAGGACACCCCTCCGGTGATCAACGCATCCAGACCAAGATCAAATTGCTGACTTTCAATGAGATCCATAGACAAAACGAGCCCTGCTCCCGTGATAACGGGAATGGAGAGCAGCATTGAAAAACGAGCAGCCCCTTCCCGATCCAGACCGCGGATCAAGGCTGCAGTCATTGTCACACCTGAACGGCTGGTTCCTGGGAACAGGGCAAATATCTGGAACATTCCTATGAACAGGGCATCCCAGTGGCTCATTGCCCGAACAGGTTTGTTTCCTTTAAAAAAAAGATCAGCAAATCCAAGAACAGCACCAAAGAATAGTGTCATCGCCGCTACCATCAGAACAGATCTGAGATCGGTCTTCGCGACATAAAAAAGAAGTCCGCCAGCGACAACCGCAGGGATTGATCCGATAACAAGATGAACAAGCAGCTGACGCGCTTCCTGAATGTCCTGCTTTTCTCCATAAGAAAACAGGGAAAGCAAAATTCCGATAAGATCTTTCCTGAAATAAAGCAAAACCGCGAACAGTGTTCCGACATGGGTCGCAACATCCAACAGCAGCCCCTGATCAGGCCAGCCGGTCAAATAAGGAACAAGAGCAAGATGTCCGCTTGAAGATATGGGCAGAAATTCAGTAATCCCCTGCACAACAGCCAGAATGAGTATTTGTAAAATTTCCACGTTGTGTTCTTTTTCTTACAGCCTACCCAGGATACCAGCTGAGCACTTCTAACAGGATGCCGCGCTTGCTACAATGCGAGGATGTCAAAATTGTGACAATTACGTTACCAGCATGCTGTTAAGAAAGAGTTCAGTTTACTTGGGCTCATACCCTTTTCTTATTTGCGCGACAACACCCTCTTTAACTAATTTCGATACTGCATCATCCAGCTTCTGTGAAATTTCTTCAGGCATGTCAGGAGACATAATCATCCAGTGGGCATACGAACGAAATGCTGTTGGAACAGCCCTTAACTCGAAGGAAGACCTGGATAAAAAGTAAAGAAGTCCCAGATCGTGATAAAAGAAATAATCTATTTCCCGGGACGCAACACTTTGCATGCCTTTCTCAAGAGACGTGTATCGTTCATTCACTCGCAGAACCCCGGTACTTTTCAGGAACTTGGCTGACCCTGTCCCGAAATAGGTTCCGATGCGCACCTTCGCATTGATAAGTTCCTGCACTGTTTCAGGATTTTCTGTATTTTCCCGGTGAGTAACAAGGATATTGGAGACCATATAGAGCGGCTGGGAAGAATATTGATAAATTTTCTCCCGCTCCGGATCCCGAGAAGCGCCACAATAAATACTG
>JAKSCD010000244.1 GCA_022360775.1 Sneathiellales bacterium | reverse complement strand
GCGATCATCAAACCCTTCAAGCTGGATGAAGTGAAGGAAGCTCCGCAGGAAGTCGGTCTTCAGGGCATCACGGTGACAGAGGCCAAGGGATTTGGCCGCCAGAAAGGCCACACTGAACTTTACCGCGGCGCAGAATATGTCGTCGATTTCCTGCCAAAAGTGAAAATCGAGATTGTTCTGGAAGATGAACTGGTGGAACGCGCACTGGAAGCCATCCAGACCGCTGCCCGTACAGGCCGTATTGGTGATGGCAAGATTTTTGTCTCCAGCGTAGAAGAAGTCATTCGCATCCGGACCGGCGAAAAAGGCCCGGACGCCGTTTAAGGAAAAAGGATCGGTCTTCCGGTCCGCCAAGCAAGTCAAACAGTTTAGACCAGAAAGAAAGAAGAAGTTATGAGCACAGTTTCTGAAGTTCTCCAGTTGATCCAGGAAAACGAAATCGAATATGTCGATCTGCGCTTTACAGACCCGAAAGGCAAATGGCAGCATCTTGCAATGCATGTGGCTGCAGTTGATGAAGATATGTTCGAAGATGGTATTATGTTCGACGGCTCTTCCATCACAGGCTGGAAAGCGATTAACGAATCCGACATGACATTGATGCCAGATCCAACTTCTGCAGTCATGGATCCCTTTGCTGCACGCCCTACCCTGATTGTCTTCTGTGATATTCTGGATCCGACAAGCGGTGAAAGCTACGAGCGGGACCCACGCTCTGTTGCCAAGAAAGCGGAAGCCTATCTTGCCAGCACCGGTATTGGCGATAGCGCCTTCTTCGGTCCGGAAGCAGAATTTTTTATGTTTGATGATGTTCAGTTCTCAAACGACAGCCATCATACCTTCTTCAAGCTCGATGATGTTGAGGCCCCTGTAAATGCAGGTGCAGAACTTGACGGCGGTAACACAGGCCACCGTCCACGCGTCAAAGGCGGTTACTTCCCTGTACAGCCTGTTGATAGCGGTGCGGATATCCGTTCTGAAATGGTTTCTGTAGCAGCAGAAATGGGCCTCAGTGTTGAGAAGCATCATCATGAAGTAGCACCTTCCCAGCATGAGCTTGGTTTTAAGTTTAACACCCTTGTTGGTGCTGCTGATGATATCCAGAAACAGAAATATGTAATCCATAATGTGGCTCACGCCTATGGCAAAACGGCGACTTTCATGCCAAAACCGGTTGCCGGTGATAACGGCTCAGGAATGCATGTTCACCAGTCCATCTGGAAAGAAGGCTCTCCAATGTTCGCGGGCTCCGGCTATGCAGCACTTTCCGATACAGCCCTCTTCTATATCGGCGGTATTATCAAGCATGCGAAAGCCATCAACGCTTTCACAAACGCTTCTACAAACTCATACAAGCGTTTGATCCCGGGCTTTGAAGCGCCTGTGCTGCTCGCCTATTCTGCACGTAACCGTTCTGCTTCCTGCCGTATTCCATTCGCACCAAGTCCGAACGGCAAGCGTGTTGAAATCCGCTTCCCTGATTGTACTGCAAACCCTTATCTCGCTTTCGCGGCCATGATGATGGCGGGTCTTGACGGTATCCAGAACAAAATCCACCCGGGCGATGCGATGGATAAAGACCTTTATGATCTCCCTGCGGAAGAGCTTAAAGATATTCCAACTGTTGCAGGCTCTCTTCGCGAGGCACTGGAAGCTCTGGAAGCCGATCGTGAATTCCTTACAAAAGGCGGTGTCTTTACCAATGATATGATCGATGGTTATATCGCCATGAAATGGGAAGACGTCTACCGTTTCGAACATGCACCTCACCCTGCTGAGTTTGACATGTATTTCTCTGTCTGATCAGACGAATATAAAACGAAAAGGGCTGCCATTTGGCGGCCCTTTTTTTGTGCATTTTTCAATTTCACACCTGATGCAGCTTTCCTGGTGGCCGGCACGCTTGCAACGAGCGGTTTCTATTATTTATTCAATCGTCATATTCATGCCCTGATCCTTCCCCTATACTAGGCTTAAGGAAAATTGATCATAAAGGGGAGCATGGATGCCTTCTGTACTTATCACCGGAGCAAATCGCGGGATCGGGCTGGAGCTTGTGCGCCTTTTTGCACAAAATGCTTGGCGCGTCTTTGCCTGTTGCCGTGCACCTGAAAAAGCAGCTGATCTGCAGCAATTGGCAGCCGATTTTAAAGGGAACATGACCGTCCATTCCCTGGAAGTCACAGACAGTCTCTCTATTGACGCCCTCGCCCAGTCCCTGAAAGAGGAAACCCTTGATTTGCTGGTCAATAATGCCGGCATCATGGGCGGCGAAAGACAAGGAGTGCAGGAAATGGATTTCGGCGCCTGGGAAGAGACTTTTCGCGTCAACACAATCGCCCCGTTTCGGATTTTCCAGGGATTTCTTCCAAATTTGAAACGTTCATCAGCACCAAAAGTGGCGACAATCTCCAGTCAAATGGGCTCTTTAAGCCGGGAATCTGCCGGTGCTTATGCCTACCGATCCTCAAAAGCTGCGGTCAATAAGGTGATGCAGACCCTGGCTTGCGAAATGGCGATGGAGAATTTTATCATCACCCTTTTTCACCCGGGCTGGGTAAAAACAGATATGGGCGGTGCGCATGCAGATATCACAGCATCAGAAAGCGCAGCCGGCCTTTATGAAAAGATGTCGAACCTTGAACCCGGCGATAACGGGAAATTCTTTATCTGGAACGGTGAGGAACATCCCTGGTAGCGCCTACGTCCCAGGGTTTCTGCTCATTTCATAGTGAATGAATGAATGTCCAAAAGCTTTTCCCCCATGACCTGCCTGCCAGAACAACTGGCGCAAGAAGTGAACAGAAACGGCTCGGTAAAAGAGATCGTTTCCATTGTGCAAGGACTGTTTCTTCATTGTGATACTCTGGCTCTTTACAATATAGAAGGCAAACAGCAAAGCCGGACCACTCTCCCCTTACGAGATCGGCTTAAAGATCTTGCTTCTTTTGCTCCTAAAGAGCCAGAGGAACGTATGATTGTCACCTGCAGGGATTTTGCCTTGCTCACTTGCGCCCTACTAAGAGAGGCGGGTTTTGAAAGTCGTGTACGCTGCGGCTTTGCCTCTTATTTTATTCCCGGGCAGTATGAAGATCACTGGATCACGGAATATAAACCTGAAGACAACTCAGACTGGATCCGACTGGATAGTCAATTAGATGATATTCAGCAAAAACACTACCAGTTTACATCTCCTTTTAACCTCTCCTTTTCGGATTTTATGACGGCTCCGGAGGCCATCCTGTCCCTTGAGGGAAAATCCTTACCGGCATCACTTTTCGGTCAGGCAGATGCGCGGGGCAACTGGTTCCTAAAAGTGAATCTGATACGAGATTTTCTTTCTTTACAAGAGATCCATACCTCCAGTTGGGATGACTGGAGAGAGGCTCCAAAATATATAAATATTGAGGCGGAAAAACTTGGCAAAGACTGGCTTTCCTTAGCCAGAGATGTTTTCAATCTCTCCGCTACAGATGATATTCAGACAGTTACTTCCAAGTATGAACCTTTAATGACCCCGTTCTGGACAAGGGCTTCCGATCCGTAATCTTCATCACAAAGAGTTGAAACACCGGAAGACTTTTTAAAATCGCCTCACTATCTTTTGATTTCAGAAATCAGGAGTAGTGTGATGACGATATCTGATGAAAAAGAACTGAAAGACGCGCGCAAAAAAGTACGCCAGTTGCGGCATTTCTATCGCCATATCGCCACCTATCTGGTCATCGTCGCCTTTTTGCATATCCTGAACCTCCTGACCTCCTCCTATTACTGGGCAATCTGGCCAACCCTTGGCTGGGGCATAGCTGTTGCCCTGCAAGGGGTCCACCATTTTGGCTTCCTCACATTTTTTGATGAGGAATGGGAAGAGAAAAAGGTTCAGGAGATTCTTGAAAAGCAAAAAGCCGGTGTAAACCGCTAAGAAGCGAATGAAGGTCTGCAAAAGAAGCTTGTGCGCATTTTACTCTGCAGGGACTTCCCGTGGATTTCCGTCCTCATCAATAGCAACAAAAATATAGGTCCCTTCCGTTACCTTGATTTCCGCCGGATCCAGCTTTCTGGCAACAATGGTTTCCAGCTTGATATGCATGGACGTGCGGCCGACTTTTAAAATCTCGCCATATATACTGACCACATCACCGGTTTTAATAGGTTGGTGAAAAGTCATCGCTTCAACGGCAACGGTGACCACACGGCCTTTTGCCCGGCGAGAGGCAACCACGCCACCGGCAATATCCATCTGGGAGAGAACCCAACCACCAAAAATATCGCCATTATTGTTACAATCCTTGGGTTGCGGAGCAGTACGGATAATCGGATCACGAAAGTCGGTTGTCATATTTCAGCAGTTTCCTGAATAACGAATACACTATCTGCAAATTATACACTTTCCTTGCGCGCAGAGAACAGTATTCTATGGAAATCAAAATTCAGTGATCCACGAGTAGACTACGAGACATATGTCAGATCTTTTTGAGCAGCCAAAAGCCGAAACTTCCGATTATTCCGCGAAAGATATTGAGGTCCTTGAAGGCCTGGAACCGGTTCGTAAAAGGCCGGGTATGTATATTGGCGGAACGGATGAGCGGGCCCGCCATCATCTGGCCGCCGAAGTTCTTGATAACTCCATGGATGAAGCCGTTGCCGGATTTGCAAGCCGCATTGATGTGGAGCTTCATGAGGACGGATCACTGACTATTCGGGATAATGGCCGGGGCATTCCAATCGACCCCCATCCCAAATATAAAGACAAATCCGCAATGGAAGTAATTCTGACAACGCTGCATTCCGGCGGTAAATTTTCCAACAAGGTCTATCACACTGCAGGGGGACTGCATGGTGTGGGTGTTTCAGTGGTCAATGCGCTTTCTGAAAAAACCGTTGTTGAAGTCGCCCGCGACAAGGTTCTGTGGCGCCAGGAATATTCCCGCGGCCTGCCACTGACCACTCTTGAGAAAGTGGGGGCGGCCCCGAACCGCCGGGGAACATCGATCCATTTCAAACCGGATCACGAGATTTTCGAAAGCGGAACCGCCCTGCGCCCGTCAAAGCTCTACAAGATGGTGCGATCCAAGGCGTATCTGTTTCGCGGTGTTGAAATCCGCTGGAAAGCGGCCCCTGAGCTGATCAAGGATGAAACTCCGGCAGAAGCGACCCTGCATTTTCCAGGCGGCCTTTCAGACTTTCTGGCGGCCACTGTCGATGGCCGGCAGACTGTCACACCGGAGCCCTTTTCCGGCCGGGTGGAAATTGAAGGCGATAAAGGCCGCGTTGAATGGGCCATTGCCTGGCCTGCAGATAACGTCTCTTTCCTCAACTCCTATTGTAACACCGTTCCAACGCCGGAGGGCGGTACCCATGAAACAGGTTTCAGAACCGCCCTTGTTCGCGGCCTGAAATCCTATGGGGAAATGATCAATAACAAAAAAGCCGCCCAGATTACCGCTGATGATATTCTGGGCGGAGCATCTGCTGTGCTTTCCGTCTTTATTCCGGAGCCGCAGTTCCAAGGGCAAACGAAGGAAAAACTGGCAACGCCAGAAGCATCCCGTGTGGTGGATGCCGCGATTAAGGATCATTTTGACAACTGGCTTGCCTCTGCTCCTGATCAGGCCAATAATCTTCTTTCCTGGATTATCGCAAAATCCGAGGAACGCCTGCGCCGACGCGCTGAGAAGGAAACAAGCCGCAAGACGGCCACCAGCCGCGTCCGCCTACCCGGCAAACTCGCCGACTGTTCCCAGAACGGCAAGGACGATTCCGAAATTTTCATTGTCGAGGGCGACAGTGCGGGCGGTTCTGCCAAACAGGGACGAAACCGAAAAACCCAGGCAATTCTGCCTTTGCGCGGTAAAATCCTTAATGTAGCATCAGCCGGTTCTTCGAAGATCAAGGCCAATCAGGAACTCACGGATCTCATTCAAGCGCTCGGATGCGGCACCCGGGATAAATATCGCGAGGATGATCTTCGTTATGAGAAAGTCATCATCATGACAGATGCGGATGTGGATGGCGCACATATTGCCTCCCTTCTGATGACCTTCTTCTATCAGGAAATGCCGCAACTTATTCAGGACGGCCACCTGTTTCTCGCCCAGCCGCCGCTTTACCGGATCAGCCAGGGAGCAAAAACCCTTTATGCCATGGATGATACCCATCGGGATGAATTGATTGAAACCGAGTTTAAAGGGCGCGGTAAAATTGATATCAGCCGCTTTAAGGGCCTTGGTGAAATGCCGCCGGCACAATTGAAAGAGACTACCATGAACCCGGAAAAACGCACCCTGCTGCGTGTTCAGGTTCCCATGGAGGAATTTGGCGAAACCTCTGACCGTGTAGAAAGCCTGATGGGCAAGAAACCGGAACTACGTTTCAACTTCATTCAGGAAAATGCCCGCTTCGCAGATAATCTGGATATCTAGGAGGCTACCGACACAAAAAAGCCCCGCCAAGCGACGGGGCTTTTTTTCTCGTAGAAATCAAATTTATGCAGCTTTTCTTCTTCTGAAGAGGAGAATTCCAAAACCGGATAATATGGTCGCAAAGAGCGGGAATGCTGCTGGCAACGGCACGGTTGAGACGACATAGGCCCCGCTTCCTACAACATTATGAGCATATCCTCGTCCAAACCCGTTCGGGCGATGCCAGCCGACCCTGTTGGTGTCATTCAGCATATCAAGCAAGCTCGTGTAATAAATATAATCTGCTGGAATTACATTTTCCCCTTCAACATTGAAAAGGCTCCAGTAGAGCTCTCCGTCTGATCCACTCCCGACAACATTGTGACCATGTCCGCGATCAAAACTGTCCGGGCTATACCGCCCTGTCCGATTGGTATCATTCAGCATATCTGTAAGCGAGGAATAGGTGATATACTCTGCAGAATACCTATTCTCCCCTTCACTATTGAAAAGACTCCAATATGTCTCACCGTCGGAGCCGCTGCCAACCACATTATGACCGTATCCGCGCTCATGACTGTCAGGACTATATCGCCCTGTCCGATTGGTATCGTTCAGCATATCTGCCAGGGACGAATAAGTGATATATTCGGCAGAATACCTATTCTCTCGTTCACTATTGAAAAGGCTCCAATATGTCTCACCGTCGGAGCCGCTACCAACCACGTTATGACCGTATCCGCGCTCATGACTGTCAGGACTATATCGCCCTGTTCGATTGGTATCATTCAGCATATCTTCCCTTGTTGAATAGGTGATATATTCGGCCGAGTAATTATTCTCCCCTTCACTGTTGAAAAGGTTCCAATAGACCGAAGCTGCACCAGCAGATTGCGCGCCTGAAATCGACAAAAAAGCTGCAAAAAAACCACAAAATACTCTAAATCTACTATTTATGGTCATGACCCCTCACATATTCATCAATTTTTACCAGATATTCTGTAGGTATCTATAGTAGATATATTCTAAAATCTACAACAATAACGTTCTGAAACTAAATTTATTTTCAATTTTAAGTTAATGAAGAACAAGGAGTACTCTTTGGCATGTTCCCAGGTGATCCAGGCCGCCAGATGATCTAGAGCACCTCCCCGGTTTTTAATGTGACCGCAGTACAGGCGATTGAAATTCTTCTGGCAAGATCAGAGCTATTCACCGCCCTTGAAATATTCAGTCCGCCGATCAAGATGCCAAGAATAGCCCAGGCCTGATCGTGACGTTTTTCCTTATCGGAACCGGTCAATCCATTGGCTATCAATCCTGCGATAACATCCATCTTCTCCTCATAAATTCTGTGAATATCCGGTTCAGAGCGGGCGACTTCTGACGAAAGAGTCGTCATTGCACATCCGCCTTCCAGATCATTGCGATGCTCTTCGCCCAGATAATAAGTCACAAATGCTTCAAGCCACTTATCCTGATGCTCATTCTGAAAGACCGGTATTCTTTCAATCACCTCATCGAGCCCCTTTTCCAGGGCCTCGATAAAGGCCCCTTTTTTGGATCCGAAATGGGCGTAGAAAGCACCGGAAGTTACGCCGGCCTCTTTTGCAATACCATCTACGCCTACACCGGAATATCCGGATCCCCGAAATTTTTTTCCGGCAACAGTCAGTATTTTTTCGTGTGTTTTCTGTCGCTTAGTCAATTCACTCATTAAGGTATCCCTCAAAAATATAGTGATCGTTATTTTTTTAATTGACAAGATAACGATTACTATAAATTATAAATATAACGATCGTTATAAAATATTCTTGGCAAGAATTCAATCTCACTTTAGCCAAAGGAAAGAATATGCCTCTTATTCACGTCACTGCAGATGAAAATACGCTGGGAAAAGATGATCAGGATAACCTTATGTCCGAAATTTCCCGCGCTGTACTCAAAGCTGAAGGTGCCCCGGTAGATGATAACGGTGCCAACGCACTGGTCTGGGCTTATTATGATGCCCGGCCTGCCCAGAGCACCTATATCGGCGGGCAGGCAATATCCGCTCCTCCCATCCGTATAAACATCACCACTCCAGAAGGTGCCCTCAATGCAGAAAACCGTCATCAACTGGTCAAAGATCTTGGAGAGATCGTGGATCGTTATGTAGGTATTTTTGAGGGACGCCTGAACCACTGGACGATGATGCATGAGGTCACTGAAGGCTCCTGGGCTGGCGCCGGGCAGATATTTCACCTTGCGGACATCCAGTCAGCAATGAATATCAGTGCCGCTTAACCCCCTCTTTTAAAAGCTGTTTGGAAATCACTTTCTATAAACGGCTGGCTTTCCTGCAGGACCTCCCCTTCCTGCAGGATCCCTCTCCATTTTAAAGGTAATATCATGACCGTTAAATTATCGATCAATACCCCGCCTTACCGGATCCTTTACGCGATGATCCGTGTATCCAACCTTCAAATGTCCAAGGACTTCTATAGTCATGCACTCGGGATGAAAATCCTGAGGGAAGAAACATACACAGAAGGCCGGTTCACTCTGGTTTTCATGGGATATGGGGTGGAGGAAAATGACGCGGTTCTCGAACTCACCCATAACTGGGATGAGCAGAGCTACCAGCACGGAAACCGGTACGGCCATCTCGCCCTGGGAGTGTCTGATCTCGAGGAAAGTTGCCGCCAGATGAAAGCAATCGGGGTTTCGGTTATCCGGGAGCCCGGACCAATGCTCTATTCCCCTGATCACACGGACCATTTTGAAAATATCGCTTTCATTACAGATCCGGACGGCTACCGAATTGAACTTGTCGAACAGCCAGATTTAAAAAATCCTACCAGCTGAGCCATTCTCGCAGCAGGCTGTTGATTTCAAAAGGGCGTTCCATTGTCGGAAGATGGCCACATTCAGGGATCAAATGAAATTCTGCATCGGGAATACCATCAGCCATGGATTTTTGAATATCCGGGCTAATCAATGCGTCTTCATTACCCGAGATCACGATGGACGGACAATCAATGCTGGCAAGCTCGGCATTTCGGTCTTTACGGTTCATGATTGCAATTTCCTGCCGGATAAACCCTTCATGCCCTATATCTTCTGACATCTTGTAAATCCTGGATGTCAGTGCTTCATCCTGAAACCGGCTTGGATGGATCAAAAGCGGCAGCAGGCTTTGGGTAACCCCTTTAAAGGTTTTCCCCCGCTCGACAAGCCGAATAAAATCCTGCCGCTTTTTCTTATCCTCGGGACTGTCCGCATCGGCTCGTGTATCAATGAGGGCCAGATGTGTCACCCGTTCAGGCGCCTTTAAGACAATCTCCAAAGAGATATAACCTCCCATGGAGAGGCCTGCGAGCGCAAATTCTTCCGGCGCTGTTTTAAGAATTCGATCTGCAATATCAGAGATATCCTCATCCAGATGATGCTCAGGCACCGTGATATCCGCAACATCGGAAAGCGCCTGTATCTGGTCACGCCAAAGATCAGCCGTGCAAAGTAGGCCAGGAACAAGTATAAGAGGATGTTTGTTGCTCACAGCAGGAACCCTATTCTGAGGCTTTTTATATGCAATTTCTTCAGCTTTAAGGTAAAATACCTTACATGAGAATAACGAATACACAATTTTGAAACATTTTGTGGTTTATACTTCCACGCACAGACGGGAATTCCCGACTAAACCTTGGATTTCCAAGGAAATGTTTGACAGAACAGGTTAATTCACTAAATTGCCCTGTGTTTTTAGTAAACTGAAATATTGGTGGTAGCGCTTTACGCATGACATTTGCAGACCTTGGCCTTAGCTCGGAAGTCCTCAAAGCTGTGGACGATTCCGGATATAACACCCCGACACCCATCCAGGAAAAAGCTATTCCGGTTGTATTGATGGGGCGGGATGTTTTGGGCACAGCCCAGACAGGGACCGGTAAAACAGCCAGCTTTACGCTCCCCATGATCGACATCCTCTCCTCAGGACAGACAAAGGCGCGCATGCCGCGCTCCCTTATTCTTGAACCGACCCGCGAACTTGCAGCGCAGGTCGCGGACAACTTTGAGAAATACGGAAAATACAGCAAACTTTCGATGGCCCTTCTGATCGGCGGCGTTTCCTTTGCGGATCAGGAAGCCAAGCTTGATAAGGGTGTTGATGTTCTGATTGCAACACCTGGTCGGCTTCTGGATCATTTTGAACGGGGCAAGGTGCTTCTCAATGGTGTAAAAACACTGGTGATTGACGAAGCAGACCGCATGATGGATATGGGCTTCATCCCGGATGTTGAACGTATTGTTTCCCTGATGCCTCCTATCCGCCAGACACTGTTCTTCTCTGCTACCATGTCAAAAGATATGCGCAAACTGGCGGACAAGTTCCTGATGAACCCCAAGGAAATTGAGGTTGAGGCCCCCTCCTCCACAGCTTCCACTGTAACCCAGGGCCTTCTAAGAGTTCACAAGCGGGAAAAACGTCCCGCCCTTCGCAAGATGCTCAGCGATGACGCCGTAAAAACATCCTTTATCTTCTGCAATCGCAAGAAGGATGTGGATATTCTTCTCGGCTCTCTTACCAAACATAACTTCAATGCGGGCGCGCTGCATGGTGACATGACACAAAGCCACCGCATGGAAACGCTTGAAAAGTTCAAATCTGGCGAGATTTCACATCTGGTCTGTTCTGACGTTGCCGCACGCGGCATTGATATTTCGAATGTCAGTCACGTCTTTAATTTTGATGTACCGACACATGCTGAAGACTATGTTCACCGTATTGGTCGAACCGGTCGTGCGGGTCAGGAAGGAAACGCCCTGACATTGGCAACCAAACTGGACAGCAAGTATCTAGATGCCATTTATAAGACAATCGGCAAGGAAATCCCTGCCATCGAGCTTGAAGGAATGGAAGAGATCGTTGCTGAAGGCAAGGAAATCGAAAGTCGGGGTCGAAAACCGAAGTCAGAAGGCAACTCACGCGGCCGGGGCCGCAAACCCTCCTCTTCTGACAGTGAAGAGATAAGACCGAAGAAAAACACCCGACCAAAACGGTCTCGTTATGCCAAAGACGAAGATGACGTACCGGTTATGGGTCTTGGCGAACATGTGCCGGCCTTTTTCAATATACCCTTTCGAAAAGCAGCTTCGAAATAAGTCATAAGGGGCCGCTGGCCCCTTTTTTGTTGACCTTTCTTAATTGGCAAAAGCAGACTATGCTCTGGCCTAACAAGAAATAGTCTCCGGAACAGGTTTAAGAAAGGACACGTCCCGTGAAAACAATCTTCATCCTTGTGAAATGTGAACTCGGCAAGGCTTATGATGTTGCCAACGAAGCTGTCGAGAGAGTGGAGAAGGTTTCAGAAGTATACTCGATTTCCGGTAACTATGACCTGATGATGAAATGCTATCTGGATGAAGATCAGGATATTGGTCATTTCGTGAACGAGGAAATCCAAACCCTGTCCAATATCAAGGACACGTTCACCATGATTACCTTCAAGGCTTTTTCCTGAAGCCAGAAAAAAGCCATCGTGAAGGGATGGTCCTCACGATGGCAGAATTCCCGATCAACGAATGAAAGCAAGCGTCAATTCGGGAATGAAGGTGACAAAAACCAGGACAATAAAAATCAGGGCGATAAAGGGGATCACTGCCTCGCAGATCAGACTGAATTTTTCCCGAAAGGCTGTCATGGCAATCATCAGATTTATCCCGATCGGCGGAGTTAAAAATCCAATCTCCAGATTGATCACCATCATCACACCGAAATGAACTGGATCTATCCCGTAGCTTGTTGCAAGCGGCAATAATATTGGGGCCAGGATCATGATCCCGGCATTGATATCCAGCACACAACCGATGAGCAGCAGCAGCAGATTAACTGCCAGGAGGAAGGCAATCGGACTATTCACTTGCTCCGTTATCCAATGGGTGAGATTTTGCGGAACCTGCTCTGATGCCAACAGGAGGTTAAGGCTCATGGCGATTGCGAGGAGCGGAAACAACGCACCCAGTAATTTAGCCGTTGATATCGCTATCTCGTAAAAATCAACAGGCTTCATTGCTCTGTGCAGGACGATTTCAACGATCAGCGCATAGGCAAGAGCCACAGCAGCAGCTTCTGTCGGGGTGAAATATCCGGAATAAATCCCCCCAAGAAGAATGATCGGCATCAACAGGGAAAAAAAACTGCTTTTGAATTGCAGGATAGCCTTTCCGATATCCACCGGCTCCCTGGGTACATGACGGTTTCGATAGAGTGCATACCCCCCCATCACCGCAGTCAGAATCAGTCCGGGGATAACCCCGGCAATAAAGAGATCCGTGATCGATGTTTCCGTAACAATCCCGTAAAGGATCATGGGAATGGAGGGTGGAATAACAATCCCCAGGGTTCCGCCGGAGGCCAAAGCCCCAAGTGCAAATTTCTTGTCATATCCTGCGTTAATAAGTGCCGGATAAAGAACCGCCCCTACTGACAGCAATGTAACAGCAGAAGATCCGGAAATGGCGGCGAAGACTGTGCAGGATAAAATTGTCGCTAATGCCAGGCCCCCGGGGAAAGGGGAAGAAACAACTGTTGTAAACAGAATAAGGCGCTGTGCAATCTCTCCTTTAGTCATGACGTTGCCGCAAAGTATAAAAAGCGGAATGGATAGCAAAACCTCTTTATCCAGGCCAATCCACATATGCTCAATCACATATTCGAGGACCCCGTCCCCAAAAAAGAAATGGATATAGGCCGCAACGCCAAAAAGAATTAGGATCAGGCTTTGCCGCAGAAGAAGGAGTAAAAGGATCAGCAACAGAAGACCAGCAACTGTCATGTGACATCTCCTTCGGCAGGAGACTTGATCGCTTTACTTTCTGGCGCGGCTGCCATTACTGAATACCGAAACGCAACTGAGAAAAAGGTGTAAGGAAGGATCAGCTGGATAGGCCAGAGCTTCCAGTCCAGTACCGGCGCTGTATCCCCGTTTTCAAAACTCACCCAGACAAACTGACAGGCAAGATAAGAGAGAGTCAGATAGATCCCGCTTGAGAGAAAATACCCTGCTTTTTCAACAATCCTGTTCACTGAAGGTGGAATAAGGAAATCCAGAAACTGTGGCCGGATATGTCGTCCATCTGCCGCGGCAAGAGACATTCCAAGAAAACCAGCAAAAATTGCGGTATAGACAGCAAAACGCGGTGCCCCCCATATTCCGCTTGAGAAGATTTCCCGGGCAATAACATCTGCCAGCAGGCTGATCGCCGTTGCTGCATAGGCAATGACTGTAATCATCGCCTCTACCCGATAAAGGCACACCATCATTTCCTTCATGGTGACACGCTTCTAAATGTTACACGCGTTTTTTGCCGCAAGGATTTTCCGGTATATGGACGCAGCGTCACCACCGATTTCCTCTACCAGTTTCTGGCGTGCACCCTCCGCTCTGGAGCGCCATTTCCGAAGATCGTCCCGGGAGGGCGAAATAACATTCCCGCCATTTTGGGCAAATTTTGCAAGGGTTTCTTTTTCCGCTCCCCGCACCTGTTTGCGCAGTTTTACAACCCCCTCTCTCGCTTCTTTCAGTTTCTGCTGCTCTTTTATGGAAAGTCTGTTCCAGACTTTTTTAGACATAAGAACAATACCCACTTGATGAGAGTGATTGGTTGCCAGCCAGTTACCTGCAACCTTTCCTATTCCGAGGGCTGTAAAAGCAAGTCCTGGAAGATCCGCAGCTTCTACCAGACCGGTTTGCAGGGCGGAGGCGACTTCTGTTATCGGCAGAACCACTGCATTCGCACCAAACGCCTTTGTTGTAATGTCCGACGCTTTGGTGGGTGCGACACGGATTTTGAGCCCTTTTATTGCGTCAAAATCACGGATTGGCTGTTTGGAGGCGTATCCCATAAATCCGACTTCTGACCAGCCCAGGATAACAAGCCCCTTTTTTTTGAACATCTTGTCAAAGGCGCTGATCATATGATTATCCAGTGCGCAGTCTGCCTGCGCCCTGCTCTCCCAGAGATATGGAGCCGCCAGAAGAGCAATTTCCGGGACCATCAGGCTTGCTGCTGTATTGGAAAAGGATCCGATATGAATACGACCGCGGGAGACCTGGCGAATAACGTCCTGCTCGTTTCCAAGCTGGCTTCCGGGAAATACTATAATTTTCACACTGCCTTTTGTTGATCTTTCAACTTTCTCTGCCATGGCCCGTGCGGCGGCGGCCCACGGCGTTTTTGCAGGAGCCGCCAACCCCATTTTAAGCCTGGTTTCAGCGAGGGAATTCGCTGTTACCGCATTAAGAAAAACTGCAATAACACCAATTCCAAATAAGGTGTTTTTCATGATCATCCTCCCCTTGATCGGGAAATTCCTGCACAAATTTCCCATCCCCAAACCGTTAGAAATCCTTCTTCCATCCTTGAAAAGACTTCCCTTGCAATATGGAAATTTTCATATATTATTTTTTTATATTTCATAACCATAATTACTATTATGTTATTTTCAAGTTTTTTAATAATTGGACTATGATAGGATCAGGCAAGACCAGCAGTACGGAAGATTGATGACAGAAGCCGTTACCCTAAAACTTGAAAAAAAGCAGGAAGGCGTGAAGCCTGCCCTTCAGGGCCGCAGCAAGCACCGGCGGGATGAACTCATCCATGCAGGTATGAAACTTCTATGCGAAAAAAGCATGAATGATATCTCGATCATTGAACTTACGGCGGCGTGCGGGTATTCGGTCGGAACTTTCTATAGCCGTTTTGAGGATAAACAGAGTTTTTTTCGCGCCATTCAGGAAACAGCCATCACTCATCGTCTGGAACTATTCGAGGCAGAATTTTCAGACCCCAAATGGAAAACCGCCTCCCCTGAGGAGATATTTGCGCATCTGGTCAATAACACCGTTGATTTTATTGACGGCAGCTGGCGCGGTGTGGTCAAGGAATCCATTTTAGGGTCCTGCACCAATACTGAAATATGGGAACCCTTGCGATTAGGCGGACGCAAGATCAGCAATGTGATTGTCGACCTGCTGGAGCCTCATTTTCTTGACGATAACCCCGAAGAAAGCCGGGATTCTGTTAAATTTGGAATGCAAATGTTCTTCGGAACCATTGTCCAGGCCGCTCTGAACAATCCTGGCCCTGTTCGGCTGGAAGATAAACAGTTTCGGGAAAACCTGACCCGAATGCTGACCCTTTACTCCAAACTGAAGTAATCTCTGGCGACAAAATCCGGTTTTGAAAAATCTTTTCTTAAAATAATAACCATAATTATAATTAGGGAGAAAAAAATGAAATATATATACGAAAATTTCAAGGTTCAGGCCGCTACACCAACCATAGGGGCTTATGTTCAGGATCTGGATTTAACTCAACCTCACTCCCCTGCCCTTTATGAGGAACTCAGGAGGGCGCTTAGCGATCATAAGGTTCTGTTTTTTCGAAACCAGAATATGTCTGATGATCGTTTTCTTGAACTGGGCCACAGCTTTGGCAAGCTGGAAGTGCATGAATTCTTCCCCTGCCCTGAAAACAAGCCTGAAATCCAGATCATAACGACAAATGGCGGCCGTACAGGAACAGACAGATGGCATACGGATGTCACTTTTCGCCCCAATCCATCGGCGGCAAGTATTTTGCGCGCAAAAGACATTCCGGCTGACGGTGGTGGTGACACCATGTGGCTCTGCACTAATGCTGCCTATAATGCGCTCTCCGACCCCCTTAAAACCATGCTTAACAAACTTACAGCAGTTCACGATATGCGACTTGGTATGACGGGTTATCTCGATCCGGCGGTTGTTGAAAAGAACGCGCGGGAGAACCCGCCGCTTGAACATCCTGCTGTTATCGCTCATCCGATAACCGGAAAGCCTCATCTATTTGTCAATTCAATATGGACTTCCGGATTTAGGGATTTACCGCTTGAGGAAAGCAAGATGCTTCTGGATTTTCTCAATGATCATATAAAACGCCCCGAATTTCAGGTTCGGCTGCGCTGGGATGTGGATACAATTGCGATCTGGGATAACATCGCAACCCAGCATTATGCCCTGGGTGATTATGAGTATAAAAGAGTGATGAACAGAATGATTGTAGATGGCGTCGCGCCCAAAGCTTTTTTGGCAGCCTGACATATTTAAACGATTCACCTGGAATTCGTGATCAAGATCACCAAAGCGATACAAAAAAAACAGGGAACATAAAATAAGTGTGTGATTTATTTATGTTACAAAAGTTTTTTTGCACTTCTCTTAAAAGTAGAGGGAACTAATCCCCTGCAGAGAGGAGCGAATTTAGCTAAAAATTTATCTAAATTCGCTCTGCTTCCTTGAAAGATTATGGTGTATAACCCCCAATCTTCTCCTTCTGATCAACGCCTGTATGGCCCAACAAAGATAAGCAAATAAAAATCAACATCTTATGCAATATTTGTTACAAACGATAAGACCGTGATCCGCTTCCTTCCTTCTTCTCAAAAGAATCCCTTAAAAGAACAAAATTCCAATACTTTAGTTTATCACTAATATTTAAAAGAAATAACTTGCCAGTATTCGGACTACCCTTTTTATTAGTATTGAAAAAAATACAACTGATACGATTTTCCGGACACTATGACTTTCTATGTAACTTTTTTATACTTTGTCATAACTTCGTTAATCTCTTGGTAAGAAATATATTGTCTTTTCAGGGTGATTTTTATCACACCCCCAATTTATTAAATTATCGAGAGAAGGACACGATCGTGCGAAAGGAAGACAGCTTTAAAAAAGCCTCCCTGAACGCTTTGAAGACCATGTCTTTACTTGAGGACCGACATATTCGGAAAACCCCTCAAAACTACACCATCTGGTATGAATATTTAAGCGAGGAAAATCCGGCCATTAAAGAGACGGTCAATCGCTTGATTCATGAAAATGGACGCTTCAGTGAGGAAGTTGCCAAGCAGATCTTCAACGAATTCTTTTCCCACGAAAAAGAGGGAAAAGCGATCCGCGAAACCAATCGGCTCGTCCAGCAATCCATGGAAGCGGTATTGCGGGAAATCCGCGCATCCTCGACTGGGTTGACGGACTACGGAAACAAGCTGGAAAATTTTGCTGATACAGCAGGCGACATGGAAGCCCAGGCTTTCAACAATATGGTCGAGCAGATCATTGATGAAACCCGTGAAATGTCAAAAAAATCCCAGCATCTCAATGATAGCCTGACAGCAGCATCAGAAGAAATTGATCGGCTCAAAAGCCGTCTGAGTGACATTGAACAGGAAAACCTGACGGACCCCCTTACGGGCATTCCAAATCGCAAACATTTTGATCAGCAGCTTGAAAAAGCCAGAAAAGAAGCCATTGAAAATGAAAGCAAGCTTTGCCTTGTCATGTCGGACATCGACCATTTCAAGAAATTCAATGACACTCATGGGCATGTATTCGGGGATCAGGTTCTGAGGCTGGTCGCCTCCACCTTGAAGTCCGGCGTTCAGAAATCAGCTCTGGCAGCGCGGTATGGAGGCGAAGAGTTTGGTATTATTCTTCCCGGTGTCTCCATTTCAAATGCCATCCAGATTGCCAACACATTGCGGGAAAGCGTATCCAGCAAAAAACTCGTCAAACGCAATACAGGCGATGATGTAGGACGCATTACGATGTCCTTTGGGATCGCACAGTTCGATCTCAATGAAGAGGCAACGGATCTGATTGCTCGTGCAGATTCAGCACTTTATGAAGCGAAAGAAGCCGGACGAGACCAGGTTAAATTCCAGATGCCGGAACTCTCCAGATCGGCCTGAGCAGGTCTTTTCCCTTCGTTCCAAAGAATAAATCAGCTACTTTTACCGTAGCTGATTTTTTTATACTTGCTTTAAAATGATACAGAAAATTTCTATTTATTATTTTTTTTGTGTTATTTTTGAAAAAAAATGCTAATAACCTCTGCAAATGGGAGTGATGGGACAATGTCAGCCGATACAAAAAACTACAATACAATCCGGCTCGAAATCGCGGATGGCGTGGCGAAAGTCACCCTGAACCGACCGGATAAGCTAAATTCTTTCAGCACTGAAATGCATCAGGAGCTTCGCGACATCATGCCGGTTCTTGAAGGGAATGATGTGCGCTGCGTTCTGATCACCGGTGAAGGGCGTGCTTTCGGTGCTGGCGCTGATCTCGGTGATGGTGATGCCGGCGATGCTGGTGAAGCGTTGGAGAAAAACTACAATCCGCTCATCAAGTTTCTTCGCGGCCTCGACAAGCCGGTTATCTCTGCGGTCAATGGCCTTGCAGCTGGCGCAAGTATGTCTCTCGCCCTGGCGGCGGATCTTTGTTTTGCCGCACGTTCGGCTTATTTCCTTCAGGCTTTCTGTCATATCGGACTGATCCCCGATGCAGGCAGCACTTATTTCCTGCCCCGTCTTGTCGGTTCCGGTAAAGCCATGGGGCTTGCCATGCTTGGCGATAAAATCCCGGCAGAAGATGCGGAAAAAATGGGCTTGATCTGGCAGGTTTGTGATGATGACAAGCTGATGGCAGAAGCAGAAACTCTGGCGAAACGCCTGGCATCCGGTCCAACCAAAGGACTTGGCATGATCAAGAAAGCCATGAATGCCAGCCTGAATAATTCACTTGAAGAACAGCTGGATGTTGAAAAGGAACTGCAAAGTGCCGCCAGCAAAACTGCTGACTTTGCAGAAGGTGTCGCTGCGTTCCAGGAAAAACGAAAACCGAATTTTCAGGGCAAGTAATCGTGTCGGAGAAAACTGAATTGACACCTGAAGAGGTGGCGAAAGCGGTCGCCCAGACCATGTTCGGCAAAGACAAGGCTGCACAGCATATGGGCATGGCTCTGAAAAGCATTGGGCCGGGAAAAGCGGTTATGACAATGCGCGTTACAGATGAAATGCTGAACGGTCATAATATCTGTCACGGCGGATATGTGTTCACTTTTGCAGACACTGCTTTTGCCTACGCCTGTAATGCGTATAATCAGAACACCGTTGCGCAAGGAGCCCAGATTGACTTTCTGCGTCCTGTTGCACCGGACAGCCTGCTGACGGCAACGGCGGAAGAAAGATCCCGCTCCCGCCAGACAGGTGTATATGACGTAACTGTAACCGATCAGGATGGCCGGGTTGTTGCTTTGTTCAGGGGTAGTTCCCATACGATCAAAGGACAGATGATCCCCGGTCTCACTGCTAAACAAGAAGAAGAATGAAAATGAAAAACGCATATATTTGCGATGCTATCCGTACTCCTATTGGACGTTATAGTGGATCCCTCTCCGCCGTCAGAACCGATGATCTGGGCGCTGTCCCTCTCAAGGCCCTGATGGAACGCAATTCAGGCGTTGACTGGTCAAAAGTCGATGATGTGATCTACGGTAACGCCAACCAGGCTGGTGAAGACAACCG
>JAKSCD010000360.1 GCA_022360775.1 Sneathiellales bacterium | reverse complement strand
GGTGATCTTCCTGTTGGTCTTCGCCAGCGGGTCGAGATCCTGAAAGCACTGTATCGTGGCGCTGAAATCCTCATCCTGGACGAACCGACAGGTGTTTTAACCCCGCAGGAAGCAGACCATCTTTTTCGGATCCTGGAAACTTTAAGAGAACAGGGAAAGACCGTTATTCTGATTACCCATAAATTGCGGGAAATCATGGCGATCACGGATAATGTTTCTGTCATGCGCCGCGGCGAAATGGTTGCTCATGTTTCGACAAAAGAAACCAATCGGGAGCAACTGGCCGAACTTATGGTAGGCCGCTCGGTTCTTTTACGGGTTGAAAAAGAAGAGGCTAACCCGCAAGCGAACCTACTTCAGGTTCGCGGTGTCAATTATCTGGACGAAGATAACGTCGCCCGTCTCAAGGATATCAACCTGACCCTTCGCGGCGGCGAGATCCTGGGAATCGCAGGTGTTTCAGGTAATGGACAATCTGAACTGCTTGAAGTGCTGGGCGGTATGATCAAACCCGCTTCCGGCAGTATTATCTATAAAGGCGATGAACTGATTGGCAATTCCGATTTCACAGCGAGAGGACTTCGCAAAATCGGCCTGGGCCATGTTCCGGAAGATCGTCACAAGGCAGGGCTTGTTCTGAGTTTCAGTGCCAATGAAAACACAATTCTGGGCTATCACGATCTGGAAATGTTCAATAAGGGCACGACCCTTGACCGGGCAAAGATGGTGGAAACCTGTGAAGACTATATCGAGAAATTCGATGTGCGCCCGCCAAACCCTCATTTGAAGGCCAGTGGTTTTTCAGGTGGCAATCAGCAAAAGCTGGTTCTTGCCCGGGAAATGGAACAGGACCCGGACGTCTTGCTGGTTGGACAACCTACCCGAGGCGTTGATATCGGGGCGATTGAGTTTATCCACAAACAACTTATTCAAATGCGGGATGCTGGCAAGGCCATCCTTGTTGTTTCCGTGGAGATTGACGAAGTGATGTCCCTATCTGATCGGATCGCTGTCATGTTCGATGGCCGCATCGTTGGTGAAGTGGACGCCAAAGAAGCAACCGAACAAATGCTTGGTCTTATGATGGCCGGTATTTCCAAAGAAGAAGCTGACGCCTCTGCAAAAAGCTCGGAGGCAATGAACTGATGGCTGAAACAAAATCGAAATTTGGTGCCCCTTCAAAGGTTCCCGGATGGGTCAATTATGGTCTCATCCCTTTTGCAAACCTGCTGGCTGCGTTTGTAATTTCAGGTATTGTGATCCTGATCGTTGGCGATAATCCGCTTAAAGCCCTTGAAGTTCTGGTTTATGGGGCTTTTGGCTATGAAGAAGCCATCGGCTATACACTCTATTATACCACAAACTTTATTTTTACGGGGCTTGCAGTTGCAATGGCTTTTCATTGTGGCCTCTTTAATATCGGTGTTGAAGGCCAGGCTTTTATTGCGGGTCTCGGCGTCGGTTTTGTTGCCCTTTATATGGATTTCATGCCTTTCTGGGCGGTGATCCCCATTGCCATTTTTTCCTCCGCTCTTTTTGGTGCATTCTGGGCTTATGTTCCGGGATATCTGCAAGCGAAACGAGGCAGTCATATCGTGATCACCACGATCATGTTCAACTTCATCGCCTTTTCCGTGATGAATTATATGCTCGTGGAAGTCATCATTTCACCGGATGCTGGCGGCTCCCCGGAAAGCAGGGAATTTGCGGAACATACCTGGCTTGCGAAGGCGCCTGAATTCACAGGCATGGCGGATTCGCCGCTCAATTTTGCCTTCATTATTGCACTTCTTCTGTCTGCAGCTTTTTACTATTTCATCTGGCATACACGCTGGGGCTATGAAATTCGTGTTGTCGGCCAAAATGAAACGGCAGCCTCCTATGCCGGGATTTCTCCCTCGCGCAATATTGTTCTGGCCATGGTCCTGTCCGGCGTTTTGGGAAGCTTTGTTGCTGTAAATGAACTCATGGGTGTCCAGCACAAGGTCATCATGGAATTTACTGGCGGATACGGTTTTGTTGGGATCGCAGTTGCACTGATGGGCCGTAATCATCCGGTTGGTATTTTCATGGCAGCCCTTCTCTTTGGTGC
>JAKSCD010000340.1 GCA_022360775.1 Sneathiellales bacterium | reverse complement strand
TGTTCAAAGGCATAAAGCCCTTCTGCCAGGATCAGATCATCCACGTAAGCGTCATGGGGTTCAACCGGCGTTTCATCTGCAGGGGAAACATATAAATGCCCTGCATCCGGTTTCATGTACCAGGTTTCAGCCACATCCGCGACCATAGGCCAGTTTTCATGCCCTCCGCAACTGGGGGCAGGTAAAACGGCCATACTCCGCCTTAAGGGACAGAAACCAATTTTTTCAATACCGAAAATACTCGCAACTTCATCGACCCAGGCTCCCGCTGCATTAATCACGGTTTTTGCCCTGATCTCGCCCGTTCCTGTTTCAATTACCCAACACTCATTTTCCCTTGACGCCTTATGAAGGACCGCATTGCAAACAAGGTCAACATTCTTTGATTTTGCCTGTTTCAAATAGGCCTGATGCAGGGCTGCAACATCAATATCCTGGGCATCCTCCTCATAGGCTGCACCGCTAATCCGCTCAGGGTTCAGTAAAGGAACAATTCTTGCGGCTTCCTGAGGGGACAGTTTTGCCATTCCCTCCCCTTCGGTGAGTTCTTTCTCAAGCAGAGCCTGGTCTTCAAGCGACGACACCAGCATTACTCCACGCGGACTTAAAAATCCTCTCTTTGAAAAATCTTCAGGGGGTTCCTCCAGTAATGCACGGCTTGCTTTCGTCAGTTCCCGAATAACCGGGCTCCCGTAATTCTGTACGAAAATAGCGGCTGAGCGGCCGGTTGCATGATATCCGGGCGTGTCTTCTTTTTCCAAAAGGATGGCTGTACAGGAAGAAGGCAGCATCGCAGCAACTCCAGCCCCTGCTATTCCCGCGCCAATAATCGCAAAATCATACACTGAACCATCTCCCCTTCATCATAGGACCGAGAAAACTAGTGACCCTTTAAAGTTCAGGCAAGATCCGATTTGCGGAGCAGAAGCGCAGAACCCAGGCCGCCAACGGCGGCAATGGTTGCAACCCCGAAGGAAGATACTGGTTCCTGCTGCATTTCATGCCATAGGCGAACTGCATTTATCGCGCCGGAGGCGCCGATAGGATGCCCGCGGCAAAGGCCACCACCGCCCCTGTTCAGTTTGGGCCCCTCTATTCCTGTCTTTTCAAGAAAACGCGGGATTTGAACCGCAAATGCCTCCATGGCTTCTACGACCGAAATCTCTTCAGCACGCAAATCGTTTTTTTCAAGCATTTTCCGGCTCGCGAGGGTTATACCTTCAAGCGGATACTGCGGATCAGAACCAACCGATACCGTATCGATAACCTCGATCGCACCGTTCTTTTCTTTCCTGTCCCTGAGCCAGTCTTCACTGACGAGCAAAACAGCAGCGGCTGCATCCGCTTCAACCGCAATAGTCGCTGCAGTCACCTCATACCCGGAATGTCCGGCAAGAGGTTTCAATCGATCGCAGAATTTTTGATCAAGCGGGCGCGTGAATGTGTCATGAGAGATATCATTAACAGTGACTATTTCACGATGATGTGGTTCATCCTTAAGGGATTTTCGGTGGCTGCCAATTGCAATTTCTTCCTGTTTTCTCCTTGATATATCATATCGTTGAGCGCTTATTGCTGCTGCCTCAATAGGATCAGGATCGTCCTCCGGGTTGGGCGAGAATAACGGACGTTCATACGCGATCGCGTTTTCCCCTCGCTGCTTTGGCCGATGCATTCGGATTGGGGATCTGCTATAACTCTCTAACCCGCCGGCAAGGATAACCTCTGCCTCATGCGCCCGAATTTTCTGTACTGCGAGACTGATCGCGTCCATGCCGCTGCAACATTGAGTGTCTACGGTAATTGCAGGAAGAGAGTAAGGAAAACCGGCTGCAAGGCTGGCCATACGTGCCGGGTTTCCACCGCCATAAAGAGCATTACCAAGAATAAGCTGCTCAACCTCTCGAGGAACAATGTCAACGCTGGTCAACAATGATTGCAGCACCGGGGCCGCCAGATCATAGGCTTCTATTTCTTTGAAAGCGCCATTGCGAGGGCCTACAGCTGTACGCTTTGCATCCATCATGAACACTCTTCTCATGAGAGCACCTTAAGTTTATCTTCATTAAGTTGCTCTTCCAGATCTTTCAAATCCGATTTTCCCGAAGGAGTTAGCGGCCAGTCATTCTGCATAAGCAGGAGGGACGGGATCGCATAAGGGGCGAGGTTTTCCTTGCAATATTCAAGGACTATTTTTCTTGAGAGTGAATTAAGCGGTTTTAGAACCGCAACAATTCTGTTCTCTCTTTTCTCATCTTTCAGTCCAAAGACAGCAGCCTGTTCAATTTCGGGATGAAGTGTCAGCACCCTTTCTATTTCCTCAGGGTGTATATTTCTTGCAGAGGAAAGGAACATCCGATCCGCCCGGCCGGTTATAAAAAGAAAACCCTTTTCATCCAGATACCCGACATCCCCTACATGCAGTCCAAAACTGCTTGTCTGAAGGGGGGCCTGGTCAGCATAACCTGAAAAGCAATAGGGGCTTCTGACGTAAATCCTCCCCTCCTTGCCTGTATCCTGCTTTTTTTGCGCCTCATCCAGAATAGAAATTCTAACCTCGCCAAAAGCACGTCCTACAGATCCCGAAGGAGGTTTCTCGCTCTCGCGTGCAACGGCGACATAACTTTGCTCGGAACTTCCATAAAATTCGGCAAATTCAGCATTGGGGAATAACGTCCGAAGACCGCTTCGAAGGGGGTCTGGGAATTTCGCACCAGAGGACAACACCAGACGAACCTCTGTTAGAGGCTGTAATTCCTTAGCAGCATCGATAAGCGCCTGCAATTGTGTTGGAACAGCGTAAATGACAGTTGCTTTGGCTTTCCTCATTTCCGCCAGTATACGATTTGGCCTGAAAGCGCTGAAGAAAAGCGCGGTTGCTCCCTCATAAAGGGCTCTGATTACTGCGTAAAGGGGAAGAGAATGGGTAAAGTTTCCGGGTGCGACAATGACATCCTGATCATTGAGCCCAAATTCCCGGGTATCACATTCAAAGCTTTTTAACCAGGAATACTGATTTCTAGTGAAGCCCTTTGCCCGGCCGGTCGAGCCTGACGTAAAGCCGGTATAAAAAGGCGCAAACAAATCTTCCTGCTCTACCTTGGAATACGAACTTCCCAATTCATTCAAGGAAGATAACGTCGATAAGTAAAGATCTGCAGGCACTCTCTTGACAATCTCGGTGCGTAAATCGTCAGGCCAGCCTGGATCATGAATTTGCACTTCCGCACCGCATCCAAGACCAGCGAGAAAGCCCTTTATGGTTTCACGGGGATCTTTCACCGATAAGGCAAGACGTTTTTTTCCTTTCAACTGCTCATCCAATGCACTTCTACAATTTTCTATATTCTGAGAAAAGTCCTCCCAGGAGGAGGGATATCCATCAAAAATATAGGCCGGCTTAGAAATATATTGCTGCCCGTTCATTCTGATTTTCTCAGATATTCCCGTGCGCGCCTGCCGGTGAAAATGTGTGAATGAGGAAATCGGCGCCCTTTCAGTTCTGAAACTGTTTGCAGGTGCTTCCTTATCCTCATAACCAATGGCCATACCGCATACAATTAGCTGGTTATCTTCAATTGGCAGAAGTTTTCGGATCTCGTTGTGAAGGGAAATAAAGCTTCCTTGCGGGCAGGTTGCCATGCCTTTCGCCTGGGCCAGTACCATTACTGTTCCGATAAAGATACCCATATCGACCCAGCTTCCCCGTTCCAGTGTCTTATCGATCGTGAAGATCAATCCTGCCGGAGCGCCAAAGAAGCTGAAATTCTCCTCTTTTTGCCGGCGCATGGCTTTTACGTCGCGCTTGGCAATATCCAGCGCTTCGTATAACTGCTCGCCAGCGCGTTTCTTCCTTTTTACATATCGAGTAGGAAGTGTTGAAGGATAATAAGGGTATTGATCCTCTGTTTTCCTGTTTTGAAAAGCCTGCCTGAGATGATTTTCAAGCTGAACCTTGGCCTCACCTGAAATTACGTGAACGGTCCAGGGTTGAAGATTTCCTCCACTTGGGGCGCGGGAGGCTTTCACCAGAATTTCTTCAAGGTCTTTTTCAGGGACGGCTTGATCGGTAAATTGCCGGACAGAATGGCGATCTGATATGGTTTGCGTAACGATCTGCCATATTTCCTCCGCTTTGCTCACCGTTTCGCCTTTTCCTGTATTTGACTGTCAAACGACCGGGCATCCAGCGCCTCAGCCACATGATCCGCCATTTTCAAAGTTCGAATTGTTACAGGCATTATTATAGCAAATATGTTCTTTTCAAGCCCGCGAACCCTCTGAGCTTCTCTCACTTCACGAGTAATATCGCCAAGAACAGGAATAAATCGGATGGCAAGGGATAACGCAAGGCTTACTTTTTCAATGGAAATCCAACGGGAAAAAGGTGTCAGGGTTTTCTCGATCGCCTCAATCATATCGGAGGTTCGTGTTGTAAGCGTCACAAGGCTTGCGGCCAGGATCAATGCTGCAAATCTAATGACAACCAATCCGCCAAGATGCCAGCTGGCAAGCCAGCCTTGTGCAAGAAAAATGATAACGAGCAATATCCAGACCGGTCGGATTTGAGCGATCATTTTCGAAAAGGAAATTCCAGCTGAAAAATAGCCTCCGGCAATGACCCCCAGGGCAATGCCGTTTGGCCAGTATGATTTGAAGTAAAAAAGGGCAGTACTCAGGGCAACCAGTGCCAATAGTTTATATCCGGCACGTCGCTGATGAAGCCAGGAATTGCCATGATGATAAAGACTGATCATGATGAGCCACAAAGATCTTGATAGGCCGGGACCACGTCGGCTGGAGATCCGTCAAATTGAACCTTTCCTTCATGAATACACAGAACCCGATCAAAATCATCCAGAAGATCCAGATCATGGGTGACCATAATGATATTCTGTTCAAGTTTCCTGAGCGTTGCCATAAGTCTGTTGCGATTTCTCAGATCCAGGAGGGTTGTGGGCTCATCCAGAACAATGTGATCCGGCTGCATAATCAAAACGCCAATAAGGGCGATCATCTGCTTTTCACCGCCGCTGAGCTGGTGTGTCAGTCGATTCTCAAGGTGAGTGAGATCGTATTGATCAAGAAATTTCCCGATTTTAGCTGCTGTTTCCTGCTTGCCCAACCTCAGGTTTTTAAGTCCGAAACCCAGATCTTCCAACACTGTCGGATAGACAATCTGATTATCCGGATTTTGAAAAACAAACCCGACCCTTCTTCGGACTTCCCGCCCTTCTTCTACAGTATGAAAACGGTCTACAGTAACGCTTCCCTCACTTGGG
>JAKSCD010000044.1 GCA_022360775.1 Sneathiellales bacterium | reverse complement strand
TCGCGGAAGATCTTGTTGGCCGCAAAGGTCTTGTTATCCAGACCCGGAAGCGGAAGGTTTTCAAAGGGCATTAGTCTTCTCCCCTGACCATTGTGTAAAAGTCAACTTTGGTGGCGGCAGCCTTCACAGACTGTGACTTGCGTTTTTCAGCGACATCGCGGTTCAGCCGTTCAAGGAAAACGTCATCATTTCCGGATGTCTCGAAATGGGCGTCGAGAAAAGCGGCCAGTTCCGCGTGACGTTTGCTGCGGCCCTTGACATAGGAATGTCCGACTTCACCCTGGTCCAGTTGTACAGAGCAGCGAGTAACAGTGAGCTCTCCCATATTAAACCGGGCGCCGGAGCCTCCCGCACGGGCACGGACCATGACGAGGCCAATTTCGGGTTCTCTCAGGAAGCCATAGGACACTGACCCCGGAAGATCCTGATAGTAGTTTTCCAGATCGGATAAAGAAGCCCGCGCGAGGGTTTCCATTCTCGCCTTGCGTCTAAGCTGATCTTCATTGAGTGCCAAATCGCCCATTTTTTTCCTTTCAGATCAACAAATTAAAAATTTGTCTAGATGTCTATATGATTTTGAGATATACGATGTTTAATCTGTCTTTTCAAAGACTGACATGTGAAACTTTTGTGACGATTGGATAAGAGATGGAATGGGAAAAGGGGCTCTCGATCTGGAAGCAGATTGAACGGCAGCTCTTGCGGGATATCGCAATGGAAGTTTTCAAGCCCGGCGAAAAAATGCCAACTGAAATGGAATTATCCAAACGCTTCGATGTAAACCGGCATACTGTTCGTCAGGCAATGGCGGCGCTGGCCGAAGCCAATGTTGTCCGGGTGGAGCAGGGGCGCGGCGCCTTTGTTCAGGAACAGGTACTGGATTATCCGCTCAATAACCGGACAAGATTTTCACAGATTGTTTCCAGCCGTCACAGGCTGCCTGACAAACGGCTGATCTCGGATAAAATACTTAAAGCTTCCCCCACAGTGGCGCGGAACCTGAAAATCAAGCCGGGAGAGAAGGTGATCGAGATCCTGTCAGTGAGTGAGGCGGACGGGGTTCCCCTTGCAGTAGGGCATGCTGTTTTGCCCGAGAAACGTTTCCGCGGTATTGTCGATATTTTCAAGGAAACCAAGTCCCTGACAGAAGCGTTCAAGGAATTCGGGATTTACGACTATACGCGGAAATTCACCAAAATCAGCGCACAACTGCCAAGCGGCAAGATTGCCGGACTGTTAAAACAGCAAAAAAGCAGACCGATCCTTGTGACAGAAAGCGTTGACGTGGATGCAAATGGCACACCCGTCGAATATGGAAATACCAGCTTTACCAGTGACCGGGTTCAGTTACTGGTCGAATAAGGTATACAGAGAAATTTAGCGGTCCTGCGTATTTTCGAATTCTTGCTGCATTCAGGATGCAAAGAGTTTATTGTGCGCTGCAACAGTTTGCTGGGATAGGGAGATCCGTCATGATTTTTTCAGGTAAAGTTGTCGTTGTCACCGGCTCGACGAGTGGTATCGGCCTTGCGATGGCAAAGAATTTTGCATCTCACGGGGCCATGGTTGTGTTGAACGGCCTGGGGGATGATGCCACAATTCAGGCGGCTATTGACGAGGTTTCCTCTGTCGCCGATCAGAAGCCTGAATATAGCGATGCCAATATGCTGGATGCGGATGCGATCGAAAAAATGATCCAGAATGCAGAAGAGGAACATGGATCGGTGGATGTCCTGGTGAACAATGCCGGTATCCAGCATGTCTGCCGGGTTGATGAGTTCCCGAAGGAAAAATGGTCGGACATAATTGATATTAATCTGTCCAGTGCCTTTTACGCCTCCCGCGCGGCACTTCCTGGAATGCAGCGACGGGATTTTGGCCGGATTATTAACATCGCTTCTGTTCACGGGCTGGTCGGGTCGGTGGAGAAATCAGCCTATGTTGCGGCGAAGCACGGCATTATTGGTCTGACCAAGGTGACGGCGCTTGAAAATGCGGAAGCCAATATCACCTGCAACGCCATTTGTCCGGGCTGGGTCAGAACTCCGCTTGTTGAAAAACAGATTGAGGCTCTGGCTGAGAAAGAAGGGCTTCCAACAGAAGAAGCAGCAAAAGCGCTTTTAAAAGAAAAAGAGCCAAGCCTTCGTTTTACAAAACCTGAGGAACTGGCGGAGGCCGCCGCATTCCTTTGTGGGCCTGCAGGCAATAACATGACGGGGACAGCGATCACCATGGATGGCGGATGGAGCGCCCGTTAGGAACAAAAGGCGGCTTCAAACCGCCTTTTCTTTTGCAGAATGCTGATCAGGCCTGTTTGCGTTTCCGCTGCCAGCTGATAAATCCGAGAAGGGCGATACCCGCGCCGTAAAGGGGCAAGGCTGCCGGGAGCGGTACGACAGAGATTTGCGAAGTTTCAACCGTAAAAGAGAGGGTGTAATCGATATCACCCTCCCATTCGCTGTCAAAATAATCCTCACTTACTTCATAAAGATATAATCCCTGTCCGTATGGCGGGTAAAACTGAGTAGTCCTGCCGACTGTGAATTCTCCATCGAAATAGACAAACCCCATACTCCTCAGGATCTGGTCCGGACCAATCCGGATATTGATGCTGTCGACAGGATCGTCTGATAAATTGAGGGAGCCCTCAAAAACGTTCCTGAACCCGACCGGGGACGCGAGTAGTTCAAAAACAGCAATATCACCGGGACTGACGATGCTGTCGAAATCGCCGGCAGGGCTGTCGGTCTTTTCATTAAACATGCCTTCATAGGCAATATCGATGGGTGCGGCCTGAACACTTGTCGCTAAGGTTAGCAGAAAAGCTATTCCGGCGAGACGGCTGAGAGATTTTAAAATCTGTTTCATGACATTCTCTTGGCTATAAATTGATGCAATGAGAACAAAACAGCCGATGGCGGTTCACTGTGAGAGCCGCGCTATACCATAAAAATCAGAAGGGAGATTTTGCCATACAATAGGGCTGTGGGAGGTTTCGGTATAGTAAGTTGACACTCAATCACAGGAGCGAACCATTAAGAAAGTGCAAAGGTACGCATAAAAATCCCCGCCAAAAAAGCGGGGATATCTGCGAACATCAGGTAGGGCTTAAAAGCCTTTATTCGATGTGTATCTTTCAAAGCTGCCGGCGTTTTCGCTTCCAGCCAATAAACCCGAGTAGCGCCATGCCCGCGCCGTACAGGGGCAGGGCTGCAGGAAGGGGAACAACGGAGATTCGCGGAGACTCCACTGTAAAAGTGATGGTGTAATCGATAAAGCCGTCGCCATAAGTCCCAAATACGCCATTACCGATCAGAAGACTGTAAATGCCTTCTCCAATCGGGGCGAAGGTCGGCGTATAGGTTGCCGGCGAAGACATCCAGTCATAGCCAAGCGTCTGGGCAAAAATGGTTGGTGTTGTACTTGATTCCTCGAGCGTCCATGAAGGGGCGGGGAATGCAAACATAGGATTAAAAGGGGTAATATTTTCGCCAAAGGAAATGCTGGCCCCCGTGAGGGTCTGGTCCGCACCAAGGCGAATAACAAAGACATCCGAGCTGTCTGTTGGCGAAGAAAGTGATCCGCTAAATGTATTGCCAAATCCGCCTGAAGCACCGATCAGATCAAACGCGCCAACATCAGCAAGACCGCCAATGGCATCATAGTCACCGCCTGGTGCTTCTGTTCTTTCGTCATAGCTGCCATCATAGGCAACGGTGACCAGCGCAGCCTGTGCAATTGTCCCAAATGCTGTCACAGCAGCGATCCCGACCGCGAGGCCGAGGGACTTTAAAATGTGCTTCATGAGATTCCCCTATAAATTGCAGGAGCAAACTATAGTAGTCATCTTGCAATTTAAAGGGCTATGTTTGGTTATCGATAAATTTGTTTTAGATAAATCAAACTGATCTGTACAGGTTGTTTAATCGCAGGCTGCCAAAATCAGGGGGATGGCAGCTTCCTTCGCCTGTTTTGCAAATTTCCCCGGCCCTTGCAAATGAGCGAGGACTGTTGCCCCTTCTTTCAGGATCAGGATCTGTGTCGCCAGATTTTCCGGATCCTGTGCGCCTGCGTCACGGGCCAGGTCTGCCAGATACCGTATGAGCTGGTTTTTATGTTCTGCAGCAGTATTCAGGATAGGGGTGTTATGTTCCGGATACTCCCCAGACGCTTTAACAAACATACAGCCGCGGAAGTCCTTCATTTCAAACCATTCCGCCAGAACATCAAAAGTCGCAATCAATTTTTCCCTTGGCGTTTTGGCAAGCTCCTCGATCCGCCTGAAAATAAAATTCCGGAACTTTTCATCCCGAAGACGCAAGGCCGCGAGAATTAAATCTTCCTTTGTTCTGAAATGCTTATACATGGATGTTTTCGAGATTCCAGTCTCTTTAACAAGAGTGTCCATGCCGGTGGAATGAAAGCCGTCCCGATAAAAAATTTCGAGAGCCTTATGCACCAGTTCGTCTCTTTTTGAAGCGCTCATAGTTATATCCTGTACGAATTAGTACAGTAAAAATAATGGAAGTTTATTTTTTTTCAAGAGATAAGTTTTTGTATTTAAACGATAAAAAAAATTCATTGAATGAGCAGTCAAAAAAAACTGACCTAATATATTGACAAAGGTGTACCGAACGGTAAATGTATAAGCGTAATTCACGCGCATCATTTGATCGAAAGGTGCAATATGGTCGAGAAAATTGTTCCGCCTTTTACTCGTAAAACGGCATTGAGAAAAGTTCAGCTCGCAGAAGATAACTGGAATAGCAGGGATCCTGAAAGGGTTGCACTTGCCTATACGCCAGATTCAGACTGGAGAAACAGGGACCAGTTTTTTAAAGGCCGTGAAGCCATCAAAAATTTCCTGAAAGATAAATGGGAAAGAGAACTTGGATATCGGCTGAAAAAAGAACTCTGGGCTTACACAGACAATCATATTTCCGTCCGCTTCGAATATGAATGGCATGACAAGCAAGGCCAATGGTATCGCACCCACGGGAACGAACAGTGGGAATTCGATGCTGAGGGGCTGATGCAGCGCCGTGATGCCAGCCTGAACGATTATCCAATCAAGAAAGAAGATCGCCGTATCGCGATCTGAATACTCCAAACATCAGGAACAGGGGGAGAAAATGACAGATCTGGCCAGCCAATTGCCTGATAGAAAAGTCAATATCGTCAACGCCCGACTGTACAGGCTTCAAATTCTTTCCCTCTGGGAGGGGGCTCTCTTGCACAAACTCTCCTCCGTGTTGTCTGCCTCCTCCCTCTTTCATTCCACTCGCTTTTAACATCACTAATGGAGACAAGAATGTCTAATCCGATAAAAATCCACGGCTTTCCTTTATCTGGTCACTCTCATCGTGTGGAGCTTTTTGCATCGCTTGCAGATATTCCGTTCGAGGCCATCACAGTCGATCTCGCCGCGGGTGAGCATAAGGGCGACGCTTTTTTGAAGCTTAATCCGGCTGGGCAGGTTCCTACCATTGAAGATGGTGATGTTGTCGTATCTGATTCAAACGCTATCCTGGTGTATCTCGCACGAAAGTTTGCGCCCGACTGGATTTCGAATGATCCTCTGGAAGCGGCTGAAATCGAGCGGTTCCTTTCCCTGGCGGCCGGTGAAATTCGCTTTGGACCTGCGACAGCACGCCTGATTACCGTTTTTAACGCACCGCTTGATGCGGATCGGGCAGCCGCCATTGCCGAACAGGCTTTTACTCTTCTGGATCAGCATCTGGAGGGACGGGACTGGCTTGCCCTTGATCATCCCACCATTGCTGATGTGGCTGTCTATTCCTATACCGCCCATGCGCCTGAAGGGAATGTGGATCTTGCACCCTATAAAAACCTCACGGCCTGGATTAGTCGTGTGGAAGCCTTGCCGGGTTTTGTGGCCATGCCCGCAACAAAGGCAGGTCTGGCAGCTTAAATAGGCCCCCTCGAGTTGATGGAGAATTCCGATGTCTGATACAGGCTGGACACAATCAGAAACCCCCTTCCATAAGGGTGAAATCAAGGCGCAGAGGCGTGTTGGCGTCGACGAACGCATCGGTCAATATGCCAATCGTGTTATTCGCCCTTACATGCCTGATCAGCATCGCGAATTTTTCCATCAACTCCCCATTCTGTATCTGGGTTTCACCGATGCAGAAGGGTGGCCCTGGGGAACAGCCCTTGAGGGAAGGCCGGGTTTTGTAACCAGTCCGGACCCGGAAACGCTGGAAATCAGGGCCACCCCTTCAGATGCTGATATCTTTTCCCTGCTGGTGGAAGAAGGCATGAAAACAGGTGTGCTGGGCCTGGAAATGCATACCCGCCGAAGAAACCGGATGAATGCGACGGTCAGTGCTGTCAGGGATGAAGGGATTACGCTGAAAGTGGATCAATCCTTCGGGAACTGCCCCCAATATATTCGGACCCGCGATTTTTCCTTCAGGAGTGAAGCGGAAAAAGCGGCGCTAAAATCTGTAAGGACAACTTTTACTTCTTTTAAGTCCGATATTGTCGCGTTGATTGAGCAATCCGAGACTTTTTTTGTGGCGAGTTCGGCGGGAGAAGACGTCAATGATCAAACCGGTGGCTGCGATATGTCCCATCGCGGCGGGCAGCCCGGTTTTGTAAAAGTCGACGGGAAAAAGCTCTATATTCCTGATTATCTCGGGAATTTTCATTTTAATACCCTGGGGAATTTTGAACTTAATCCCAAAGCCGGCCTTCTGTTCCTGGATTATGACAGCGGTGATATGCTTCAACTGACTGGCACGGTTGAGATCTGCTGGAGCAATGACGGGTTTGAGCATTTTAAAGGATCGGAACGAGGCTGGATTTTCACCCTTGAAAAAGGACAGCTGATCACGAACCATCTTTCAATTCAGTGGGGCAAGGGGGAGCCGTCCCTCAATTCCCTGATGACCGGAACCTGGTCTGAAGCCGCCTCGCTGAAACAGGAAGAGGAAACACGTAACGAGTGGAAAGAATATGAGGTTGTCGATACGGAAGAGGAAAGCACAACCATCACGTCCTTTTACCTGAAACCACTGGAGGGACGAGCCCTCGTCCCGTTTAAGCCCGGGCAGTTTCTCCCCCTACAGGTGCCCGCAGGGGAAAGTGGTGAAGCACTGGTTCGAACCTATACCCTGTCCTCGTCCCCCCTTGATGAAAGTTACCGGATTTCGGTGAAGAAGGAAGGGGTGGTTTCCACATATCTGCATGAAAAGATCAGGACCGGGGACCGGTTATTTGCAAGAAGCCCCCGCGGGCGGTTTTACCTTAATACCACTGAGGATCGTCCAGCCTTTTTGATCGCCGCCGGGGTAGGGATCACACCCATGATGTCCATGCTGCGCACAGCCCTGCAGGAGGGATACAGAACTCGCCATATGCGTCCGATTACGCTTGTTCACGGGGCGAGATGCAGTCAGGCGCGTGCCTTTTATCAGGAGATTTCGGCCCTTGTCAAAAGTTCGAACGGGACGGTGCGGTTTGCTTCCTTGCTGACCTATCCTGCTGAAGAAGAAATACCGGGCATTCATTATCAGGCTCAGGGGCGCGTGAATAAAGAGGTGCTTCTTGAGCTTATCCCCAACAAATCTGCAGATTATTATCTTTGCGGGCCGGAAGAATTTATGCAGGAGATTTACAATCACTTGCGCGCGCTGGGCGTGCCGGACCAGGATATTCATGCAGAAAGTTTTGGTCCGTCCGCGTTAAAAAGAGAAGACGGCAAAAATGCAAACTCCGCTACCTCGCAGGAGGCACTGGTGTCCTTTTCAGGCGCCGATGAAGCGCATCTCTGGACAGAAGAGGAGGGTAGCCTGCTCGATTTTGCAGAAAAACAGGGTCTCGAGCCCTCATTCGGATGCCGGAGCGGCCGGTGCGGAAGCTGTGCTGTTCGCCTTCTAGGCGGGCAAATCAGGTATCAGGAAGACCCCGAGTTTCAGCCGGAGGAGGGAGAAATCCTTCTCTGCTGTGCCCGTCCCGCAGCAGGAGAGACAGAGATCCTTCTGGACCTTTAAGGGATCTTTGTCTCTCCATCCAGAATTCTCCTGCTTGACAGGCCTCGTTTATTTTGGAACACTTGCTCTAAATTAAAAGAGTGAGTGTTCCTGTGGTTCGCCCGATTGAATTTGAAGAAAAAGAGGTTCTCACCAGTGCCATGCGGTGCTTCTGGAAGCGGGGCTATGCCGCAACCAGCATGCGCGATCTTGAGAAGGCGACGGGTCTCAGCACAGGCAGCATCTATAACAGTTTTGGCAATAAGGACGGCTTGTTTGACCGCTCCCTCGATTTTTATGTGGCGACAGTTATTGATCGGCGGATCGAGAAATTTCTGAAAACAGAAAAGCCGCGCGAAGGGATTGTCGCTTTTTTTGCCGACAGCATGAATAAGCCTGCCTGGGCAAGAGCGCTGGGTTGCCTGATGGTGAATACCGGCGTTGAAGGGGATATGCATCCCCAACATATCCAGGACAAAATGAAAGCCGCGCAGAAAAAAGTTGCGCTGGCACTCCGCGCCGCCATTGAAAAAGGGCAGGAGACGGGAGAAATCTCAAGTCATGAACTGCCCCGAAATCTTGCCCGGCATTATGGGCTGATCCTGTCAGGATTGCTGGTCCGCATGCGGTCAGACCAGACAACTGCCTGGCATGAAGAAACCCTTGATTTTATCGACAGTCTTATGGACTAAAAAAATTTAGACAGTTTTAAAACGGTTGCTCAAAAAAGAGGAAATAACAATGGAAGCGCTTCGAACCCCCGATGAGAGATTTGAAAATCTGGACGGGTATGCCTATTCGCCGAACTATCTGGAAATTGAGGATACAGAAGGCGGGAGCCTGCGCCTTCATTATGTGGATGAAGGTCCGAAGGATGGGGAAATTGTCCTGTTGATGCATGGGGAGCCGTCCTGGAGCTATCTTTACCGGACAATGATCCCGGTTTTGAACAAGGCCGGATATCGCACCATTGCACCGGACCTGATTGGTTTTGGCCGTTCTGACAAGCCTTCAAAACGCAGTGACTATACTTATGCCCGCCACGTGGCCTGGATGCTGGAAGCGTTTGACCAGCTGAAACTCGACAATGTGACCCTGTTCTGTCAGGACTGGGGCGGATTGATTGGCTTGCGCCTGGTGGCGGCGAGGCCGGATAAATTTGCCCGCGTGGTCGCGGGGAATACTTTTCTGCCAACCGGGGACCAAACTCCGTCTGACGCCTTTTTCAAGTGGCAGTCTTTCTCCCAGTCTGTTCCGGAATTTCCGGCGGGCGGTATCATCAAGGGCGCAACAGTCCTTCCCATGAGTGACGCGGCCATTGCGGGCTATGATGCGCCTTATCCGGATGAAAGCTACAAGGAAGGGGCGCGTCAGTTCCCGATGCTGGTGCCGTCCTCACCGGATAATCCGGAAAGTCAGCCTAATCGGGAGGCCTGGGAAATCCTGAAAAAGTGGGACAAGCCCTTTTTGACAACCTTCAGTGATTCCGATCCTGTTACAAAAGGCGGCGATAAGGTCCTGCAAAAACTTATTCCCGGGACGCAAGGCCAGGCCCATGTTACCATTGAGCAGGGAGGACATTTCCTGCAGGAAGATCAGGGGCCGAAGATTGCCGAGGTCATGATCAATTTCATGGAGAAAAATCCGCTTTCTTAAATCAGCAGATAATGAGGGAAGAATAAAATGCTGACATTACATCACGCACCAGGGAGCCGCTCTGCCAGAATATTATGGCTTCTTGAAGAAATGGGGCTGGAATATCAGCTCAACCAGATGGAGTTTCATCCAAAGGATCTGAAGAAACCGGAACATAAGGAACGGCATCCGCTGGGCCGGGTTCCGGTTCTGGATGACGGGGATGTAAGACTGTTTGAATCCGGAGCCATCGCCCAGTATCTGATGGCCCGGCACGGAGATGGATCGCTTGCACCTAATAAAGAGGATCCGCGATATCCTGAATTTCTTCAGTGGTTCCATTATACGGAAGGCACCATGATGCCGCCGATCAATACCATCGTGACCCAGACTGTTCTCCTGCCACCGGATCGCCGGAATAAGGAAGTGCTGGAAATGGCGCAGCGCCTTGCCGGGAAGGTACTGGTCCCGGTCGATGCTGCTGTTGCAGACCGGGAATATCTGATCGGTGATTTCAGCGGCGCAGACATCATGCTGGGCCATGCCATGGTCGCTTCCGAGAGCCTGAAGCTGGTGAATGACAATCTTCCCAATCTTCAGGCCTATATTGAACGCATCAAGTCACGACCAGCTTTTCAAAAAGCAATAAATACCTGAATAATGCGGGGGCACGGTAAAATCGTGTCCCTGTCGTTTCCTAGTCTGCCAGGGGTTTGAATTCGCCGTTCTTTTCCATGGCGGCCTTGTAGGCCGGGCGGTCTCGCATACGTTTTAAAAACCCCTTTATATTCGGGTAATCGTCGGCCCCGATACGAATTTCAGCCACCTCCAGGCAATATCCCATGACAATATCTGCCGCCGTCAGTTTTTCGCCGGCAAGCCATGTGGACTTTCCAAGCTCCGCCTCGATATACCCGAAAAGACGGTTCAGGCGCGGATTGAGATAAGTCTCCCGCACTTTGCCGACAACCAGTTTGGTCACCGGACGGATAAAGAAAGGGACCTTGCTGATCATCCGCTTGAAAATCAGGCTTTCAATCAGCAGCGGCATCAAACTGCCTTGTGTTGCATGCAGCCAGAAAAGATAGCGTGTTCTTTCCTCAGATCCGGGTAGGGGACGCAGGCTTTGTTCGGGGTGCTTGTCCAGAATATAATCCACAATGGCATTGGTTTCCGCGAGCACCATATCGCCATCCGTAATGGTCGGAGAGGTCCCGATGGGATGAAGTTTTTTATACTCTTCCGGTGCCAGCGTATTCACACCCACCCGTTTGTAATGCTGAAGTTTATATTCGGCGCCCAGCTCCTCAAGCAGCCAGAGAATTCGGATGGATTGTGAATTTTCAAGGTGATGAACTGTGATCATGAGGGAGCCTTTATAGTTTCAGAGTTTGAGGAGCAGCGCATACAGCTTTTTAACATCTGCTTCGGTTAATCCGGTGGTGTGAGAGAGGAGCAGCTTATCGGCTTCTTTATGGGCATTTCGCCCCAGATCCGTTATGCGGATAAAGACGGTACGCTGATCCTGGGAGCTGCGTTCCTTCACAATCATTCCCATATCCACAAGCTTGTTCAGGGTGCGCGATACATTTGAATTATCATCGACCATCGCTGCCTTGATCTGATTGACGGTCAGGCAGCCTTTGGGGGAATAATCGAGTGCATGCAGAATTTGAAGCTGCAACAGGGATAGATCCATCGGGCTGATCAGCCGTTCCATCTTCACTTTATAGTCCTGGGCAATGCAGGCAATGAGGGCGACAGCTTTTTGGTCGGTTTCCATATCAGAGTTAATGATCAGATCTTTATTCGGCATAAATGTTCCGGTTCTGAACGCTGTTTTGATAAACAGCATTCCCAATAGATATATATCATGATATTTAATATCACGGATTATAAATCATCGCTCTTTTGATTTGAAGTCCGATAATGTAATGCCAATCACATAATTTTGACGCTGATATCGGCGTCTTCGGGGCCGAAAAACATATAAGGAAACCGCCATGTTGAAGATCCATCATCTCAATGATTCCCGTTCCCAACGTATCCTCTGGCTGCTTGAAGAACTGGAAATGCCGTATGAGATTATCCACTACGAGCGTCATCCCGAGACCCGTTTGGGGCAGGAGGATCTGCATGCCGTCCATCCTTTGGGGAAATCACCGATCCTGGAAGATGGCGATTTGAAGCTTCACGAATCCGGGGCGATTGTCGACTATCTGATCCGAAGCTATGGCAAGGGGCGGCTGCAACCAAAAGAGGGAACGGAAGAGTTCGCGCGCTATACGGAATGGATGCATTACGCAGAAGGGTCCGCCATGCTGCCGCTACTGTTAAATCTTTACACAACACGGATGGGCGCGACATCTGACGCCTTGCAGGCCCGGATTGCCGGTGAAATGAAAAATCATTTTTCCTTTGTTGATCAGCAGCTCGCCGGACAGGCGTTTTTTGTCGGTGGCACCCTTACAGGAGCTGATATCATGATGTCCTTCCCGCTTGAAGCAATCGTTGGAAATGGGCTTGGGGATGCCTTTCCCAATATCAAAGCTTTTGTCGCGCAAATCCATAAATCCCCGACTTATCTGGCTGCGCTGGAGAAGGGCGGTGCCTATGTTTATGGTCCGAAGTCTGCTTGACAGAAGGACGGGCTTCCCCTTAATTTCTAATCAAAGTTAGAAAAATAAAGGTGTTTTATGAAAGACTTGTCCGGACTGGAAGCTGCAAAACTTCCCGATAGCTGGGTAAATCAGACGCGTTATATCGATTTTGAAACGGAATCGGTGAAAGCCTTTGTCGCCAGGTCCCTTGAAGGCACGGAAAAGGGAAGCAAGACGGAAAAGGCAATCGCCCTTTTCAATGCCGTTCGGGATGATATCCGCTATGACCCTTACCAGATGGAGTTTATTGAGGATCACTATAAGGCAAGTCATGTGGCCGCTCTTCCGGCAGCCTATTGTGTCCCCAAGGCCATCTTGCTGACGGCCTGCCTCAGATCCATAGGCATTCCGGCAGCAGTGGGCTTTGCCGATGTGCAGAACCACCTCAATTCCCCCAAACTTGCAGCGATTATGGAAACGGATCTGTTTTCCTATCATGGTTATGTGGGACTGAAGCTGGAAGGGAATGTCTATAAGGTAACACCGACCTTTAACAAGGAGCTATGTGAGCGTTTTGGTGTTCAGGCTATCGAGTTTGACGGCACAAAAGACGCGCTTTTCCATGAATATGATGCCGAAAAACGTCAGCATATGGAATATGTGAAGGATCGCGGCCTGTTCGAGGATCCGCCCATGGAGGATGTTCTTCATGATATGGGAGAACTTTATCCGAAGATAAAGGCCTTGAATGCAGGTCAGGCTGAAACCGCGGCTGATCCGGATTTCGCGGCTTAAGCTGTTTTCGGGGCACTGGTTTTCTGCCGGTGCCACTGAAACAGATAATGAATGACAAGACCAAGGGTAAGCGCCCAGAAGGGGGCGCCAATCCCGAAGAGGGTGACGCCAGACGCTGTGATTGCAAAAGTGATCATGGCGCCTTCGCGTTCCTCTTCCTTTTCCGAGAGCCCTTTCAAAGCATTGCCGATAGTCCCAAGAAGGGCGAGCCCGGCGATTGCCATGACCAGTGCTGTTGGAAAAAGAATAAACAAACCCGTAACAGCGCTTCCAAAGATACCAAGAATAAAAAAGAAAATACCGACCCAGATGGCTGCGCGATAGCGTTGCCTGGGATCAGGATCCACATCCTCTCCCATCGTAATGGCCGCTGTAATGGCCGCCAGATT